>JBFLXN010000006.1:0-32663 GCA_040755715.1 Candidatus Edwardsiibacteriota bacterium
CATCTGAAGTTATTTCAAATTTCCAAATATTTAGGTGATAGTTTGCACCGAAATCGGAAAAGCTAACAAACATATTGATATTTCAGCGTCTTCCTTTAAAATTTGCACCGAAATCGGTGAAGCCCCTAAATTTTCCCTTGACAAACTATGGGAGAATGTGATATTCTTTATCATCGTAGCGAAGTTGCATCTCTTGTAGATGGAGAAAGACAAATGGGGGATATAATAAAAAGTTTTAAGACTCGTTCAGCAATTACTGAAAAAAGCCGCCTGATTAAATTTTACTTTGATACGGGTTCTCCACGAACTTTTGTGAAACAGTCAGTAGCATTAAAAATGAGAGAGGTGACGAAACTCTCTTACCCGGAAATATTTTCTGGTTTAGGTAATGGGAGTTTTAAAGCTACCCATATCCTAAGAATACAGATTAAACTGAAGGATGTATGGGTGCCTCATTTGTGTTATGTTGTGGATGACGAGGTGCTAGAGCCTAATTATGATGTCTTGCTCGGTCATGACTTTATGCAAGTTTATGATATTCAAGTGAAACCCAAACAGAAAGAAGTAGTGGTGAAAAAAGAATCGCTAAAAATGGGACTTAAAGTAAGGAGAATTAAAAATGCCACAGAAGAAAGTAAAAAAAAGGTCGCTCTCTGTATTAAAAAATGCTCGCCAAAACTTAAGAAGAAGGGTGCGGCATCAGGCCGTTCGCTCCGCTGTCCGGACAATTCTAAAGAAAGTCCGGAAAGAAAAAGAAATAGAAAAGAGAAGAGAGTTCCTTCCTTTAGTCTATGCTACTTTGGACAAAGCCGCCAAGAAAGGTTCCATCCCTCATCGCACCGCTGACCGATTAAAATCAAGAGTGGCAAGAATATCAGTCGCCTCTGAGTCCTCGTCCCCTTCCCCTGGACCTAGCCCAACGGACAGTCGGTCAGGGGGGTGAGGCTGTGGTTTTTCAGAAAGAACTAAGTAAAAACCGCCCCGATAACTCGGGGCGGTTTTCTTTCGCTCACTGTTCTAATGCTCTTAGCCCTGCTTGAGAATATGTGGAGTGATGAAAATAAGCAATTCTCTTTCATCTCTACTTCTGGTGGTGGTTTTAAAGAGTTCACCGATAATTGGAATATGCATTAAGATGGGAACACCTTGAACAGTTTTGCCACCTAAGGTTTTTATTAAACCTCCCACCACTACGGTTTCCCCATTATTCAAAAGCACTCTCGTATCTGCTTCAGTGGTCAGAATTACCACTCCACCTAAAATCTTTGCGGTCGGGTCAATATCACTGACTTCCGTGTGTAACTCAAGCGTAATGTTTTCTGCTGAATTGATATGAGGAGTAACCTGAAGCACAATTCCAATTGTATACATCTGGGTCACCGTATTCCCACTAACATCTCGTAAAGAAATAGGAATTTTCTTACCGCCTACAATCTTAGCGCTCTTATTATTGACAGAAGTAATTCTGGGATTAGAAATGGTTTGGGCTTTATTGTTATATTCCAAGCTTAAGAGTGTAGCATCCAGTTTAGCAAATGAACGGAGAGTCCCCAGGACAACTGTTCCGGCTGAAGCTGGCGGGGTTACTCCCCAAGGCACCATATCAATATTCTTTGTTTCAACATTGGCAGGAGCACTGGCTAAATTGGTAAGATGCCATTCTATTCCCAAATCCCTAACCGAGCTCGTATTAACTTCCACAATCCGAGCGACGATTTCCACTTGTGGGGTTCTGGTATCCAAAATGTTGATTAAATCCTGCACTCTTTCATGTGCCGAAGCGACATCAGTTACTACTAATGCATTTGTGCGTTCATCTGTCTCAATATGTCCTCGGCTGGAAAGGGTTTTGCCCAAAGGACCCTGGATTTCACTGGCAGTGGTAAATTCTAACTGATAGATTTTGCTCACCAGCGGCTGACCTGCCTCTCGTTCTTGCTGTTCGCTCTGCAACCTAGCAGGTGAGGCCACTCTAATGATACCGCTTTCTTCTATGTAGCCGAAGCCGGTAGCCCGCAAGATTTCTTCAAAGGCTCTGGTCCAAGTGACATTGCGCAATCTGACAGTGACGGTTCCCTTTACTTCACTTCCAGCAACAATATTCTTACCGGCGTAATCGGCCATTGCCCGCAAGACTGTGAGAAGGTCAGCATCTTCAAGGTCAAGGGAGACTGTTCGTTCTCTCGGGGCTACAGGCGGTCTGGCCACCGGAGGTTTAGGTGGTGCGACGATTTCCCGCACTGGTGGTGGAGGTGGAAGCGCTACCACAACAGTTTCCGGAGGCGGTGGCGGTGGCTTTACCACCACAGTTTCCGGAGGCAGTGGCGGTGGCTTTACCACCACAGTTTCTGGAGGTAGTGGCGGTGGCTTTACCACCACAGTCTCTGGAGGTAGTGGCGGTGGAGGCGGAAGGGCTACTACAACAGTTTCCGGAGGTGGCGGCGGTGGTGCAGGTGGTACCGGCGGTGCACCCACAGCCACTGACGCTTTCCATTCCTCAAATGGTGTGGTTTCAGCGGTGGTCAGAGCAATAGTCAATTCATTCTCCTCAGCCAGAACGAGATAAGATGTTTTAGTCACAAGTTCAATCACTAAGCGGGCAATTCCTCCTTCACGCTCAAACTGACTGAGGGCAATGTTTTTAATACCACCCCGATTAATTTCCAGAGTTTTTAGAGGCAAGGCAAAATTTGCTCCTTTGCAATCAATCACTATTCTTTCAGGTCCTGAGAGCGTAAAATCTTTATAGTCCATAGGAGCACTGGCAACCAAGACTACCTGGGTTATTCCCTCAGCCTTCTTAACGATGATTTCACTGATTGGATTAGCTCCCTGGCTCTTGACGAAGGCAAAGAAAACTACCAGAATACTTAGAGCTATTTTTCTCATCTTTTTCTCTCCTCCTTTTGTTGGTTCTGTAATTCCGCCAAGACGCAAAATATCCATTCAGGATGAATCCGCAAAGAATGCCAAATTACCGAAGATTTATTTTTTTGCGAATTTTGCCAGATTTTTGCGGCTTTTGCGTAATCCATTTTTTGCGACCTTTGCGAGTCCATCTTTCATTTTTTACTCGGTGTTAATCGGACGGTAAAGCGGGCCATCTTGCCTGGCTCACCTTGCTCAAAGACCACGGCATCCTCCAGAACTTCAACCACTCGTCCCCCAATTACCCTATCTCCAGCTTTCAAAATATAGCCTACCCCTTGAGTATCCTTAAATACACCCAATCTACCAGAGCTACCGGTAATAATACCCACTAATTTGAGATTGCCTACATCCAAACTTTCTATATTTACTTCTCCTGTCCCTTCTCCTTTCTTGGTCACTAAGGAGACAAATGGGTCTCGCCTTCCCTCTATCCTAAATTCAAATTTCTCTCGTTTAAAGAGAGAATCTTCTGGCACTGGCTGTAAAGGAGTAGGTTGGGTAGTTGTCAGGGCAGTTTTAGTCTGGCTCAAAAGTAGTCCCGGCCAAAAAAGAAAGAGGGCATTGATTACCACGATTAAGAAACGATTACGGCGACCTCTCCCTTTCTCCCTCTCCGAACGCTTTCGGAGAGGAAAGGGGTGAAGTCTGTTATCGCTATAATCTAATTTAAAATCGCCGCAATCATAGGAATTATGGAGTCTTTTTCTTTTCAATCTTCTCACCTCCCATTTTGAATACATAGGTTGTTGCTGTGAAATCCGCTTTAATCGTCTTAATTTTATCCTTAGGGTCGGTGTAGGGTGCTACTTTCAAATCACTGGTGGTGACGATTCGGGGTAAGTTGCCTAAAGCTGTCAAAAATGTGCCTAATTGAAGATAATTGCTAGCCAGACTGATGGTTACCGGAATTGAATAATAGAGTTCTGCCCCCGGCCCTGTGGAATACTTGAAGAGAGTGAGTTTCACTCCACTTTCAATTCCAGCATGGGTCATACTCTTAAGGAGTTTGGAAATTTCTTTTTCTGTAGGCAGGTATTCTTGTGCCTTTTCCCAACGTTTGACTAGAAGTTCATATTGTTCTTTCATCTGGGGTAAAGTGGCTACTACCGCTCTTACCGTCTCCAACTCTTCCCTCGTGCTTTTTTCCTGTTGTATCAGCTGGTTAATTTCTACCTTAGTGGGGGAGTAACTGAACTTGTAAAAAAGAAAGGCAACTGCCAAGGCTAAGACAATCAAGACAATCATAATTTGAGTTTTTGGGTCTTTTATGTCCATTATCCCTCCTATGATTCAAATCCCAATAACCAAGCACCAATCACCAAATAAACTTTTTGGTTATTGGAATTTGGTGATTGGTTATTTTCCATTATACCTCCTACTGTTTCTGGGCCACTGGTGTGATTGCAGAAGGCGTGGCTGGTGGTATTGTCACACTGGCGGTGATGACAAATTTTTCTACTTCTCTTCCTTCTACCTCTCCTTTTTGCAAGACAGAGAGTTCAACATTAGAAAACCAAGGTGATTCTTCAAGTCTATCCATAAAATCAGCCACAATCAATTTAGAGAATGTGATTCCTTCTAAGGAAAGGGCTCCATTATTTTCGGTGAGTGAAGTCAGCCAGAGATGTTCCGAGAGGCAAGAGATTATTTCATCTAAGATATGGGCTTCGTAAAAACGATTTCTATCAAGATTTTCAATTACTCCTAATTTCTTTTTCACTTCTTCCTGCATCTTTTTGTAATTTTCTACCAATTTCTTTGCCTCCTGAAGGCTAGCCAATTCTTTTCTTTCACTCTCAAGTTTTTTCCTGAGATTAGCCCGAGTGGTCTGTTGAGAGAGATAGGTCATCACGACTATTACCAGCACCAAGGCGAAGACAACAAGGGCTATGACCATTCCTAGGTGAAATGGAATTTTAGGCAAGGCGAAGGTTATTTTCTTTTTTGCTTTAGGAGGTCTTATTCCTATGGGGACTTTTACCTTTTTTCTTTCTCGCAAAAGGTCTATATCTATCATTTCCTATCTCACCTCCTTCAAACCCAAACCAATAGCCGTGGTTAGTATTGGGGCTACTCTTTCAGCACCAGTTACCCCAAAGAGGGCTGGGTCAAAACCAATCTTTCGCAGTGGATTAAGGATTTCCACCGGAATGCCGAAATGCTCTTTGAGAAACTCCTCTACTCCAGGAATGAGGGCACCACCTCCAGAGAGAAATATCCTGCTCATCTTTTCGCTCTCTCCGCTGGCAGAAAGAAAGGAGAGTGTCCGCTCAATTCCTCCAGCAAAATCCGAAGTGAAGGAACGAATCACTGATTTGGCATTCTCCTGGGTTGTCTCTTTTACTTCTTCCCCCTTCATCAGATTCAGTGATTGTTCAAATGATAATCCCAAGTTCTTTTGAATCTGTTGGGCACAGCTATTGCCAGCGATTGGAAGGTCACGGGTAAAGGCGGGGATACTATTCTTGACAAAGTTGATATTAGTCATATCCGCACCAATGTTAACCAAGGCAATCATTTCTTCTGGGAGTGACTCATAGTTTGTCTCAAAGACATTCTGCATCGCGAAGACACCACAATCAATCACCACAGGATTCAGGCCAGCCGCCGTAATTAAGTCAACTAGAGTATTAATCGTCTCATTTTTCACCGCTACCAGTAGAACTTCCATTTGATTTTCTCCAGCCTCGGGATTGAGGATTTGAAAGTCTAAAGAGACATCAGTGATAGCAAAAGGGACATGCTGTTCGGCTTCCCATTTCATCCTTTCTCTAGCCTCAGACTCTTTCATTCTTTCCACCATAATCCGTTTGACGATGACGCCTCGCCCGGAAATGGCTGAAACCACATCCCGACATTTAATGTGCTGAGTCTCAAGCAGATTTTTAATGGCCTCTATCACCAATCCCCGGTCCATAATCTCACCTTCAACAATGGCTTCTGGAGCCAAGGGGGCAATTCCATAGTTGAGCAATCTGGCACCTTTTTTGTCCTTCTGGATTTCCACCACTTTAATTTGATGCGAACCTATGTCCAAGCCCACGGTAGACTTCTTTTTACCAAATAACATTTTCCCTCCTTTTTACCCCATTATAAGGGGGTCACTCTCCAATAAATTTTTGAATCTCTGTGCCTTTAATGTGCCAGCGTCGCCCAATCTTCTTGCCGCTCAGTTTCTTTTCGCGCAAGTGCTTTCGGACTGTCTGCTCAGTCACGGCTAAAATCCTGGAAGTTTCATTAACAGTGTAGAGTTTATTTGAATCAATTTCTCTCGGTGATAATGGCATTTTTCAATTCCTCCATCCTTGATTGGATTCTGTAATTCGCACAGTTCGCTGGAAATCTATAGATTACGCTGAAACTATAATTTACCTTCTTTTCTGCCTAAATCTCTGCGGACATGCGGACATTTTGCGTAATCTATGTTTCTAATCTCTGAATAGATGCGAATAAGATATTTTGTAGATAATTATATATAGTTTGCTATTTTGTTAAATTTTAACAGTTTTTTTAATCCTTTGTCAAGAAAAAAATGCATATTTTTAAAAAAAATTTTAGCCACAGATATTTAGCCATAGTAGCGAAAATTTTTCTCTGTGAGACTCTGTTATCTTCCATGTTCCCCATGGTTAATTTTTTTCTTGACAAAATTTTAGAAAAGGTGTATAATTTTATCAAAATGCAAGAGCGGTTCAAAGCAAAACTACAAACATATTTTGCGGCAAGAGAAGATGTTTTGGCCGTCTATCTTTTTGGTTCAAGAAGCAAGGGGGATTTTTCTCCATTGAGCGATTTAGATATTGGGATTCTTCTTCGGGAAGCTCCCCCGCTAGATAGAATTTTTGAAACAGAATTTTGTTTTTTCTCAGAGATTTCTTCACTTCTTGGAATAAGAGACATTGACATTGTTATCGCTAACACTGCTTCACTTCTTCTCCGACACGAAATAGTTAAATATGGTAAACTCATTTATGAAAGAGATAAAGAAGCACGCTGTGATTTTGAGGTTCTCTCAGAATTAAAATACTATGACACTGAACCACTCCGTCAACTTCTGACCCAGACAATGATTGAAAGACTGAAGAAAGGAGAATTTGGTGTTAGAAAATAGAATTATTGAGGAACTTCTGAAATTGATTAATCAAGCGGTTTCTAATTTGAGAATAAAGCAAAAAATTGATTTGGAAGAATATTTGAAAAATTGGGAGGTACAGGACATTGTTGAAAGAGAATTTCAAAAGGCAATTCAAGCTTGCATTGATATTGGCGCCAGAATTATTGCGATGAGAAATTTAGCGAGAGCAGATGACTATCACCAGGTCTTTGAGGTTCTCCTGAACGAAAGGATTCTCTCAAAAAAAATGGCTCAAGAAATGAAGAAAATGGTAGGATTTAGAAATGCTTTAGTGCATGAATATAGACATATTCGTCCAGAAGAAGTTTATCGTCATCTTAAGGAGAGTCTGGGAATTTTTGAGGAATTTGCAAGAGAGATTGTAGGAACTAAAAAGGAGGTGATGAATAAGAAAACGCTAGACGCCAAACGCTTAAAGCGTAGAGCGTGAAGCGTAACGCGTATCTCAGTGGCAGGGTTGAACAGAATTTCAAATCCTAAGGAGGAAAGAATCAATGAAAAAACAAAAAAAAAGCAAGCACAGATTACACAGATTAAAAATATTAGAATCTGTGAAAATCTGTGTTAATCTGTGGTTCCCTATTTTGTTTGTAGCCATAGCGGGATTGGGACTCTGGGGTTGTAGTTCACTGACGCCAACACCAGATGTGAGAGTGGTAGGAATTACCTCGGATACGCCCTTGAGTATCTCGGTTTCTGATACTACCAAAGATTATACGGTGACTCTGCAATTTGTTTCAATGAACAAAGTAGATGCGATTATCACTCAAGATTGGGCGAGTTTCTATAGAAATGCCGATGGGACTGGTCTTCTCTATAATGAGACACCCCGAGCTATTTCCTTTTTCATTACCGGAACGGATACTGTCCAGATGAAACTTGAGTATACCCGCTCAGTTATCGCCGGTTTCTATAAGTATATGACTGCTAATGGAATCTCTCAGATGAACTGCAAGTGGAATTTTTATGGAGAGGACGCCTACGGCTACAAGAAAACTTTTTATGTTGAGACCCCGAGAAATTATTGGATAAACTTTCACTTTTAGTTTACTGGGGGGAAATAAGTGCTCTAAAAAAGTCTTGCTAAATAAGGAGGTAGAGATGAAAAGGTATTTATTGCTTCTCACGGCCCTTCTCTCCGTAGGGTTACTCATCATAAGTGGGTGCGGAAAGAAGAAGTCAGCCACTGCACCCAGTCCATCTGTGGCTTCCATAACAGTTACGCCTGCAACCGCTTCAATAGGAGTTAGTCAGACCCAACAATTTTCTGCTAAGGCTTATGATGCCTCAAACAATGAAATCACCACGGTAACCTTTACCTGGTCTTCCAGTGATACTTCAGTTGCCACAGTAAATTCCAGTGGCTTAGCCACTGGTAAGAAAGCCGGAACAGCAACCATTTCCGCTAATGCTGAAGGCAAAACTGGAACAGCCTCGCTGACTGTAACCTCGACTGGTGGAGCAACTGTCCAGAGTGTAGATGTCACTCCAGCCAGTGCTTCTATCTTAATAAGTGGGACTCAGCAGTTTACAGCCACAGCCTATGATTCTGTGGGAGGTACAATTTCTGGTGTGACTTTTACCTGGTCTTCCGCGGACACTGGGATAGCTACTGTTAACCCTTCAGGTTTAGCCACAGGTCAATCTGTTGGCACAACATATATCAAAGCTATGAGCGCCAACGGAAAAGCCGACAGTTCGCAACTGCAAGTCAGCTCAGTCGCTTCTACCGGCTCAATCTATGTCAACTCCAGTCCTCAAGGAGCCAGCATCTATGTAGATGAAGTTCTTAAGGGGACAACGCCTAATACCATCACTCTCATTCCTGCTGGAGACCATACAGTGAAAGTAACGCTTGCTGGTTATCCTGACCAAGCTAAGACTGTCAGCGTTTCAGTCGGACAAATTACCTCTGTATTCTTTGACTTGAAGAGAGCCGCCAGTATCATTTTGTCCGCTAATCCCCTCACTATTGAGGCTAACGGTCAGGCAACGAGTTCAATTACTGCACTCTTGAAGGATAGTAACAATTATCCAGTTCCTGACGGCACGATAGTTCTCTTTCGAGTCAGACCGGGCACTGCAGGCAATCCAGGAATGATTACTGCCAGTGATACTACTGTGGGAGGAAAAGGGGAAGCTACGCTCACTGCTAGCACAACCAGCGGAACGGTTTCTGTCTGGGCAATTGCCGGGAGTGACAGCTCAAGTCTTACAATTACTTACAAACCCGGAGCAGCCGCTAACATTACACTTACGGCTAATCCCACCACTATTCTTCCTGATGGGAAGTCAACTTCTACTATCACTGCTACCGTGACCGATGCTTATGGCAATTTAGTTTCTATGAATACGACAGTAAATTTCACTACTACTTTAGGCACGATTACTTCTTCTGCCAATACGAATGCCAGTGGTCAGGCGATTGCTACTTTGACCAGTGCTACAAAAGTTGGGACATCTGTGGTAACTGCTACTTCGGGAAGTGGTCTCGCTCAAACCCAAGTCACCTTTAGCGATGCTCCAATAAAACTTGTGCTGGCTGCTAATCCCAATAGCATTTTAGCTAATGGAGTCTCTACCGCTACCATTACTGCTACCTTAACTGATACTACTACCGGGCAACCAATGGCTGGTCAGATAGTTCAGTTCAGCACTACTGCCGGCACTATTACTCCAGAGGCAACTACTAATTCCAGTGGTGTAGCTACTGCCACTTTGACCAGTATCGCTAATAATACTGATGTTACGGCTAATGTCAAGGCAGAAGCTTTTACCTTTAGCAAATTTGGAGTTTCTATCAGAGTCCAGCAGACAGTCAATGTGACTTTCCGTGGTATTACATTTAATTTAACTGCTAATCCTACGAGCATTCCGGCGGACGGTAGTTCCTCATCTAATATTACTGCCACCTTAACAGAGACAACGGGTGGCGCACCGATTCCTTCTCAGACTATAAACTTCTCCACAAATTTAGGGACAATTCCATCTTCTGTGATGACTAATTCCAGCGGTGCTGCCGTAGCCGCTCTGACTTCTGGAACAGCGGTTGGCACAGCGACAGTCACCGCTACCTATGGGAACATCTTTACCCAGACAACCACAGTAGAGTTTACTCCAGTGGCGCCGGATACATTAGCCGCCAGTGTAGTAATTACAAGCGTAACCTCCACCAACATCTATGTTCATGGTTCTGGAGATAATGAGACTTCTTATCTTACTGCAGAAGTGAGAAGTAAGACCGGAGCACCTCTATCTTCCAAACAGGTGACATTTTCTATCGTCTTTGGTCCGAATGGTGGGGAATATGTCTATCCTACCTCAGGTCTCACAAACAGTTTGGGTCAGGTTACCACGCAACTTAACAGCGGTATCAAATCAGGGACAGTGAGGATTCAGGCACAGTGTGATGCAATTATCTCCCAGGCAACAGAGATTTCTATTTGGGGAGGACCACCTCATCCTGACCACTTCAATATTTACGCAGAGAAAACAAAAGTAGTTCAGGGCTGGTGCAATGTTGCAGATGTAGCTATATCTGCCTTCGTCTTTGATAAATATGGAAACCCTGTTCCTCCAAATACTACGGTGTGGTTCACTTGTGACTCCGGTGGTGTCTTTCCGGGTTCAGCCAATACAAATGTAGATGGGATGTGTGGAGTTACTTGGACCTATTGGACGAATCCACCTAATGGAGGCGAGGCGTGGATTAAAGCTGAAACGAGAGATTCAAGTGGAACTGCAATATATGATTCTGCCTGGGTTTATGTTTCAAGAGGAATAACGATTAACCTTAATCCTACCATATTTAATATCCCTACTGGAGGTTCTCAGAACTTCACTTATTCTGTTGCTGATGGAAGCGGCAAGCCTCTGCCGGCAGGAACCAGTGTAAGCGTTAGTACAACTGCAGGAACACTTCGTGGGACTACCAGTGTAAATTTCCAGTTTGGGGGACTTGGCACATTCTCATTTACCCTATTTGATGATACACCAGCAGATTCTACGGCACGGAACGCTACTGTAAAAGTAGAGGTAACTACTCCCTGTGAGAAAGACGCTGCCTATGCTGATGGGGTGATTAACTGAAAAAGAACAAATAACAAAGGGCTATCCCGATAACTATTGGGATAGCCCTTTGTTTTATAATTAGAATCTTCTCTCCTAGAAGTGGGTCATAGGACACGCACTGATAATCCTAACCCAATCCTCATGGTCAGCCTGCGAAGATGACCAGCAGTTGATTCAATTCTTCACAGCACAAAGGATGCGGTTTAATATGTTGCTACTTGTATTACTTCTTGCGCCTCGCAGGGTAATTGCACAAGAATGAAATAGGACTGGGGGTAGAGATAATCTTCGCCTGATTCATCAATTACTCTAAGGTATCCTTCCTTTGCGGCTTCATCGTCTGGTAGAACTTGGTAAATCTTTCGTTTTTCCAAATCCTCACAGTCCTTGTTCTCTATGCAAAGCGCAAATACCTGTGCCTTCTTTTCTTTTACCATGGTCTTAATCCAGTATTCTTTTGATTTTCATTTTCTTTCTACCTATGCCGTGGGCCTCATACCAGTGGAGTTCTGCTTTACATATTCTTCCGCTCTGAAGGCGAACTTTCGCCACACCTTTGAGTTTACACCATCGACCCGGACCATATTGTTTGCGAATCCGCATTATATCCCGGATTCCTCCTCCTACGGCAATGGTTTCAATCTCCCCGATTTCTCCAATTATCTCAAAATACACGGGCTATTTCACCTTAATCCTTCTCATTGTTGCTTCCCTATTCGCTGGCTTTTGGTGCTGGGTTTGCCGTTACCGCCTTCAGTTCTCTCTCCAAATCTTCAATCTTTCTCTTCAGCACCTCTTTTTCGCCGTGTTTTTCTCTATTGGAAATTCTCGTAAAGATAGCTAAAGAGATAAACATTAAGAGAACACTCCAGACCGGAACAAACCAGGTATAGGTGCCTGAGAGATATTGAATCAGGGCAATCAGCCCCATTAAAAAAATAATTACTGCCCAGACGGTCATTTTTTACCCTCCTTTTTTCAAATCCCCCTTAATCCCCCTTTTCTAAAGGGGATAGGAGGGATTAGTTAGTCGCTCTTTCAGATCTGAAGGTAAAAGAGAAATAAGTGCAGGCTGGGCTTCAATCAATCGCAGAATATCGGCTAAATCTTTCTGCCGTTTGCTCGCTCTACGAGTCGGGTCAGAGAAAGCCCAAATCTTACTCTGTAAGACATCTTCCGCAGAGGTAACCGGAAGTTTGTATCCCAGAATAGTCTTGTAAGAAGAACTGGCAATAAATTCTTGGTATCTCGGCTCGGTCTGGAGTTGAATCCGAAAATCCGAAGAGGAACTGGATATATTGATGCTGTGTGATTGTGGCGCGACGGAAAATCTTGTCTCTGAAAGGACAGTCAATAGTTCATCAATCCTATCAGAAGCAATGACAACATCCATATCCAGACTCACCACAGGCTCAGCATAAGCATTAACCGCCAGACCACCAATTATGCAGAATGAAATATGATGCTCTTCAAGAATGTTCACAAACTCCTGAATGAAATCGCTTTGGCTATTGGCTATTCTGTTAGCAAAACTCTTTTCTGTCATTCCTGCTTTCAACCTCTCCCTTCATCTCTCTTCGCCTAAGGCGGACGTTAGGAGAGGGTAAAGGTGAGGTCACCTTAATAGAATCATCTTCTTCGTATCGCTGAAATCACCAACTTGCAACCGATAGAAATACACGCCTCTCGCTACCAGCTTTCCACTCTCATCTGTGCCATCCCAGATTACTCGCTGTTCGCTGTTCGCTATTCGCTGTTCATCAACTAAGGTTTTCACCAATTGTCCAGCAATGTTGTAGATTTTCAAACTAACATGGCTGATGGCTCGTGGCTCGTGGCTCATAGCGGATAGCGAATAGCGGATAGCGGTTTGTGAAGAGAACGGATTCGGCTGATTCTGATATAACTTACTATGAACTATGAACTTTGAACTATGAACTGAAGTTTCTTCTACCATTGTGGTTGCGGTATCTGCTACATTCTTCTTGAAATAAATCTCCGGATTGCCGTCCCTTTCATCAAACCAAACAATATAGACTGAATCTGCCCTAGCCGCAATCGCCGCATACTCCGATATTCCTTCTGCAGAAGAAATTCTTAACGGAGAACCCCAATTTTGTCCGTAGTCAGTAGAATATTTGTAAAAGATTTCGTCTCCCTCCCTATAAACAAGATGTAAATAACTTCCACTAATTGTCACTGAAGGGAAGTAACATTGAAGCAAAGTCTGAGTGAGATTGACTTCAGGATTGAAGGACACTCCACCGTCAATTGACTTAGCATAATAAATGTCATAGTTCCCCAGACGATTCTCATGCCAGAAGAGATGCACATTATTCCCTCCTGCGACAATGGAAGGATACGCTGAGACTGAATCATTCAGGGTTATTCTAATATCCGAAGACCAGGTTAATCCCCCATCAGTTGAACGTTTATAGTAGATTTCAAAATTGGCATCACGTTCGTCAAACCAGACAAGATGCAGAGTATCACCAGTTACCGTTAGAGATGGGAAATACGAAGACGCCGGATTATTAGTCAGCTGTGTATCAGGACTCCAGGTGGTTCCGCCATTCACAGACCTCTTGTAGAAGATTTCATAGTTGCCAGTTCTATTATTGTGAAAAACGAGATGTAAGGTATCACCAAAGACAGCTAGCGAAGGACTACCACAATCAGTTGTCAGATTAGTCAAACTGGTGTCCGAAGACCAGGTAGAACCAAAATCTGTGGAATATTTGAAGAACAAATTGTAGGAGCCGCTTATCTCCTGACACCAAACCAAGAAAAATTTTCCCTGAGCACCTGCAATTACTGGGAAGATAGAGGGTAAAGCATCATAGGTTACTCTTGTCTCTGGTTCCCAGTCTTCTCCTTTGTCCCAAGACCTCAAGAAATAGACTTCGTAGTTACTATCCCTATTATCATAGAAGACTATCCCTAGGATAGAATCTTCTTGCACCATCACTTTACCATTATTCCAGGAGAGATAAGAGGCAAAGGAGTCGTTGGTCAATCTAACATCATCACCCCAGACTGATTTTGTCTGGAAGGACAATCTTTGTTTAGGTTTCCCCTTTTTTGCTGATTCAAAGGCACCAATATCAGGTGCCAAACCGATGTAAGGCAGACCGACATCTGTTCCCGCATCAATACAGGAACTACCGGCAGAAAGATAATAGGTGGGCGTGTATAAAGGGTCTGCACTAATATCAGAGACACCTGGCGTAACCGTGTAACCACCTGTTCCGTAAGTGTAGTTGTTCACTGTGCTATTCCAGACATCGTTATAATCTGAACTGATATAGCCTGCTCCGTCACACCAACCAAAACCATATTTGTTATTGGTGAGATTATTATTCACCGTATAAATCGTCCCTGAGAGTTGGTTGGCATGGATTCCGGCATCAAGGTTTAAATCAAAAGTATTGTTATAGAGGCTACAAGCACTAGAGGTAATCACATCTATCCCGAACATATTATTGACAGAGAGATTTTGATAGAATCCACAGTTAGATGAAAGTTCCAGTAGAAGTCCGCAATCGTTCATATTTCGGACATCATTTCCAGATACTCTAACATTGGTGGCGTTGTAGACCCAAATTCCCTCAAAGGGCCAAGTTGCTCCTGCTCCCGGTGAGATTCTGTTGTTAATAATTCTGCTCTGGGAACTTGATTCAAAAAGAATGCCATATCCACCATCAGGCACTGAAATGACATTATTCTGGCACAATATATCAGATGTCCCATAATAGTAGATGCCAACTATAGCATCATTAATCGTGAAGCCTGAAATCTCTACATAGTTGCCCAGGCTATCTAAGAAGCCGTAAGTAAGTCCTAAGCCATCAATTACCGGAGTCTGACCGATTTCATTTCTGAAGAATGTAGGGTATTCAGCACTTCCGGTTTGAATGTCGGTAATCTTGTTTTCGCCAGGATAATTGCCATTTCTCACAATACAGCCGTCTGAGCCGACCATCAGTTCTATGGCTCGCTGGATTGTCTTAAATGGTGAATCCGCCCGGCCAAAATTGGTCAAATCATCGCCAGTTAGCTCTTCCACATAATAGTCCTTAAAATAGAGTATGGTCACATCATGGAGGACAGGAGTAGCATTGGTGGTAGTTTTTAGATATGCTTTATACTTAATATATCTATCACCATAATGTCCTGACCAGATAGGAGTATTTGTGGTAGTATAAAAAGTTGCTGGCGTTCCATCGGGACCGACGAAATTCCAGGTGGCGTTATCTTCATTGCTGGCTATTTGAAATTTAACTTCTGTTCCTGGCGGAATCGTAGCATTAAAGAAGAATTTGCACCATCTGGGCTCACCCCATTGATTGGCATCAAAGGTAGAAGAAATCAAATTCCCTGAATCTACAAATGCTTGAAAATAAACTTGAAGATAGGGGTGAAACCGCCATCGGGCTTCATTGTTATTGAAATTAGAAGAACGGAAATTCTTCCGATAGTTAGTAGCGGTCCCTCCTTCTGGAGAGGAAATCAAGAGAAAACCATAATTGGGATAGGTATTTTGATACCAGCCCTGAACATATTCGCTGGTAGTCCATCTCTTCCAGCCATTAGAATTTGTCGTAATGGAATCAGTGACGGTAGCAGTAAAAGTAGGTTGAAGATTCCAGGTAATGGTAGATTCATCCCAAGAAGAAGTCACTCGCCGGCACTGAATGGTCAGGTTGTTGGCGGCTGCCTGAGCATTTTGATACAAGTTTAAAAAAGCACTATCAACTGCACCAATAGTAGGCAATGAAGAGATGTCAAACTCAAGGTAACTTCGTCTTATTCTGTTAGTCCGGCGTTCTACGGATAAGGCAACATTTGTGCCATAGTTGGTCGTTGGATTGTTCTGGTCAACATAGGCATCTTTCCCCAAGGTAGGACCCGGCTGAAATATTTGAAGTGTGGCAGAGCTATTATAGACTTTGAAACCAAAGTCTGTAGCCGTGCCTGTCCAAGATGAACCTCCGTTATTTGAGGTGCATCTCCGTCCATTAGGATAGATATCAGCATTCCAATAATACACCTGATAGCAATTGCCAGCATCTCCACCTGTGGTGTAGACGACAAACGAATATTTGGTGTTGGCTAAGAGATATGGGGGAGTAGGGAATGAAAAATCATATTCTCCAATGCTGGTAGTAATATCACTCCTTTGAGCAGTAGCGTAGACTGTTGTTCCGGGCAGGTCAGTTCCCAAGCAATCCCTTATTCCCAGGTATAATGGATTCGGAGGACTGCCGACTTTCTGGCAGTAGATGCTTATTTTGGTGACATAGCCGGATTTTGTATTCAGAAAAGTCTGCGCTGCCCAGTTGACATCGAATATGTTATTGGTATTTTGAATCGCCAACTGGTATTGGTCTATGCCAGCAAATTTTAGGAGAGTGACATCGTCAGGACTTATTCTCGTATCTACATTGATACCTATGCCACTTTCAAAATCAGACTGGGTAGTTTGAACCCAAGTAGCGCCTCTGATGCTTTGAGTCAAACCAATAATGAAGAAAAAGGCAAAGATAAAGCGCTGCATTGTTTTGTCCTCCTTTCCTCTCACTATTTCTTCTCCCCGCCGTGTAAAGGTGAGGAAGCAAAAAGTAGCCTATCCCCTTTTGCCTGCTACAGTTTCCTTCAGCTTCTCAGTCAGCCAGACATTGATGAGAGTTTCGGTAGATATACCCTGTTTATGAGCCAAGTCAGTCAGTTTTTTCGCCAGCTGCGGTTCTAACGATGTTAGAAACATACGCCGTTGGATGTCCACTTCAAAGTGTGCTTCTTTTGTCAAATCCCAATAATCAGTCAAATCGTGGCTGTCCCAGAACTCGCCTGCTTCTTCAATGCTTTTAAAGTGTTTCGGAATCGGGTCTCGATTCCGGTTATTTCTCGGCATAGACCCTCCTTCCTTTTTTCGTCATTTCTCTGGCACTCACAATCAATGCTTCAGCTGTTGTCTTATGAATGAAGTAGATAATTAGCTAACGTCCACCCTCAGTTTGACCGAGTGCCGCATAGAGGTCTTCACCCTCAACGTCGCCCGTCTCTATAAAACGATATCGCGGTGAACGATTGAATATTTCTTCTACTTCATCGGTCGTGATTTTGTGCTTCCATTGGAGTTTGTCAACAACATTTCGTAGCCAGATAATCCCGCTAACCTTCATCCATATTACCTCATTTCCCTTTTGACTTTCTTTTTCAAATATTTTCCCGGGGTTTCTTTTACTAATAGAGAACTCCTCTGTTCTATCTTCTCTTTTATTTCTTCATAATAGGCTTCAAGTCTTGAGATTCTCGGTTCAAAATCTGATCAGGCTAAAATCTTCCCTTGCGTTTCTCTCAACTCGGCTAAGATGTTAAATACACCTTCAAACCGTTTGTTCATCTCCTGGCGCAGCTCTTTTATCTCTGCCGAATTCTCCTTCACACTCTCAGCCAGATGTTTAACTTCTACCTGCACTGCCTTTAGTTCTGGCACCAGTAAATCTTGAACTACCTTTCTGAATCCTTCAATAATATCCATAATATCCATTTTTAGTATCCTCCCTTTTATCGGCAGATTCTAAGACTTCGCTGAAAGACCTCACATTTTCCATTCTTTTCTTACCTCCTTTATAACGCTTTGATTACTTTTGATTTTCTGAGTCTGTTTCTATAAGGGTCAACCGATAGCCTTAATGTCTCAAGGGCATGAAATCCTAACACTTCTGAGTCTCCCTTTTTTGCAAAAACAACACCTGTGGGACCTTTTCTACCTCCACACTCAATTTCTACGAAACCAATCTTTCGTTTTATAATCTTTCCTTCAATTGTTTCAAGTTCTTCAGTGTCAATATGACTTTACCTTAGTCATTTGGTCATACATATCAGCATATCACCATACCCGCTTTTTACTTTGGTGGAGAAAGGGAAAAGTCCAAGGGAACTTCCACTGCACCTCCCTGGCCGTCACTAATCCGCATTCTTAAGGTATAGGTGCCCTTTTCTTTTGCTCCACTGATAATGTAGACTTTCCTCTGTTGTTAGCGGCTATTCTTTGCGATCAATTCTTTTTTACATCCAGCAAAAGCTGCCTCTTCAAGATCCAAACGTTCCCGAATAATGCGTTTAATCCAATCCTCAAGACTGGCCTCACGATGCAAGCGGGCAAAGAAGGCCGCCCTGGACGCAAGTACACCGGGAAGCGATAAAGATGTCGCTCTCTGTTTGGTGACCTTCACCGGCTCTTCCCAAGCAGAATCTTTGTCTGCCTGAGAAATTACTATTCTATCAATTTCTTCCTCAGAAAGTTGCTTACCTCTTGTTTTCATATCTCCCATCCTGTGATGCTGTCTTCTCTGGTATTCTTTCTATTTGCTCTGAAATTTTCTTTGTTCCTTCATCAATTTTTTCTATCAATTGCCTTGTTGCTCTTCCTTCCTCAGCAATAAGATTTCTTGTCTCTCTATTTGTTTCTACCACAAGATTTCTTGTTTCTACCACGAGATCTCTTGTCTCTACCGCGACATTTTTGAGTTCGTTTAATGCCGCTCTCATTATTTTCCCAGTTTCTCGGGCTAAATAGGTGAGTACTCCTGAAAGTGCTGTCACTCCGAGACCTAAAACAGCTATACCAATCCCTAAAACTGTCAGGCCTATCATACTTTGTTCCATATTTTAGTTGCCTCCATTAGCTTTTCTTATATCAATTTTATTCAGATTAACTTTTCTTGAGGCTACTTGGCTTTGGCATTTGCTCACCTCTCCCTTTTCCCCTCCGCTTTCCACCCCTGTTCAGTGCTTTGCGGTCTGCGGTTTGCTTACCGTCCCTTCCAGAGGACTGTGCCACTTTGCGGTCTCAAATTCCGCCTGAGTAGTCTGAATCCGGGTGGCGGCAATGATGTTTTGAAACAAAATAAGGAACCACAGATTAACACAGATTTTAATATTTTCGGCGAAAAATTCCAATGTTTCATCCTAGCGATTAAGAAAAAGGCAAAGATAAAGCGCTGAATTGGTCCCCTCCTTTCCTCTCACTATTTCTTCTCCCCGCCGTGTAAAAGTGAGGAAGCAAAAAGTAGCCTATCCCTTTTTGCCTGCTACAGTTTCCTTCAGCTTCTCAGTCAGCCAGACATTGATGAGAGTTTCGGTAGATATACCCTGTTTATGAGCCAAGTCGGTCAGTTTTTTCGCCAGCTGCGGTTCTAACGATGTTAGAAACATACGCCGTTGGATGTCCACTTCAAAGTGTGCTTCTTTTGTCAAATCCCAATAATCAGTCAAATCGTGGCTGTCCCAGAACTCGCCTGCTTCTTCAATGCTTTTAAAGTGTTTCGGAATCGGGTCTCTATTCAGTACTCATTTTTCTGTTCCTCTTAACTTACTTTAAAGAGAGCGTGTGTTTCACTGTTCCACTTCTCGCCAGGAGAGAACGATGAATGCCCCCAGTCCCTTCTGCACCTCTTTTTCAATCGCCTTCTTGGAGTAAAAGATTTCCGCACCTCCTGAAGCGGGTTGGATTGTGGCAGTAAATTTGCCTTTTGCCACAAGCCCGCCTAAGACTTTAGCGTTTGAGGTCAGTTGAAGGTCATCGTCAGAATAGAGAAGACCCCTAAAGGAAACACTTTGCAGTTCCAATTTTACATTCGCCGGACCAGCGGCTGTCTTTCTCACCCAGATAACGCCGTGATGGTTGGTTCCGCCTGTCAGTTTTAGGTTGTTGTCAGTTACCCTGATAAAGCCGGCTAATGTACCACTACTAACAGTTCCTCCGGGATGCTCAGTCCAGACAATGCCACTATTTAAATTCATCTCATCCTCAGTATTATATCCCAGAACCTTCCAAATATCGTAACATTCGGTTAGACCCCCACTGATAGAATCTGGATTGCCGTGGTATTCATAGCTGCCGGACGAGTTGATGGTATGCCCTACGGTCGTAGTGATTCCCGGCATACAACCCACATTGGTACACTCCGCATCTGGAGGTGGAGAAGTAGTAAATAGATGTGAATCAGGAAGTATTGGAATATGCCCGCTGTCGGATGGAAAATCGTAACAACCCCTGGCTGCTCCTTGGTCATGGCCCACTTTCACATTGGTCTCTATAGGAAAGACATCCCTGTGGTTGTGTCCGCATACTGACAAGTTACCCGTAGCATTGATATTCGTTCCCGAAGCAATTCCAGCCTGGCTATTGACCGAGACAGGTCTTTTAGTGACTTCTACATAGAGCCTTCTCTGGGCGTTCCCTACCCGACCGCAGGCTTCCACCACCAGCACAGGATAATAGGGTCCGGAGTAATTGGCGTCAGCACAGAATTGACTATTGTTAGAGGAATTGAAGAAGTAGATGCTGTCCAGCTTCGTCTTATAATGGACTATAAGCACATTATTGGGAGAACCATCAGTCCTACTCTTGTTGCTGTAGAGGAGTAAAGGAGAGACGCTATTAACAATTTGTACGCTTCTTCTGTGGATTGTATCTCCACTCCACCCAGAGGTATCACTGCTTAGGAAGATTTTGGTTGCCCAGCGGGGTCTTCGGGGGGTCACATCACCGATGTAGAATTGGTCAGTTTCGTCCAAACTCATCCTTTGGGTTATCTCGTTTATCCCTGCCTCTGCTACACTTAAAGATTGAAGGTCTCTCAACTGGTTGCCCGCAATTCTTATTTCTGTAGTCGTAGTCACCATTAGCCCAGCGGCTAATAGACTAATAATTAGAAGAATAAGCAGGGCAACTACGAGGGCGATGCCCCGTTCATTTTTTTGTATCTTCTTCATTTTTAGACTACCTCCAAATTTTTGGTTCTTTTTTAAAATTTTGTTAGAGTTTGGTTATTGGTGGTCCGTTTTTTTCTCTTGACATTAATACCGCACATCTTTTATTTTTATAGTGCGACACAGGCTCTTATCTATATAAAACGGCATAATTGTTGATAAATTATTTGTTGATATTTCAATGAAAAAATAGTATAATCCTCAAAAAAGCGTGAAAATGTTCAGTTAAATTGAAAAAAATATTGTAAAATCAAGCCTTTTGTGCTATAATTGAATTGTATCACAAAGCGTACTTATAGTACGGTTTGTGAACTAAATTCAAATGGGGAGGAAACATCCTTTCTGCTATGCCAAAAGGCTTGAAAAACCTGCTTTGGAGGAATGGTTCTAATTCAGCGTTTTTGCCATAAACTAAAACTGCGATGGTTACTCCAAAACCAGATAAAAATTCGTGAACGCAATGCCGATTATTACTCATCCGACTTAATTCTCTATCAATTTAAAACTGCTTTTTTGAAGATAGACAAATTGAAAATTTAAAAAAATTCGTTTTTGCAAGTAGTCTCTTTAATGGCTTTCAGTATTCTCAAGGGTCTTCAGCTACCAGAAATAGTAAAAATACTTAATGTTGGACAGATGAGTGTTTATAGATGGATTAGTTGTTACAATGAATCTGGTGTAGAGAGACTTTTTGAAGGAAAACATACCGGTCGTCCACCGCTTTTGGATAAAGACCGACTTTCCAGATTGGAGGAAATTTTGGACAGTGGTCCAGTTGCTTATGGATTCCAACAAGGTATATGGACATGTCCAACTGTTCAACATGTCATTGAAGCAGAATTCAATATAATTTATCATCATGACCATGTTCGTAAGATTCTTCATAAATTAGGTTTCTCTGTTCAAGATCCTCGTAAAAAATTGGCACTTGCTGATGAAAATTTACAACAAAAGTGGATAAGAGAAACCTATCCAGTTTTTTAAAAAACTTCATCGGGAAAAAGGAATTCTTATGTTTGAAGATGAAGCTGCTTTTAGACAAGAGCCAACTATGCATAGGACCTGGGCAAGAATAGGACAACAACCTCAAATATTCACATATGGAAAAAGAAATACTCAACATGTATTCGGTGCAATTGCAATATATCTTATGAAATTTTTCTATCAATTTGCTGAAACTTGTAATGCTATAACATATTTTAAGTTTTTGGAGTATATTGTAAAGAAAATTTATCCAAGTAAAATATTTCTTGTTAAAGATAACGCTCGGTATCATAAAGAGGAACAAATAAAATTATGGTGTAAAGATAACAAAAGATATATTGAGTGCTGGTTTCTTCCACCATATTCTCCGGAACTTAATCCTATGGAACCTATCTGGAAATATACAAGAAAACAAGGAACTCATAATCGTTTTTTCGGTAATACAGATGAACTTAAACATTCTATTAAAACCGTATTTAAAAGCATTAACCGTTCTCCATCGGCAATACAAAATTATATTTTACCATATAAATAATTTATCAACAATTGTGCCGTTTCATATAGTTTTTTTCCCCCCCCCTCAAAAAGCCTCTGAAACCACAGATTATCCGCCACACCAACGGCGGATGGCGACTGGCGGACACAGATTTTCACAGATTATTTAAAAAGGTAATTAGGTAATTAAGTCATTAATAAGTAGTGCTTACTTATTCAATCTTTCCAATGACCAATTACCCAGTGACTCAATGACTCAATAACTCAATTTGGTGTTTATCTGTGTCAATCTGCCTGTCCGTGTGCTCTGCTTCCCGACACAACGGCCAGGGTGGTTAATGAATTTTTCACCAGGAACTATCTATAGAAGATTATGAGTTTACCAATTGTATCGCTGATTCTTTCACCAACTACAAAGTCAAATTTCCCATCTTTATCAAAGTCAGCGATGGCCAAGGTTCGCATTTCACCTGTCTCTGTGCCCCCTGAAGGGTCGGTTGGACCTCCGTCAGGGAAGCGACCTTTGTAGCAGTCGTAGACTAAGACCTTTCCCGTGTAGCCGGCAGATGTCTTTGTACCCACGACGATGTCAGGATAGGCGTCCGGGCAGAGCTTTGCCGCACCCACACAAAGAATAGCGCCGTCCGGATTTGCCGTATAGGTAGGGGCAGTATCCGAGTTTCCAAAGCTGCCATTATTATTATTCTGCCAGATTTCAACTTTGCCTGTCCAATCAGAAGTCTTCGTGCCGACGATTATGTCTACATCATTATTCGCATCTTCCTTTAAATCAATGGTGGAAATTGCATTTACTTGCCCTGGAGCCGGAAGAGTTTTTACCCACTTGAAATTTCCGGGTCCCGTGGTTCCCTGATTGGCGAAGATGACAATCTTGCCCTGATTTTCTGCGCTCTTGGTGCCTAAGATAATATCCAATTTCTCATCTGGAGCACCACCACCAGAGCCAATTACATCAGCAATAGCCAGCGTCTGAACTTCACCTAAGGTATCTTTCGCCGCCGCCGTATAATAATAAACATCGGCACTTGTGCACCTGAGAGCGTTACTATCAGGACTTTGATTCATAAAGACCTCAAGTGTTCCGCGATGTGTCAAGGAATCCCCGCTTCCTACGGCTAAATCATAATAGGCATCATTGAAAGCCACCGTAGTCTTCGGTGTTCCCAGCATGCCTACTCCCGCACAAAGGGCCGATTGAGAGACCAAAGTAGAATAGACCTTATTCGCCTTCTGAGGAAGTTTACCCTTGTTCCCTCCCGTAAGGGTGAACCAGACCCAGACATTTTTGTTGTCCACCTTCATCGCCGAGATTATATCAGGATACTCGTCATTATTTATCAAACCGGACGCCAGGGCAAGAATCGTATAACCTGTTGCCGAAAGGGTACAGGTGCGAGCATCGTTTCTAATGCTATCAAAGAGTCCTAATTGACCTGGGTTACCCGCACTTACATATTTATTGTACCAAACCAAGAGATTCTCTCCGTTTTTTTCCTTGCCCATGATGATATCATTGTCCGCCTTATTATCCTCTTTGAGGTCAGTACTAATGACGGTCAGTGCCTTCCCTGTTAATCTCAGAGCGATTGATTTCCCATCAGCAAATCTTATCCCAGTAACAGAGTCTCCGGCACTGTTTAGTTTGATATTATCTACCCGATTGGAATCCAAGGAAAAGTAGCCGGGTGGGTCTGTTTCAATCGCCCAATAGGGGTCTCCGCCTGGATTTATGGGAACGGTGATAGAGAAATTTCCGGTGGCATCAGTATATCCGGAGGCTATCTTCTCTTCTGAAGCCCCTGTTCCCTGGGTAATAGAAATCTGGACATCGGGGATACCAGGCTTACCCGCACTAAGACTATCAAAGACAATCCCCTTAATCTTACCTGACGGTCCCTTTCTATCACCAAAATAGACCTTGGCAGTGCAGTCTTTGGCTACCCTGAACTTCACTTCATTGTTGGAAATAATCTTGTATTCTACATTATTAGTGGAAATTGTCTCCGCCACTGTAGAGGAGTAACCTTGAAGGTCTGTTTCCACTATCCGGTTCCAGATGGTGTCTGAATGAGCCGCAGAAAATGGACTGTCTGCATTTACGGTAAAGAAATAAGTGCCGGAGGAACCAGTAATCACTTCTTGACCATCAACTGAGACCTTAACTCCAGCGATACCGGGTTCATCACTATCCCAGTGCTGATTGGGATGAAGGGAATCATGAAAGACTATACCTCTAACATACCCGAGAGGTACCCTTCTAAAACCAAAAAGTCTGTTCGTCTCCAGATTGACATCAGCTATAGTGGCGTCGGCAGTAGTATCGCCCCTTCCCACATTATTTCTATATCCCAAGCGGTCAAATACCCTTATGGTGTAGACACCAGGGGAGACTTTAAATTTGTATTTTCCGGTGGCCAGTCCACCTATCCCTGTAGAACAAATCTGCCCCGAAGAGAGCACTACCTTGAAGCTATCAATATCTACATCGGTTCCGGCGGTAAATTGGTTATCATTATTAGCATCAAAATAAGTATGACCAGAGATTGTGTAGCCTTGCCGGGGTTTATTCCTGAGTGTATTAACCTCGCTTGTAATCGTTACCCGCCTATATTCCTTATCTGAACAGGGAGCACGGGTTTCAGCGGTAGCGGTGATGACTACACGATTTATTCGTTCAGGATTGGGAACTGGATCGTTTAGGGCATTTATCTCCGCGGAAGAAAGTTTACCATCACCGTTTGTATCTCCAAAGAGGGTATCTGGAGTAGAAGGGTTATTGTCATTATCCCACCAATATTGAAATAGAGGTGTGATTGCTTCAGTCTGGGCAGGCCAGTTTCTCGGCCCTCGCAAGAGACTAATCTCCTGCTTAGTCCCTCCGTTGGTTCCATCACTCAATTTCCCATAAACCTCTTTGATCAAGACGAGGTCAAAGGGATTTGGTGTCCGTTGCTCTTCCCGGTCGTCTTTTGGGTCTATGGTTTCTGTGATTACGCCATCATCATTTGAATCAAGGCTATAGCGTATTGTTTCCGCCCCAGTAAGATAGTTGTCAGCTGGGTCATAGTGAGCAGGGCTCGCATTTGGTGGAGCTTTGTCCGGATTTGCAGTCGGGTCCATTGCCCGAGGGAATCCAGGATTGCTTGCGGTGTCAGGATAGGGAGAGAGGTTAGCATTGAAGATAATTTCAAAAGGACCAGCATAGACGATACCTCCCTGTAGGTTGTTCTGGTCAATGTTGTAACCAGCACAGCGAATATCTGAGGCCATCACATCTACTGCAATTCTCGCATTCTGCTCCGCCTCAATGAGCATCTCGGTATCAATCTTTGCTTTGTGGCTTCTAATCAAGGCGCTGATGATAACGGCTACAATTACGGTGAAAATTGTCATCGCCACAAGAAGCTCAATTAGAGTTAACCCTCTGTTGCTAAATGTGCTTTTCATGGTCTTTTCTCCTTTTTTCAATATTTCATTTGGTTCTTCTCTATTTTCCCTTTATTGTCAAAAATTTATGTTACAATGCACTAAAATCTGCTTACTATTTATTAGAGGCTATGTAAGTCCGCAATTGCACGCTATCTGAGCGAGGAGCAATCCACTTCACAGTCACCGAAACTCGCTTCATATTTGGCATTGGAATACTGTCCTCAACTCTATAATATCTCTGAAATTTCTCAACTTGTTCAGGTGTTGGTGTAATCGCACCCCCAGCTGGTGGATGGTAGCCCTTATTTAGCTCCACATGAGTATATGGGAGAGTCTTTATGTATTCCATTCTCTGCTGGGCTAATTCAATTCCCCGCGTAAGAGTTCTTGCCTGCTCACCACTCCTACTGCCCAAGGGCATCAGCCCAGCAATGGCTAAGATTCCAATTGCCAACAGGGTGATTGCAACCAAGAGTTCAATCAAGGTAAAGCCCCTTTTATTCGCTATTCGCTTTTTGCTTTTTGCTTTCAGTTTTCGGCTTTCAGTTTTTGGCTTTCGGTTTTTTTGCGTAGACATATTCAAAACCTCCCCTTCTATCTTGTGGTAACCATTCCTGCCATCCCAACAAATACACTGTCTACCAGTCCCTTGGTATTCCTTAAGCCCACATACCCTCCTCGCACTACACTACCATTTGCCCTAAAAATGACAGTGTCAGCGTCACCAAATGCAGCTCCTGTGATAGTGATACCTACAGGAAGCCGTTTTGTAGTTATTTGTGCAGTTGCCAAATTCGCAATTCTATAATGATTTGGGGCTGGTTGATTAAACTGGACAGAAAAATTATTTCCTTCAGTGATAGCCTTCTGTCTGCATAGTCTTAAGTCGCCGAGGATCTGTCTCCTCGCACTACTTAGCCTGTAATTTGGCAACTGGCTAATAAGTGAAGGCACGGCAAACGCCATCGTTATCCCTATAATCGTAATCACTACCAAAAGTTCAATCAGGGTAAAACCTCTTTTATTCGCTTTCTGCTCTTCGCTTTCAGCGTTCAGTTTTCGGCTTTTCATTTTCTCCCTCCATAATTTTTTACTGTTATATCAAAATTTCACCACGGAAATACAGGGAAAAATCACTTTATGACTCTCTTTTATTCCCACCTTACTGTGATTACGAGATAATTTTTATTTTCTTGTATATATACAACTTTAATCTTTCCTTGCTTAAAAGACTTGTAAGCCAAAAGGCGGTTTTCATATCCAAGTCCAACTTTTTCAGGTTCATTTAATGCTTTCTCTACCATATTTTTTGCCTTTTAAGCAACTTTCAATGAGTGCCCGGGTGTTTCTTTCTTCGGAAACAACGAGTTCTGCGAACTTATTGTTTTCAGCAACAATGAGCTCGGAGATCTTAGTCAGAGTATTGTCCATTTTCTTAAACCCTTCATCCATTCTTTCCCCTAGATGCTTCATCTCTGTCCCCAATTGTTTTATCTGTCTTCCATTCTGCACAAATATTACGGTGAGGGCCACCGAAAGAAATGCCCCCATTATTGTAAATATCACCTGAAATACCAAATTCATTTTCCCCTCCACTTATTTTTTATAGCAATTTCTATGCCAGAATGATAGTTTATAGTTTAAAAGCTAAAAAGTTGAGAGGATAGAAATTATAACTTGCGAATGTTCAAATACTTATCAATTTCCCAGTCTCCGATTCCCCAACTTTCGAACTCCCCAGCTCTCTAACTCTCTAACTTTAACTTGTTACCTTTGGGTAATAGGTGTGACTACACAATAATAATGCGGAATGTTGATTGCGGAATGCGGAATTCGTTTCTAAGTCCTGCGAGCGGTTTTTATGGATGTAACTACAATTGCGATAATCTCGTTGGCTTCGTCCATTAGTTGTTGAATTTGATTTTGGCCCACTAATTTTGCTTCAACCAGTAACTCTAACCAATAAAGTGTTTCATCGGCTTCTTCTTCAACGATGCCCATCTTTGAAATAAAATCAGCTTTTGACCTCGCTCTGCACTCAGAGAACGATAATTGGCACCGACAGATGTCCCCGAGCGCAGGATTTGTCCGCCTAATACATCAGCAATACGAGTTCTAGGAAGGCTCTCTGCTAACTTAATTATTTCAATAGCAAATCTCTTTGTCCTGTCCCTTAAGTCCTTATTTCTCATTCCTCCCTCCGCATTCCGCATTCCGCATTTCTATATCCCATATTCCTTTATCTTCTTCAGCATTACCCGATAACTTATCTTCAATATCTTGGCTGCTTGGCTTTTGTTGCCTTTTGTCTCTTTCAAAACCTGACGAATCATTTTTTTTTCTGCTTCTCTGGCAGTTTCGTTTGCCATTTCAAGAAGTCCTTTGCCTTCGCCCAGAGGCAAAATTGCTATGCTACTCTCACCGGGCAACCAGAGATGTTCTGGCTGAATGGTTTTTCCCTCAGAGAGAACTACCGCTCTCTCCAGAGTGTTTTCCAATTCTCTCACATTTCCTGGCCAGGAATAAGCCGTCAACCGGTCTAATGCTTCTTTAGACAGGTTTATTTTGCCTGTTTGTGTTTTCTGGGAATAGAGTTGTAGGAAATATTCGGCTAATAGCGGAATATCTTGCTTTCTATCTCTAAGAGGAGGGAGATAAATCTGGAAGACATTTATTCTATAAAAGAGGTCCTCACGAAATTTCCCCTGTTTAATTAGTTGTGGTAAGTCAGCGTTGGTAGCGGAAATGATTCTAACATTGACTTTTATTGGTTTAGTTCCCCCTACCGGCACGATTTCTCGCTCTTGCAAGACCCGGAGCAATTTTACCTGAATCGCCGGGGAGGTCTCACTAATTTCGTCCAAGAAAAAGGTGCCACCTTCGGCCACTTTCAACAGGCCGTCTTTATCTCTGATGGCTCCGGTGAATGACCCTTTGATATGACCAAATAATTCTGATTCTAAGAGTGTCTCTGGCAAGGCTCCGCAATTGATGGAGACGAAAGGTCCTTCAAAGCGAGGGCTCAAAAGATGAATTTCCCGGGCGACCAGTTCTTTGCCAGTGCCACTTTCGCCATAGAGAATAACTGTGCTTTCGGACTTAGCCACTTTCTTTACCAAGGTCAAAACCTCTTGCCATTTTTCGCTATTGCCTACTAATGCTCTCTCTCTTTCTTTGGGAATCTTGGGCTCAAATTTTGCATATTGAACAATATCTTTAAAAGAATTCTGCAATTCAGAAATTTTTTCCTGTAAGTCTGTTCTTTTTACTTCCTCTTTTAGAGTAGTAATAAGAGGTGTCATCTTTTCTGCCAGATGATAGGCAATTTCACCTAAGGCAGACATTTTTTCCCGTAAAGAAATTTCCTCTTCCAATCGTTTGACCTCAGTCAAGTCGGTGAGCAAAATAGTTACGCCGATTTCTTTGCCCTCCTTATCTCTTAGCAAGGAGGAACTCAAGCCGAGCCAACGCTCATCGTGATCACTTCTTTGAAAACGCATTTCTTCTCTTGAAAAGGTTTTGCCTTCTTTTAAGCCAGCCTCTACAATTCTTGAAAAAGTTTTTTGGGCTAATTCTTCTTTCGCCTCTCCTAAGATTTCCTCAGCCGCCTTATTGAAAAAGGTAATCTCTCCTCTCTCATTGAAATTAATTACTCCGCTCTGGATACTGGTCAGGATGTGTTCATTATATCTTTCTAATGATGAGGCTTTTTCTTGTGATTGGGCATAAAGTTTTTCCAGAATTCTCTTATTCTCTTTCAACTCTTCAATTGCTTTTTGATAGGTTTCTACCACGAATTCCACTTCCCCTTGCCTTTCTGTCTTTTCTTCATACTCTCTGGCAGTCTTAGAAATCTGCCGGTATGGTTTCAATATAGAGCGAATAAAAAAGAGTGTCCAGATGACTGCCGCCGAAAATCCAAACCACCAGATAAATATTCCTATCTTTACACTGCGAGTCAGAACTCCAGCAAACTGGGAGGCTGTCTCAATAAATATTAGATGTGTTACCGCATCGCCTTCATAGTATGGGGAACAATAGAACAGGTAAAATCTATCTTGAGGGCCCAAATAAAAAGGAGAGATGAAATCTTCTCCATTCCATCCCCCCTTTGTGAGTTTAATCATCTCCTCCATCTTTTGCTTTTCAAAGAAGAGAGCAGATTTAGCCATAACCCTATTCTGGCGGTCTATGACAAAAATCAGATTTGCTCCGGCAGACACAGCCAAACTTTTTATTTTTTCTTCCAAGACAGACGGATTTTTTTCTTCTGCATCCAATATTTTCCCAGCCAACCCTCCTATAGTAGAAAGTCTAAAGGACACCTCCTGTTTTAGCCCTTTGGTTATCTGTTGAAGAAGGAAAATCGTGGTAAAATTCAATCCTATGAAGAAGAGAAGCAGGAGAAAGAAGGCAATCTTGACTTCTGCTTCATAGTTAAGGAAGGAAGGTTTTTTAATCATTGCAAATTCTAGGAATTAGAAATGTAGTAGAGACATGCCATGGCGTGTCTCTACAGATTTTGCATTGTGTCTTATTCTTTTTTCTCTTCTACTGGTGTGGGTGGCTTTTCCTCTTCAGGCTTCAAAAACTTCTTTATATCAGCTTTACTCTTCAAATTAGAAATGAAGTTGTCCTGAGCTTCCTTCTGTTTCTGTCTTAAAAGCGTCCCCTGAATCTGTGGTTTGACTTGCTCCAAAGCTTTAACTGTTTGCGCCTTTCTTTCTTCTAATCTATAAAGGGCGTATTGAGTATAAATTTTGAAGGACTTGCTTATTTCTCCTTTTTTGAGTAGAGCAATTACCTGGCGCAATTCTTTGGGTTTATCCGCTAGAGAGAATTTTCCTAAGTTTCCACCTTTTTCTTTGGTCTCTGAGTCAACAGAGTTTTTCTTCGCCAGACTGTCAAAATTTGCCGCAGTAATTTCCTTTAAGAGCTTTTCTGCTTCTTCTTTTGTATTCAAGAGAATCCAACAACCGGAGGCTTCTCTCTTTGTCTTATCTTCTAATTTAAAAATCGCAAATTTTGGCTCAAGCGGCACAACCCGGCTAACTGTTCCCTTCTTGAGAGCAAAGATTATATCAGTAATCTCTTTGGACCTTTGCTCACGGCTGAACAAGCCCATGTCCCCACCATTCTTAGCCGTAGGAGCGATTGATTTCTTCACCGCCAGTGTTTCAAAAGGAGCAGCACCCTTTTTGCTCAATTGCTTGAGTAAATCTTGTGCCTCCTTTTCTGTCTTGACCACAATTTCTCTGGTTCTTACCTGTTCAGGTGTGGTGTATTCTTTGAGATGTTCTTGGTAGTATTTGGTAATTTCGGCCTCAGGCACAGTGGCCTTTCCTCTTTCTCTTTCTAAGAGGAAGTTGATTAAAATCTTCATCCGTGCATCGGCTAACCTTTTGATGGCTTCGTAGTCCCCGGCTAAATTCTGTCTTTCCGCCTCATTCAAGAGAAGGTTGCGCTCAATCAAGTAATCCAGAAGTTTTTCTTTCCCTTCTTCTGTCTGATATTGACTGCGGTAGGGTCCAGGAATATTGGCTATTTCATCCTCAAATTCCAAGCGGGTAATTGGTTTCCCGTTAACGAGGGCTACATTGTCTTTGACATTCCTCTTGAAACATCGGTCAATTCCATCTGAAGCTAGGCTTTCAATCTCGGCCGGATAGCCCTTCTTTTTCGGATACTGCATAATCACCTTTTGATAGGCTTCGCCAGCTTTGACAAAATCAGCCAACTGTTCATAAGAGACACCCAGGCGATAGCAATAGAGGGCAGCATCCTTAGATTTTGGATAGAGTTCCGCCAAATCTGCATATACTTCACTGGCAGAAGCATAATTTTGTAACTTGGTAAAATAAATCTCGGCAATTTCTTTTTGCCATTTTTCTTTTTCACCTTTGTCTTTTGTTCCCTCTAAGGCTTGGGAATAGAGTTTAACAGCTTCGTCAAATTTCCCATTGGCAGTTAGTTCTTCACCCTTTTTCAAAACATCAGAGAGTGTAGCCGCTATCACGCTAAAACTCAAGGAAACAATGGCCAAAATAGCGAGAGGATAAATTGCTTTCTTTTGAAACATCTTGACCTCCTTTTTTGAGTTTGTTGGGTTTATTGAGTTTCTTGGGTTTATTGAGTTTGTTGGGTTTATTGAGTTTGTTGGGTTTGTTGGATTCTCAAGTTCTTAAGTTCTTGAGTTCCTTTGGTCTAAGGTTCAGCCATAGTCACACCTCCTTATATTATACCGTATGTTATCTGCCGTTGTGAGCACACAAGTTTTTTTATGGTATGAACAGTTTTTAGAATCCATTGTCCTTGCCACGAATGCGAATTACAGTTTCCTCCACAATCCACAGATGCTGGTTAAGAGGCTCAATACCAATAAGAGATATAATTTGCTGGAAAACTTTCATAACATGCTGTTTTGCTTGGCTAGCAACTCTTAAAACAATAATCCCTGAAAACTCTTGGGGTGGATATGCTCTAATGTCAGAAAAATCTGTATCCAGAATAACCAGAACACGATTTTCACTTTTGCACACATCTATAAGAACTGAATCTTTTGTGCCTTGCAATTGTTGCTCATTTACCGTTTTTGCATGATGCCCACTATTAATAAGCAATTCTGCAATTTCAATCGGCAGGTTTTCATCTATCTTGAATTGCACTTTTACCTATACTGTTAAGGAGACTAGTGGTCTGTAACATAAATTAACGCTATTAAGTTGGCCCGAAGATACAGACCACTGCGGGGGGTCTTAGGGGGTGAAGCCTCACCCCCTAAGGGGTTACAATTCCGAAAGTTGCCAGTGGCAAG
>JBFLXN010000060.1:0-14169 GCA_040755715.1 Candidatus Edwardsiibacteriota bacterium
TTTGATTAATTTTTTTTCATGATTAGATATTATACCGACTTTATCAGATTTTTCAAGTTTTTTAAAATATCTCATTGAAATTTGAGCCGCTGAAAACTGCTCAAATTCATTTTGCATATAACCATTACCCCTTTACCTGGAGACTGTGTCATAATGTCATTCTGAGGTGTTAGCCGAAGAATCTTCCCGATAAAAATCAGGATAACTCATTGATATTATTAGATTCTTCGCTTCGCTCAGAATGACAAAAAGGACCATTTTGGGAATTATGACACAGTCTCATGGTGGACCAGGACCTCAGACCTCTAACTCTATGGTAAGGTGAGGTCTTTCCCAAAGGGAAACCGCTCTCTGGCTACCATCTCCAAGAACTGTTCAAAGGTCAAAGCTGTTGATGCGATATGCATTTCCGGTGAATCAAAGGGATGAAGGTGCCATCCCGTATATGAGTTATTGGCACCAAATAGTCTTGCGTTCTCTTTTATCAAGGCGAAAGATGTCTTTTCCGTTGTACTATTGTAAAAGATAGCGATAAAGGTCTCATCCTCCAAGTATACTCTCATCTTCAGTATGATGCCATCTTCTATCACCACACTGACTGTTGTTACAAAAGGAAATTTTTGACAAGTCCTAATAATCAATTTAGAAAAACCCAAAGGATCTAGGGCAGGCATTTTTGAAACTCCTCAATCTTGGATTTCCGCGAGCAAAGGGCTTCCCATTCCAGAAATTCGCTCTCTACTTCAAAGGAGTATTGATTGGGAAATTCTTCCTTCTCACAGAGGGCTTTAAACTCGTGGAAGGACATCTTATATTTCTCTTCAAAATGGCGAATAGAAGTCTCTATCTCCTCTAACTTGTGGACCAGAATGTCCCTTAAAGCGATCCAAAGCGCAACTTCAAATCGAGATTCTCCGGTTATCTCAGTTAGGATTCTTGCCGCCGACTTTGGAATTGCCACAGCATTCATTTCATACACCTCCCCATTCTCAAAATGTTTTGCTGATGAACTCATCCCCATTCCCTTCGGGCGTAGCCCTACGGGCGAGCCCATCAAATCCGTGGTTGCTCTTCGCCACCAGCCAGAAGACTAATAACCCTTTTTTCATAGGTTTTACCTCCTTTTTTATTTTTTTGTCGTGCCTTTCACGAAATTCGCAACCCCTTGATTTACACGAACTCCACAAACAGAACGCCTCTACGAGGCTAATCTCTTTGTCTAATTTCGTGAAGCCCTATGTTGAGAAACGGTGAAACGGAGAAACAGAGAACTATTTGCTCTTTCTCCTATTCCCCCATTCCCCGTTTCTCCCATTCCTCCTTCTTCTTTTCTCTACCCAGTGTCCGACCAAACGAAGGCGACCGTCTCCCACCAGTTTTTTAGTCTTCTGAATGAATTCTTCAGTGGGATCTACTCTTACTCCTTTCAAACGGAGAGTAGTCTTATTTCCATCCGTTCCTTGCAACCGAACAAAGACTTGACACTTTCCAGGGAAACCTGCAAATAGCGATTTCAAAGCGATTCCAATTTGCCCATCCAACTCTTCAAGAAAAAGACTGATTTCCAACTTATGGGCTAAAGTCTCCTTAGCTTCAGACAATGGTAATAAATCAGAAGCTATTATTTTGGGTTTCTCGCCTTCTTTGGTAGAAATAGTTCCTTTAATCAAGAATATTGACTCTGGCTGTAATTTCTGGCGATATTGTGCATATAAATCGGAGAAGACTACTACTTCAGTTGAGCCAGTAAAATCTTCAAGTGAAAGAAAAGACATTTCTTTTCCAGAGCGGTCGTGGTGTGGTTTCACCGCCGTAATCACTCCACCAATGGTGATTGATTTTCTGTCTTCTAGCTCTGTTAGATTACTAATCTTTTCCGAAGCAAACGATTCAAGGTCAAATTGGTAAGCATCAAGTGGATGACCAGAAAGGTAGAAACCTAAAACTTCCTTTTCGTAAGAGAGGATTTGATTTTTAGACCAAGCGGACACTGGACTAACATCAAAAGTCATTTTTTCTACTGCCGTCTGTCCAAAAATAGAAGTTTGTTTTTTTTCTTTTAACCGATGAGCACAAGCTGCCCTTTCAAGCAATGTATTCACAGAGGCAAAAAGCATTGCTCTATAGTAACCCTTTTCTGTTCCAGTTATATTAAGAGAATCAAAAGCACCTGCTTTAATTAGACTTTCCACTACCTTTTTATTTACTAATCTGGTATCCACCTCCCCTAAAAAATTTGCCAGAGAAGACCAGTCCGTCCCGACTTTGTTGAAATTTGTGGTGGACCTGTCTCTCGCTTTTTGAATAGAAATGATGGCATTTTCACCTACATTCTTAATGGCCCCCAGACCAAAAAGTATTTTATCATTAATAACCTTGAATCTGTAGTCACTTTGGTTTATATCTGGAGATAAAAGTGTAATACCCATCCGCCTACATTCATTCGTCAAGGTTAAAATGCGCTCACTATTTCCCATTTCGCTTGAGAGTGAAGCCGCCATAAACTCTACGGGATAGTGAGCCTTTAGAAAAACTGTCTGGTAGGCTAAATAGGCATATCCTGCCGCATGAGATTTGTTAAATCCATAACCAGCGAAAGTAGCCATCTCATTGAAAATCTTCCGGGCACTCTTTTCTGAGACCCCGTTCTCTTTAGCCCCTCGCACAAAGTCTTGTTCTTTCTTACTCATTACTTCAAATCGCTTCTTGCTCATAGCCGCCCGGAGGACATCCGCTTCTCCTAAACTGAAACCAGCCAGAACAGAAGCAATCTCAATCACTTGTTCCTGATAGGTAATCACTCCGTAAGTCTCTTTTAATATCTTTTCCAATAGTGGATGGTCATAGACAATTGGAGCCCGCCCGTGTTTTCTCTGGATATAATCATTCAAGCGACCCATTGGTCCCGGACGATAAAGAGAAATGATAGCAATAATATCATGAATCGTATCTGGCTGAACTTGTCGTAAGAGGTCCCGCATTCCGCTACTCTCCAATTGAAAGACACCAATGGTCTCACCTTGTCTTAACAACTTAAAGGTTTTTTTATCTTCAAAAGAAATATTTTTTATATCAATGATTATTCCTTTTTCTTGAAGCATACTAAATGTTTCTTCAATCACCGTCAAGGTTCGCAATCCCAAGAAATCCATTTTTAGAAGCCCAATATCTTCCAGGCATTTCATTTCATATTGAGTAGATACTTCGCCTTTTGTTCCCTTAAATAGAGGTAAATATTCAATTAAGGGCCCCGGGGTAATAACAATCCCTGCGGCATGGGTTGAGGCATGACGAATGATGCCTTCCAATTTTTGGGCAATCTCCACCACCTCTCTGTATCGTGGATTGGAATTAATCAATTCTTTCAACTCTGAAGTGGTCTCAATTGCTTTTTCAATGGAGACACCGAATGGAATTAATTTTGCTAAACGGTCTCCATCTTGATAGGAAAGGTTGAGGGCACGGACTACATCTCGTATAGCTTGCTTTGCCAGCATCGTGCCAAAAGTAATAATCTGGGTAACATTTTCAGCCCCATATTTGTTCAACACATAATCTATAATCTCTCCTCTCCTTTTATCACCGAAATCAATGTCAATATCAGGTAAACTGATGCGCTCTAAATTCAAAAATCGCTCAAAAATCAATCCATATTGAAGAGGGTCAACTTCTGTAATTCCCAAGGCATAGAGCACCAAACTTCCAACCGCTGAACCCCTACCCGGTCCGACCGGAATTTGCTTCTTGTAGGCTACATCTATGAAGTCCTTAACGATTAGAAAATACCCAGCATAGCCCATCTTTTTAATAATGGAAAGTTCTTTAGAAAGTCTTTCTTCTATACTCGGAGTAATTTTGGAATAGCGGCGAGCAAGCCCGGTTTTTGCCAGATATTCCAAGTATTCATCAGTGCTTTCGTAACCGGCCGGAAGAGGAAAATGCGGCAGATGCACCTTTCCACTGCCAAGTTCTAATAAGAGATTACACTTTTCCGCCACTTCCACGGTTCTGGTAACTGCCTCTTCAATTTCCGCAAAGAGTTGTTTCATCTCAGAAGGAGAACGGAAATAAAATTCATCTCCACTAAAACGGAGCCTGCTCTTTTCTTCTACCGTATTTCCTGTTTGAATACATAGCAAAATGTCCTGAGGTTTGGCATCTTCTCTTTTTAGATAGTGAACATCGTTGGTGGCCACTAAAGGGATATTCAACAATTTTGAAAGATTGACCAATTCACGATTCAGAGTTACTTCTTCCGGAAGATGATGCTCCTGGATTTCCAAGTAGTAGTCTTCTTCAAACAATTCTTTATACCAACTGATTACTTTTTTAGCTTCTTCCAGTTTGCCCTGTCCAATCAAATGAGCTACTTCCCCTTTAGGGCATCCTGAGAGAATTACCAATCCCTGATGGTTTTCCATTAATATTTCTTTATCAATGCGCGGTTTATAATAAAAGCCTTCCAGATAACCCACTGTAGAAAGTTTCATTAAATTTTTGTAACCCTGCAAATTCTTTGCCAGCACAGTGAGATGAAATGAGGCATCTGAAATACCCCCAGTTGATTTCTTGTCCAACCGACTGTTGGGAGCGATATACATCTCTGAGCCAATAATGGGTTTAATACCGGCTTTATTTACCTGCTTATAAAAATCAATTACTCCAAACATATTGCCATGGTCAGTGATGGCTAAAGCCGGCAACTGGTATTGGTGGGCCAGAGCAACTAACTCTTGGAGCCTGACCACTCCGTCAAGCAAACTATATTCCGTATGGAGATGAAGATGAACAAAGTCAGCGTGTGGCATATTCTATCCGAGATATTGGGTTTGTTGGGTTCGTTGGGTTTGTTGGGTTCGTTGGGTTTGTTGGGTTCGTTGGATTTGTTGGGTTAAACTCAATAAACCGGGTAAATTCAATAAACTAGGTAAACCTATTCGTGGTTCCATTTCATTCTACCTTAGGAATTTTTTTCGGTATCTTAATATCTCTTAGCGGTGTGTTCAGGGGGTTAGCACAGAATTTTTCTTTGCACTCGGGGCAGATAAGAAATTCAAACTCCTGGTGAATTTCTTCTTCAATCAAATCTTCAGGAAAAGCAGAGAATTTCTCCCTAGCGTTCTTTACCTCTTCTTCATAGTCAGAGTATTCATCAATAGAAATCTCACCATTAAAATCGGTGAACACTGAAATCTTCACCCGATAAACTGTGCCTGAAGACAACACCTTTCCGCAGCGGGAACAAAATTTTTTAGGCATAAGATTCAGGATATTGATCTAACCACAGAGAACACAGAGGTTGGTTCTGAACCTCCCGGTGATTAAAAATCACCGCCTACTTTTAGACTCTCAGAGTCTTAGGCTATTTCAAAAGAATCATCTTCTTTGTATTCGCAAAAATCACCCGCGGGTTTGTAGCGGTCCCGATTTTATCGGGACGGGTTTTATTTGCCGGTCAATCGTAGTGTAGCCCTTTATGGGCGTAATTTTTTTTACGGGGACAAGGCCCCTACACTACCTCACTAGAATCATCTTCTTCGTAGCAGAAAAATCACCAGCACACAAGCGGTAAAAATATACCACTGCCGCTACCCGCTTTCCACTCTCATCTCTCCCGTCCCATAACCCCACCCTCACCCTCCCCTCGAGGGGAGGGATATAGGGAGGGGTTAGAAGAGGAAGGAGAGGGGTCAAACCTCCCCTTGTGAACAGGCGGTATTCTGTGTGAAAAGACCCTCTGGCGGTCATATCCACTGCTTCCTGATGAATCTACGGAGGCATTGACACCTATCTTTGTGCCACCCACTTTGCTTGCATTCAAAATACATCCCAAGAAAACAAACATCACCAAAAAGAAAGTTTTTTGTCTCATTTTATCTTGCCCTCCTTAGGTTGAAAAATGTCCCTTTAGTAAAGACTGATAAGACATCTCATCGCTCTCACTTCACTAATGAGATTATACCACTAAGCCACTATTTTGTCAAGGGGTTTTTCAAAATTTTCTCCAAAAAACATGTGCAAAAATTTGAGGAAAGAATCTTCATCTGCAGAAGATAAACAGCCTCAAATAATAATATACTACAGGCGCTGTGAAAAAGATACTATCAAAGCGGTCAAGCACCCCTCCGTGTCCGGGAATAAGTTTGGAAGAGTCCTTAACTTTGGCATCTCTCTTAAAATTAGATTCTACTAAATCTCCTATTAAAGCAAATATCCCCACTAACATTCCTAAAATCAGAGAATGTAAGCCCGTCAAATAGGAAGCAAGGAGCACTTTGTAAAGAACCCCTGTTCCAGTAGCACTTAAAATCCCAGCGAGTGTTCCCTCCCAGGACTTCTGAGGACTCAAAGAAGGTGCAAGTTTATGCCGACCGAGAGTAATTCCGACAAAAAAAGCAACCGTATCCGAAACCCAGGTAATAGCAAATGGCATAAAAGCATAACTAAATCCCAATTTATAGTCCTGCTCCAAAACTCCAGGCAGTTCTCTCAATAAAATTACATGGCTAAATAACCAACTAACATAGATAATTCCTGCAATGCTCCCACTTAACCGCAGGAGTGCCCCTTCCCTCTGACCCCTCCCTTTTTCCTCACCGCCTTTGGCGGGACCCCGCTGAAAGCGGTGGCTCTCCGAGGCGGAGAGGGAAGGGGTGAGGTCCAACATCAGAATGGTCAATAACCCAACAGTCAGAACTATTTCTGGATTTAATACTCCTTGACGCTTCAAGAAACTAAAAGACAAGATGGCCGCAATTACTATTCCTAAGAACCTATGTGTTCTGATTCCCTTTTGTTCCAAGAGATGATAAAATTCCCAGACGCCAGTAGCAACAATAACAATAAGGAGGCAAGCAAAAACCCAGCCTCCTTTCCACATCAAGAGAAGAAAAATCGGAATAAAAACTAATGCCACAAGAATTCTTTGCGGCAGAGCGTAATTACTCATAAGATATTACCCACGGATTAGCACAGAAATATGGAAACTAATAGAAATTTATTGAAATTGATAGAAATTTGTAGTAAAAAACAATAAATTTCTACAAGTTTCTAAAAATTTCTATGAATTTCTATTTTTCTGTATGTTTCTGTGTAATTCTGTGGCTTTTTTCAGACTCTTCCAAACCTTCTCTCCCGCTTTTGATAGCCCAAGATAGCCTCATACAGATGTCTACGTCCGAAATCCGGCCAAAGAGTTTCAGTAACCCAAATTTCAGTATAGGCTACTTGCCATAATAGGAAATTAGAAATCCGCATCTCTCCACTGGTTCTAATCAAAAGGTCAGGCTCAGGCAAATCAGGAGCGTAGAGATATTGAGTAAAAGTCTTTTCATCAATATTTTCCTTAAGTATTCTGCCGGCAGAAAAATCAGCCATCAACTTCTGGATTGCTTCTATGATTTCTACCCGTCCTCCATAAGAAAGTGCCAAATTCAAAATTAACCCACTATTCTTGGAAGTATAAGCAATCGTCTCCTTGAGAAGTTCTTGCGCTTCTAAGGAGAGGTCCGTCAATCTCCCAATCGCTCTGAGTCTGACATTATTCTGGTCCAATTCTTTTCGTTCTTTCTTAAGATATTCCACCAACATCTTCATTAACTGGGAAACCTCTCTTTGTGGTCTCTGCCAGTTTTCTATAGAAAAGGCGTAAAGAGTCAAGACTTCAATATCCAGCTCACCGCAGGCTTTGACTATTTCTCTGACTGTTTTCATTCCTTTGCGGTGTCCTATGATTCGCGGCAATCCCCTCTTTTGTGCCCAACGGCCGTTTCCATCCATAATAATAGCAATATGTTGTGGCATTCTCTCTTCAGAGAAGATATATTCTTTTCCTTTCCAGTTAATGACTTTTTGTTTTCCCATATTTATTAAAACGAATCACTCTAATGACAGCAAATTTTACGAATGTTTCTATTCGGATAATTTGCTGTAATTCGTATAATTCGTTCACTCTGTCATTCGTTCTATTCACTTTTTAAGAAAAAACGGCTGAGTGATTTTTCAGCCGCAAATCCTCTTTAATTCTCCTTTTGCTGACCTGTTCTCCCCGAGAAACGGGGTCTGAACGATTGAACTCCTAGCCATTGGTGGTGGTTTCAAAGAAAAACGGGCAGACAAGATGCAGAGCCGACCTCTCCGTCCTTCTTTGTAGTAGCTCCAACAGTCAGGAAGGAGGAAAGAGGAGAATTATATAATTTATACTTCTTTGATTGCTCCGACAGGACAGGCATCCAGACAGGCACCACACTCTACACAATCTTCAGTAATTTCATATTTTCCCTCACCTTCCACAATTGCCCCATTAGGACAGTTCTCTACACATTCCCCACAGGAAGTGCAAACATCAGTAATTACATAAGCCATCTTATTTTGTTTTACCTCCTTTCAAACTTCCATAATTTCTTTTTCTTTTTTCTTTAAGATTTCTTCAATTTCTCCAATATGCTTATCAGTAACTTTTTGTGTCTGTTCGTGAGCTTTTTTTGACTCATCTTCGGAAATTTTTTTCTCATGTTCTAATTTCTTAATGGCTTCGTTAGCTTCTCGTCGCACATTGCGAATAGCCACTTTAGCATCTTCAGTTAATTTTTTTACTACTTTTACTAAATCCTTTCGACGTTCTTCAGTCAATGAGGGAATTGGCAGGCGAATAACTTTCCCATCATTAGTAGGAGTCAATCCGAGTTCTGAGTTTCTCAGAATAGCCTTTTCTATCTCTGGAATCAGCGTTTTATCCCAGGGTTGAATAAGGAGCAGGCGCAGTTCTGGCGTAGAAATCCCTGCCACCTGCTGAAGTGGAACACTTGAGCCATAACAATTAACCTTGATACTATCCAAGAGAGCTGGACTAGCCCGACCAGTCCGAATGGAAGCCAATTCACCTCTTAAGGCTTCTACTGCTTTATTCATTTTTTTATCCATTTCCTGAAAGATGGGTTCAATCATTTATTCCTCCCCAACAATAGTTCCAATCTTTTCTCCTTGCAAAATTTTCTTTAGATTCCCTCTCTTACGTAAATTAAAAACAATGATTGGTAACCGGTGGTCCATACAGAGAGAAATGGCGGTAGTATCCATCACCTGAAGTCTTCTCTTCAAAACCTCAAAATAAGTAAGTCTAGTAAATCTTTTTGCTTTTGGCTCTTTAAGTGGGTCAGCGCTATAAACTCCATCAACTTTAGTTCCTTTAAGTATAACTTCCGCTTTAATTTCAATGGCTCTTAAGACGGCCGCCGTGTCAGTGGTGAAATAAGGATTTCCTGTGCCAGCCGCCATAATAACGATTCGTCCTTTTTCTAAATGTCTAATAGCACGACGGCGAATATATGGTTCAGCAATTCTGGCCATATCAATAGCACTTAAAACCCGAGTAAAGACACCCTTTTTTTCCAGCACATCTTGTAATGCCAGAGCATTAATGACCGTGGCCAACATACCCATATAGTCAACCGCCACTCGACTTATCCTCATATCTTCGGCTGTTCTACCCCGAACAATATTGCCTCCTCCCACGACAATACCCAATTCCACACCCAACTGTTTCACTTGTTTTACTTCAGAAGCGATTTCTCTGACAGCAGAAGCGCTTATCCCCTGGCGATTTTTATCCGCTAAAGCCTCCCCTCCCAATTTCAAAAGAACCCTTTGAAACTTGATTTTCTGCATAGCCTCACCGTTTAATTAATTTCCCCTTAATCCTGTCAAATTTACTCTCCTAATCTGAATCGTATGAAACGTTTTACCGTGATGTTTTCGCCCAATTTCGCAATGTGTTCTTTGATTAAATTGCTAACTGTCTTTTGTGGGTCTTTGATATACGGTTGTTCTAAGAGGCACACCTCAGCGTAAAATTTATTCATCTTCCCCTCAATCATCTTTTCAATGACCTTTTCTGCTTTTCCTGTTTGTCTGGCTTGCTCTTTATAGATTTCTTTTTCTCTCTCTATCAATTCTTGGGGCAGTGATTCACGATTTACGGAGATTGGATTGATAGCCGCAATCTGCATTGCTATTTCTTTAGCTAAACTTCTGAATTCGGCCGTTTTCGCCACAAAATCGGTTTCGCAGTTCAATTCGACTAAAACGCCGAGTTTTCCTCCTAAATGAATGTAAGATTCAATAATTCCTTCTTTGGTAGCTCGGCTGGCCTTGCGTTCGGCCTGAGCAATTCCTTGTTTCCGAAGAAAATCAATGGCTGCCTCAAAATTACCTTCACTCGCTTCTAGGGCTTTTTTGCAATCCATCATTCCGGCTCCGGTTTTTTCTCGTAGTTCTTTAACTCGGGAAGCTTCAATCACCATAAAACTAATCCTCCTTTTTACCTCTCTCGCTTGACCGTCCTTGTTTTTCTCTCTCTTTTTCCTTTTGGTTTTTCCTCTCTCTTGCCTTTTCTTCTTTCTCTTTTTCGTGCTATTTCTTTTGGTTTTTCTTCTTCCTTCTTCGTTTCTGCCTCTTCTTTCTTTTCTGCTTCTTTAACTTCTAATTCCTTCAGATATTTTTCTTTCCCCTCAATGACGGCGTTAGCTATTAAGGAACAGATTAGTTTAATAGCTCTAATAGCATCGTCATTTGAAGGAATAGGATAATCAAGGAAATCTGGGTCGCAATTTGTGTCTATCATAGCGACGACTGGAATTTCTAAGCGGTTAGCCTCAGCCACGGCGATTTTTTCTTTTTTGGTATCAACGACAAAAATTACTCCTGGTAATTTTTCCATTTTCTTAACCCCGCCCAAGGCGGTTTCTAATTTTTCTCTTTCTCTTTCTAATTCTAAAACTTCCTTTTTCGGAAGAAGCAAGAAGGTACCGTCTTTTTCCATTTTTTCTAGTTCTTTCAATCTATTAATACTCTTGTGAATGGTATGAAAATTTGTTAACATCCCCCCCCACCAGCGTTCGGTTACATAAAACATCCCACAACGTTGTGCTTCTTCTTTAATTACATCTTTAGCTTGTTTCTTTGTCCCAACAAAAAGAATGCTCTCTCTCTCTTCTACTTTTTGCCTAATTAAAGCATAGGCCTCTTCAATTCTCTTAACTGTCTGAGCTAAATCAATAATATGAATTCCATTCCGTTCATCAAAGATAAATTTCTTCATTTTCGGGTTCCACCGTTTAACCTGATGTCCAAAATGAACCCCTGCTTCTAAGAGTTCCCTAATGGTTATTACACTCACTCTTTGACCCTCCAATTAGACGAATTCTTTTCCTGATGCCCTGCCTGTCCGCCAATGTTTTATGACGGGATTTCCTGATATCCCTCGGGCCGTTCCGATTTATCGGGAGGGGTGAGCCCTCAACGGGCGAGACCCTCGGGAAAGATTATCGTTTTGAGAACTGGAAGCGCTTTCGCGCCTTTTTCTGTCCGTATTTCTTCCGCTCCTTTTCTCTAGGGTCCCTACTCAATAGACCAACGGACTTAAGTTTGGTCCGCAATTTCTGGTCAAACATAAGTAGAGCGCGAGATAGTCCCAAGCGCAGAGCCCCTGCCTGTCCAGCTATTCCACCACCACTAACTTTGGCAATTATGTCAAACTTTCCCAGTGTCCCAGTAAGTTCTAACGGCCGATTGACAATCATTACTAAGGTGGGACGCTTAAAATATTCTTCTAAGGACTTTCCGTTGACTAAACTCTTCCCAGCCCCGGGAAATAGTTTTACCTGAGCTACTGATTCCTTCCTCCTTCCCACTGCCTCAAAATGATTTTCTGGCATTAGTCTTTTGAACCTCCTTTCTACGATTGAAAAATACAACTGGCAAAATTTAAAACTTCTACTTTTTGTTAATCATCAATTAAAAGTTGAATGTCAAGATAATAGCCCGCCAGTTTTTTCCACTAAACCTTGAGAGTTTCTGGTTTTTGGGCCTCGTGAGGATGTTTTTCCCCCCCATAGACATGTAGTTTTTGGAAAATCTTTCTACCTAAGGAATGATGAGGGAGCATTCCTCTTACGGCCGCTTCTACCATTTTAGCAGGGTTCTTGGTAAATAAGTCTTCATATTTTCTCTCTTTTAATCCACCAGGAAACCCTGTATAATGATATTTTTTCTTCTGTTGAAGTTTCTTGCCACTAAACACTACTTTTTCTGCATTGATGACTACTACATGGTCACCACTATCAAGATGTGAAGTAAAGTCCGGTTTCCCTTTTCCTCTTAAGATTTGGGCAATTTTGCTCGCCAGTCTTCCTAAGTGTTTCCCTTCTGCGTTTACTAGGTACCACTTATGCTCTATTTCATTTGGTTTAGGTACTAATGTTTTCATATTTTTTACCTTTCTAAAGGTTCACTTGATAAATATTAGCTAAATTAAGTTGGTAAATTATACCAAAATTAAATTTTTTTGTCAAGAAAAATCAACTCGTATTCTTTGGCTCCAAGCCCTGATTTCGTCCCATAATCTAACTGAATTGACCAATCAACTGCTGGATAAATATCCCGGAACTTATCACTATTAGATTTGAATGCCTTTTTTAAGGCTGTGTCTTTTAAACCTTCACTCTGATTTACTAAATCTACTGAGGCTTGGTCAATAGCCACTGCATCAAATGAGGCTAAGATGCCGATATCTGGCACAATCGCTGTATCAGAAGAGGGATAACAATCACAAGCAGGAGTGACTTTCATAATGAAATTCAAAAAGCCAACTTTGCCTTTCTTATTTTTCACTGTACCAAGGGCATGTTCAACCATCTTCTGTTGCGCCACCTCGGCTCCTTCATCCCAGTCAAATCCGATAGCGTGTTGTCTGCAAACTAAAGTGCATTCAGCACAACCGAGGCAAATTTTTGAATCAATCCTGGCTTTCTTATCTATGAGAGAGATTGCTTTCACCGGACACCAGGTAAGGCATTCACCGCAACCAATGCATCGCTCTATTCTAACTTTTGGATGGATTGAGGAATGGATTGCCAATTTGCCCCCCCGAGACGCACAGCCCATCCCTAAATTTTTAATTGCCCCGCCAAAACCTGTGAGTTCATGCCCTTTGAAATGGGTCAAGGCAATCATTGCCTCGGCCTGATAAATTTCTGCCCCAATTTTTACTTTTCTGAAATGTCTACCGGTTATTTCTACTTCGGTAAAACTGTTGCCTTTTAACCCATCAGCAATCACCAGAGGACAATCAACTACAGAATAGTCAAAGCCATTGGCAATAGCCGTTTGTAAATGCGCTATCGCATTAACCCGTGAACCTGTATAGAGTGTATTGGTATCAGTCAAAAATGGTTTGCCTCCTAAGCTTTTCACCTTATCTACAATCACTCGAACCAAAAAGGGAGGAATAAAAGCAGTATTCCCCCTTTCCCCAAAATGAATTTTCAAAGCCACTAAATCACCAGATGAAACAATCTTGCCCAACTCGGCCTTATCAAAGAGATTTGCCAATTTAGACAATAGATTCTTCTCAAGGTCGCATCGCAAATCAGTAAAATAGACTTTAGCAGGCATCTTCTTTCTCATTCAAGGTGTTGATTTAATACAAGATATTTAGCCACAGATTAACCCAGAAATATGGAAACTAATAGAAATTTATTGAAATATAATACAGAAATTTGTTGAAATTCATTGAAATTTATGGAAACTCATTGGAATTCATCTTTTCAATTAATTTCTATCAGTTTCAATCTATTTCTATGAATTTCTTCTTATATTTCTACGAATTTCTATTTTTTCTGTGTAATTCTGTGGCTTTATTCCGAAGCGGCAAAATAGACACCTATTATTTGAGCCTTCTCTTTAGCATCCGAAATGCCCTCAGCCCAATGTTTGAAATACCGCTTTGCCTCGATCGTCGCAATTGGAAAGGCGTTTTTATAAAACAATAGGTAATCGCTAAATTTTTTAGTGCCCCGTTTCGCTTGATTACCTTCAATAATTATTTTACCCTTCTTAAAATAAAATCCCCGCTTTATATCTTCTTCTTCCCATCCCGATGATTTCAATTGCGGGTCTATGATTTTGACTCCAGTATCAGCTTCACTGAGATTCTTTGTGCCGGGGCCAATCTTTTCTTTTAATAGCTTATAATTTATATCGTCCCTAGTGGTCTGTGACACTAATTTTTGATATTGTAATAGAACCTGTTAAGTTTCTTACGAGCAATGTTCTTTGTAAACTGCCAGGAAACGGTTGCTTTCTGACGATTACGTTGTCTGACCCAAGCAA
>JBFLXN010000061.1:0-13872 GCA_040755715.1 Candidatus Edwardsiibacteriota bacterium
TGAGCCTGACATCCATTCCGTCTATCGTCCTGTTGGTGCCCTTGTAGACTATCTGCCAGCCTTTCTCTCCTACAATCTTCCGCTCAAACCGGCTGGCATTGGTGACTCTGACACCGTCATCCCATCTCCTAACTGCTTCAACGGCGTTGGCGTCATTCGGATAGCCCCGATAGTAGGAAACAGGCCCACCCAAACTCATATCAGCCATGATGTAGCGAACCCGAGCCTCATCATAAGCTTCTGCTGAGGTGCTGAGGGCAAACAGTAGCCCTATGGACAGAAGAGCCAAAGATAGATTTTTATGCTGCATGGTTTCCTCCTTTCTTTTTGGGCAGAAGACTTCTGCAAAATGCCTGTTAAGTGTCATGGCGAGGAGCAAAGCGACGAAGCAATCTCTTTATTTACCATGAGTTGGGATTGCTTCGTCCCGATAAATCGGGACTCGCAATGACAAATTATCTCATTTTGCAGAACTCTATTTGGGCAGCATTTCGCCTAACGGTCTGCGTGTTTGCGAAGTGCCAAAGGCATTTGGGTGAGCGAAGCGAACCGCAAACACGCTGTTAGCCGATGCTGCCAACTATTTACCACTCCCATTTTGTTAATTCAAGTATGTTGCCTTCAGATATATCAAATGCAAGATCCTTAGGCAAAAGTTGTGCAAATTTTTGCCAAACATCTAAACTCATTTTGAAATTATCTGGGTCTAAATCATCCCATGTAAATCTATCTGTTCCCCATACTACTCTTTTGGGGAATAATTGACAGATTTTTCGCCAACCATCCACTTTATCCAGTAGCCACTGCTCAGCGCTTCCTGAGAGCCATTTTTCTCCTTCGAATCTGAATTGGACTCCAAAATCGCAGTAAAGATTAGTAACCTCATTCATAAGTGATTCAATAACAGAGTGAAAAACACCGTGATCTGCATGTGCCCAAATAAATTTTGTTCGTTTAAATTTAGCTAATGCTCGCTTCATAACCTCTATATCTCTACAATGCACCATTATTGGAAGGCCTGCGTTACCACAATATTCAAAAATTTTCTTATATACAGGATTCTCTTCTTTTTCTTTGGGGACAGGCTTCAAAAATTTCTGTTCATGCTCTTTTCTATCTTTCCAAAAAACATACTCATCATTAGTACAATCTAGGAATATCTCCCCAACACCTTTCCAAAATTCAGTATCTAATTTTCTCAAATATACTTCTAATAAGGTTTCATCCCAAGTAAAATCTACAGTGGAGGAAAATGGAATAAATCTGCTTCTATATTTTATTACAGCTTTTTCAACTTCTGAATCAGTTTCCTCTTCCGCTCCTGGACACCCGAATAAGACAGCACCTCGAACTTCATTTTGATCCATTAGGTTCACTAAAGTGCTTATGTATTCATCTGTATCTTCAGCAATTAAGTGGGTGTGACTATCTATCATGATTTATCTTTTAATTTGTTGTTGGCAGTTTCGGCTAACTCGTTCATATCTGCATTGCGTATATCACTCCTATTTGGCAGTATAGACGCATTGCGCATATACTCACTTTAGCTGTAAACTCCTGAACTGACTTTTTTGTATCTTCAATTTCTCCCTTTTTACCTCATCCGACCACAAAATTCACCAGTTTTTTGGGAACAAAGATTGCTTTTTTAATCTCCTTTCCAGCTAAATAACCTTTTACCTTTTCATTCTCCATCGTCTTTTTCTTGACTTCTTCTTCTCCTGTCTCTGCCGGAACAGAAACCCTGCCCCTTACCTTTCCGTTCACTTCAACTATATATGTTATTTCTTCTTCTTTCAATACAGATTCGTCGCAAACCGGCCAGGAACTCTTAAATATACTCTCCCCAAATTCCATCTTCTGCCACAATTCCTCTCCTAAATGAGGAGCAAAAAGCGCTAAGAGTTTGATAAAATTGACCAGACAATACCGACCAAACGAATTGTTTAACTCAATCTTCTCCAAATCAGTCAAAATATCCATCAATTTGGCAATAATTGTGTTAAACTGCAAAGCCACAATATCTTGTTCAATATATTTAATGTATTTGTTTAACTTACGACATAGTCTTATTTGTTCCTCGTTAAGTTCTGATGTTTTTGGAAGTTGCGTTTCTTGAGTTAATGGATATTCTTTGATATTTTGGACTAAGTTGTATATTCTGTTAATAAACCTTGTAGTTCCAGTTGTGGACTCTTCGTTCCAGATAATTTCTCGTTCAGAAGGAGCAAAGAAGAACATAGCTAGTCTTGAGGCATCTACTCCGTTGTTTTCCATCAACTCTACTGGAGAAATGAGATTTCCTTTGGATTTTGACATCACTTCACCATTTTTGTCCAAGACCATTCCATGATTAAAAAGATTGAAAGTGGGTTCATCTATTGGAAGATAACCAGCATCAAATAGAACCTTGGTAATGAATCTGAAATAAAGAAGATGTCCGCAGGCGTGTTCCACTCCTCCGATGTATAAATCTATAGGAAACCACTTTTTCACTTTATCTTTGGAAAAAGGCTCACAATCATTATGAGCATCAGTATAGCGAAGAAAATACCAAGAAGAACAGACAAAGGTATCCATCGTGTCCGGGTCTCGCTGTGCCATATCTTGGCATTTGGAACATTTTGTCTCCGTGAATTCTTTAACATCCGCTAAAGGCGAACGCCCTTTGGGGATAAAGTCAATGTTCCCCTTGGGGAGAAGGACTGGAAGGTCTTTTTCTGGGACTGAAACGATCCCACACTTCTCGCAATGAATGATTGGTATAGGTGCACCCCAGTAGCGCTGGCGAGAGATTAACCAATCTCTCAATTTGTAATTTACTTTTTCTCTGCCTCTCCCCTTTTCTATCACATAATCGGTTACTCTTTTAATTCCAATTTCCGAAGGAATTCCATCAAAGGAACCAGAGTTAACCATTGTTCCTGGCTCTGTATAGGCTTCTTTCATCTCTGATGGGTCAAGGTTTTGACCAGGCGGCTGAATGACTACCTTTATCGGGATATCATATCTTCTAGCAAACTCAAAATCTCTTTGGTCATGTCCAGGCACACCCATCACTACTCCAGTTCCGTAAGAAGCCAGAACATAATCAACCACCCAGAGCTGAACTCTTTCACGAGATAGTGGATTGATTGCATATTCACCGGTAAAGATGCCGTCTTTTTCAGTTACAGTAGAAACTCGCTCAATTTCTGTTTTTAGAATTGATTTTTCAATATACTTTAAAACTTCCTTCTCATATCTTGTCCCTTCAACTATTTTCTTTGCCAAAGGATTTTCTGGAGCAATAGCGATGAAGGTAACGCCATAGATAGTATCGGGTCGAGTAGTAAAAACTGACAGAAGTTTACCGGTTTTCTCCATACTAAAATCAATTTCAGTGCCAATACTTTTACCAATCCAATTCTTTTGCATTGTCTTGACATTTTCCGGCCAGCCAGTTAATCGGTCAAGACTCTTAAGCAATCTCTCGGCATATTCAGTAATCTTAAAGAACCACTGTTTAAGTGTCTTTTTGGTTACTTGAGAATGACAGCGCCAGCAAGTTCCCTGTTCAACCTGTTCGTTTGCCAGAACTGTCTTACATCCTGGGCACCAATTGACTAAGGATTCACCCTGATAGGCCAAACCTCGTTCAAAGAGTTTCAAGAAAACCCACTGCGTCCATTTATAGTAATTCGGGAGGCAAGTAATTACCTCTCGATTCCAGTCATAACTAATGCCCATCTTTTTGAGAGTATTTCTTGATACTTCAATACATCCTAATGTCCATTTTTCTGGGTCAAGACTCCGGGTAATGGCGGCTTCTTCGGCTGGAAGTCCAAAAGCATCCCAACCAATTGGATGAAGGATATCATAGCCTTGCATCATTTTATAACGGGCGATGACATCACCTATGGCATAGTTGCGAAAATGTCCCATATGAATATCCCCAGAAGTATAAGCGAACATTTCCAGCATGTAAAATTTCTTTCTGGGATTTTCGTTAGTCTTGTATAATCCGGTCTCTTCCCAGATTTTTTGCCACTTGGATTCTATTTCTTTAAAAGGATATTTCAGCATAAAGCGACCTGATTACTTTCATATTTCTTTTATCGTCTTCAAAATTCATCTTTGGCGTTTCCAGTATGGCTGGTAAATCCCTCAGTTTAGGATGATTTACCACTCTTCTAAAACCGTCAATTCCAATCTTACCCTTCCCAATATCTTCGTGGCGGTCAATATGGGAGCTACAATCTGATTTGGCATCATTCAGATGAAGAAGTTTCAGCTTTTCCAAACCTATGAGTTGCTCAATCTCCTTGAGAGTCGTTTCTAATCCTTCAGCCGTAGCTAAGTCATAGCCTGCTGCAAAGGCATGACAGGTATCAAAACAAAGTCCTAATAATGATTTCCTCTCCCCTACTTTCCCAATAATTTCAGCAATTTCTTCAAAGGAACCTCCAAGATAATCACCACTTCCAGCAGTATTTTCTAATAAGACAGGAATTCTTGTATTTGTTTCCTCCAGAATTTTTTTCAGTGCTTGCCCAAATCTCTTTATACCGCTTTCTCTTCCTTTACCCTTGTGACTTCCTAAATGGGTGACAAAAAATTCTGCCTGCAAGATTTCTGCATATTTGAGGTCCTGTTTAAAGGCTTGAATTGACTTTTTGTAAAGGGCATCTTCAGGAGAAGCCAGATTGACGACATAGGGAATATGAACAACTAAGGGTGAAATTTTTGCTTCTTTTCTTAGGTTGACAAATCTAATAATGTCTTCTGTAAGATGTTTGGCTCTTTTCCAGTCAATTGGATTGCGGGAAAAGATTTGCAGGCAATCGCAGTCAAGTGCCTTTGCTCTCTCTATGGCTTTGTGAATTCTCCCCGTAATAGAAACATGGAATCCAAAACGCATCAAATTTGAATCCCTAATAATTCGTTCCCACACTTTTCGCAATACCAGTTGTCGGCTCTGTTTGGTGTTCCACATTTTGGACAGACTAATTTCTCGGCGTCTTCATCCTCGGCCGGTGTTAAAGAACTGGGCCATTCCAGGCCAATGTCTTCTTTGGGCAAAGTCGGTTCTAATGTTACTGGTGGTGATACTGCCGCTACCGTTTCCACAGGAATTTCTGGTGTAGGTGTGGGTGATGGCGGAACAACAGAAACCTCAGCTACTGGTTCTCTTTCTACTTTGGGCTTTACCACTGGTGGTGCCTGTCGCATTTGAAATAGTTTTTGGCCGAGAACAATTTTCTCATTTAATTCCCTTAGACGAGTTTCATAGTCAGCAATTTCTCGGTTTTTCTCTTCCTCCAAAGTTTTCTTTAAGTCATCTTCAAATTCACCGACTAAATGTCGCAACTCAATTTCATCAATATCATCTTTAAGCCTATTTTTCTTTTTTGTTAGTTCTTCTTTTTCTAACTCATATCTTGTGAGATCGCTCTCAATGTTTCCGCCTTTAGTTTGAAGTTCAGCTGAAATCTCTTTCAAACGGGCTTCATAATCAGTCTTGACTTTTTCATAAATTTCTGGCCGAGTAAAATTCTTCTTCTCTTCAAGTTTAGTTAGACGTTCAGTAAGTATAGCCTTGGTTTCTTCCAATCGCTGTAATTCTTGGAGTAAAAGTTCAGCTTCATCTGCCATTTTTCCCCTCCTCAACCATTTTTACATATTTGATAGACTAACTTTTCTAATAGGAATTGTTCCTCTCCCCTACCTTCTTTTAAGTTCAGGTCTGTTTGATGCAAAAGGAAGAGTGCTTGTTTAATGTCTTCTTCTTTAATCCTTTGTGCTTGATAGAAATAATTAGGAAAATACATTTTGTTAATTTTCGTCTTTTCCCTTATGCTATCTTTGGATTCATTTCTGAGACAAAGGAGTTTTATTTTCCATAGACAAAGGTAATGATATGTCAGAGTATTGAGAATCATTAATGGCTCTTCATCGCATTGAAGTAATTGATAAAGCAAAACTAAGGCTTGTTTTTTCTCTTGATTTCCCATCGTCCAAGCAAGGTCAAAAGCAGTCTTATTCTTGGATAGACCTACTACTTTTTCAACATCTGTTTGTTCAATAGTCCTCCGTTCTCCAGTGTAGATAACTAATTTATCTATCTCATTTTTTAAATCAGCCAGATTCCTACCTACACTTTTTTGAAGTAGTTTACTTGCCTTGGGAGTGATTTTCTTTTCTTGTTTTTCTACTTGTCGTCTAATCCAGTCTGGAATTTCGTCCTCAAAAGGTGGCCAAAACACCAGACTATGCACTTTCTCTGCCAGTGCCTTATAAAATTTTGTTCTGAAGTCTATTTTGGGGGTAACTAAAACGAGAACATTAGTAAGTGAAGAAGTGGTCTCTAAATAATTTAAAATTTTCTCTTTTTCTAAAAGACGGTTGAAATCTCTTACGATAATTATCCTTCTTTCAGCCAGAAACGCCAAACTGGACAACTTGTCTATAATTTCATCTGCCTTAGTTTCTGTTCCATAGAGTATTTCTCTATTAAACCCCCATGATGTTTTTGGTATCAGATTTTCACAGAGGAGTTGCAGAGATTCTTCTTTTAAGAATTCTTCCTCACCGCTGAGGAGATAAACAGAATAGAATTTTCTCTGAGAAATTTCTTCTCTTAATTGTGAATAAGCATTTTTTGAGGGCATATAGTGCTCTGTCAATTAAATAGTTACTTCTGAAAAATCTTATGAAACTACAGATTCACCTACGCACCAAAATTTGGTGCGGGGTTAACACGGATATAAATATAACAAAAATAGAAAAACAAAAGCAAGAAAAAAAGGTAGCGGAAAGGAATTGCAGAAAATAAAGAGCCCCTTGGGGTATTTGTTGAACATCAGCCAGCATTGGACAGATGGGGGTAAACAGACATAGAGACTTTAGGGTTGTGCTGGACTCAAAAATGGGGTATAATATTATCCCTGATAATGTCAAAAGTTCTATGAAAGAAAATGAAAGATAAAATGCAATACGAAGCAGGATAAAAGGCTGGAAAAATAGAAGAACAAGAGATTTAAAGAGCAGGAAAAGTATAGAAAAAGTAAAAAAGGCAAAAAGAGTTAGTTAAGGAAAAGGTCTTTGAAATAGTTAAGTAAGTTTAAGCGGCTAGGGAGAGAATTTTAGCCCACTTACCTTGAATGGTGGAAATATTCTGAAGTTCTTTAAGAGGGATTGGGACATTGTAGTTGAGAGACATGTGAGGTCTTAAGAAATTGTAGTGTGTAACAAAGAGAATGATAAGAGCGAGAGCACCATTAAAGGAATTAAAACCAGCAGCAGGTCTGAGATGGTGTTTAAAAGTGCGAATAACTCTTTCTACGAGTTGTTTGAAAGGTCTGAATTCAGCAGATTCAGAATCAAGGTTTTGTAATCCAATGACTTTTTTGAGAGAGAGTTTATTGGCAGGACGGGATTGATTAATAAAATGGATACCTGCCGGAGAGGAAGGATTGCCATCAGTGATAAGAGTAATTTGTTGGTCATCTTTAGCGGTACGAATAGCTTCGTTCATAGCAATGATAGCGGGTTGAGTCTCTCTGGAGTCAGCGAGATGGTAAGAGGAGATTTTACGAGATTTAGAAGAAATAAAGAGAAAAGAATAAAATTGTTTGCCTAGGATTTTAATATAAGCTTCGTCACCGGCAGAGATATCATCAATAGGGCCTTTGTTTTTAAGATTAAAGTTATGGCAATAATAAGCAGCCGAAGAGGCATAATTTAAGATAGTTTTGTGAGAGACCCTGATATTGAAAATCATATACAAAATAAGTGCAGTTTTACGGGCTGAGAGTGCAAAAGAGACGTAGAAAGAAAGAATAAGACCAATGGTCTTAATAGAGTGGTAAGATTTAGCAAGGTTAATAGATGGTTTATCAGGAGAAGAAAGTTTTAATGGTGAAGGTTGATAAAGATATTCACGGAATTGATAGTTAAGTTTAAATTGAGAAAGGAGTTTGGTTTTAATAAATTTTTCTAAAGGATTAAGTTTGCTTAAAGCGGATAAACGATGTTGGCAGTTATCGTTACAGCATTTATGAATAATAAGGTCTTTAAAATGTTTCCAGACGAATAAAGCGTTGTGGCAATAAGGACAGAAGAATTTTGATTTTAAAGAAGTTTTTTTAGCTTGTTGAAAAAGGTTAGAACAGACTTTGCCTCTAATTTGGGATCTTTTAGAGCCGTCGTTGAAATAGAGATATTTGCTTGGAGCGTGGCATAAGGGACAATAAACATTTTCGGTTACATAAAGAGATTTATCACGGTGATTAACAGGTTTAAGGGGTTTGCCGTGAGTATGACAGTATTGTTTTAAGAGTTCTTTGAAGTTTTTTTTTGAGATTCTTCGGGTTTTTGAGTTAAAGGCGGATTAGGCTCAAGATAAAAGTTTCTATAGTTAGGATGTTTTTCCTTAAAATCGTCTTTAGGTTTAATGTTAGGATCGCGATTAGCAATAATATCTGAAAGTTCTTTTATGATCATAATAATTTGTTCGCGAGTAAATTTGGAGCATATCCAAATAACAAAACGTGAAACTTTGGTCATGGACATAAAATAACCTCCTTTATAGTGAATAACACTACAATAATAAGGGGGGAGGGAGATAAAAATCAATAAAAATATTAAAAATAAAGATTTTTAGGTAAAAATACCTAAAAAACTTTTGACATTACATTATCCCTACGAAGGAGGGAAAAGATGGAAGGCACAACTCAGGTAAGCGGAGAGAAACCGGTAGAAGTTGGGGGCAGTGGAGTGGTCAGCCTAATTCGTAAAGTAAATCGGGTGACCCAACGCAAGTTCAGTGCAGAAGACAAAATCAGGATAGTGCTGGAAGGATTTCGTAAGGAAATACCCGTAACTGACTTATGTCGCCGGGAACGGATAGGCAGTGCAGTCTATTATTCCTGGTTAAAACAGTTTATGGAGGGTGGTAAAGCCAGACTCAGAGGAGACACCTTAAGGGAAGCAACCAAAGAGGAAGTAGATAGGTTAAAACAAGAAACCAGCCAGTGGTTTATCGTCTACTGAAGAAAGCCAGGTTGACTGAGCCGAGGGCTTTGGTAGAAATGGCGGTAGCAAAGGAATGGCGGTATAAGACAGTTGGTTGTGATGAAATCTGGCAGAGCGATGCGACGAACTATTTTGTGGTTGGTTGGGGGTATTACAAACAGATTACAGTTCAAGATGATTATTCAAGGTATCCTTCGGCTGGGATTTAAGGCCTGATGAGACGGCCTTTAGTTTTAGTGATGTGGTGGAGCAGGCGATAGAACATGCGTGTGGGAAAGGACATCTAAAAGACGGGGAAAGGGCCTCGATTGCTTTCTGATAACGGTTCAGGGTTCACTGGTGAGGTTATGGCTAATTATCTGAAAGTTCACGGGATAAAACATATTTTGGGTCGGCCGTATCATCCTCAGATTCAGGGTAAGATAGAGCGATTTCATCGGAGTATAAAAGAGAAGGTGTGTTTATTGGTTTACTGTTCGCCGGAAGAGCTGAAGAAAGGAATAGATGAGGCGATAGCTACCTACCGGCTTACTCCACATAAATCCTTGGATAATGTTAGTCCAAGGGATGTCTATGAAGGGAAAAGAGAAGAGAACCTGAAAAGAGAGAAGAGACAAAGAGGTTGACTTGGGAAAGGAGAAAAAGGTATAATTTGGAAGAGCAATGGGTTCATTTAACCCTTTAAGGTCTCTATTCCAAAATTGTCAAAGTGTCCAATTCCAGCTGAATGCTAACACTCAAACCAACCAACACCAACCGCTCAACCCTCAGTGTCGTTTATCATATGCACAGCATTCGGTGCTGCCCCCGGACCGTAACTATCATAGACCCACTTCGGCTCAGCAGAACCCAAAGCCGCAAAAATCATCACCAAACCAGCGGCTGCGAATAATGTTCTGAGCTGTTTCATTTTTGTATCTTCTCCTTTCCTGTAACGGTTGGATTTCCGCCAAAAGCGGATCTGCCTCAGGCATGATATCCAACCTTCTTTGATTTCTTGACTCTTTTGTCAGACAGGGATGTCTGACCTACCATTTTATCGCCGCCATTTCCGGTTTTCAACACCTCCTTTCCGCCAGCGGACGAATTTTTTTGTTTGTAGTGTAGCCCTTTATGGACGTAATTCCGTAGCCCAGACATTTATGTCTGGGGAATAATGAAATAATGAATGAGAGATTTTGTTTTTTATAAGGCCGTTAACGGCTTTTTTTTTCGCGTTTTTTCTTTATTTCCCAGCCTTAAAAGGCTGGGCTACGGATAAACCCAACTTCCAATCTATCGCAATACAATCATCTTCTTTGTATCTGCGAAATCACCTGCAGTTAGTCTATAGAAATACACGCCTGCCGACACCTGTTTGCCACTTTCATCTCTGCTATCCCATACCACCGACCTCACCCTTCCCTCCCCTTGTCCCGCCAGAGCGGGATCCCGCATTTGCGGTGAAGGGGAGGGAAGGGAGGGGTTATCTCATTGACTAATGTCTTCACCAGCTGCCCCGCCACATTGTAGACCTTCAGAGTAGTGTGGCTAATGGCTGATAGCTCATGGCTGATAGCGGACAGCGAATAGCGAATAGCGGTTTGTGAAGTGAAGGGATTCGGCTGATTCTGGAATAAGCGTATAGCGTCAGGCGCCCAGCGTTTAGCGGAAGTTTCCTCCACCCCCGGTCCCGGGCCTGTATATTTACAAACTGACCGGACCAGAAGAACCCGACATCATTACTTCGTCTTTTCCATCCCCATTTACATCGCCTGCACAACAAACCCTATAGGCACATCCCGCAAGCCAGCCATCCTCAATCGTATCCATAATTGCGCTTCCAAGCCAGAGATAATCCACTCCTTTAGAAACTGAAGCAGGAATTGAATCACCACGGGCAGTGGACATAAACTCCCCATAATTATTGCTGTCTGCCTCACCAACTCCAGATGACCAATAACCTAAAGAACTTGAGTCTGTTTTGCCAACCATCCACACATCAACAACGCTATCCATCGGGGAACCACCGTAAAAGACATATACTTTGCCCCCATATCTTCCACTAGGATAATACTCACTTCCAGTAACTACACGGTCATAATCTATTTTATTTTTGAAAAAAGAAACATTGTAGAAACCCAATCATTGACTTGCTACTTCCCCACATTTTGCCATATCATAGATTGTGTCCATTGGTGAGCCGCCATAATAGACATAGACCCTACCAGCCATGAAAGGTGCAATTGTCCCATCTCCATAACCCCAAGCTCCTATTACTATATCCTGAAAGCCATCCTTATTCACATCACCACCAGAACCAACGCTGATTCCGAACGCCTCCCCGCTATCCCCGTGACCGCCAGACAAAATTACATCAGGAATGGTATCAAATGGACTACCATCATAGTAGATAAAAACTGTTCCATTTACTGCCAGGGTTCAAGTAGTCTCCTGTAATCAAGTCTACTGTATCGTCAAGCATTGACATCTCCGCAAGCCAGTGCTAAACTTATTCTCGGAAGACTATCGTCTGGAAGACTATCCATCGGATTGCTACCATAATATATGAGTATATTGGGAATAGTTGCCCTCCCAGATACTACTACATCTGAAAATCCATCACCATTCAAATCACCCTCTGCTATCCATCTGCCACCTGCACCCGGCTGTGCAGAGTCATACAATATTAAATCGGGTATGCTATCTATTCCTCCAAGACCACCATAATATAAATACACTTTGGTTGCAATATCCTGTTGCGCCTTAACTCTATGTCCCAAAACGGTTACATCATCGTAGCCATCTCCGTTCACATCACCAACTCCCCCAATCGCCATGCCAAAACTACTAATGCTGTCTTCAGGCGCCCCAGTCTTGAAGATTATCTGCAGATTATAGGTAGTCTGGGCGAAACAACAAGGTAGAAGGGAGAAGAGAAAAGGGAGAATGGAAAGCCCAAAGATAAGAAGTTTTTTCATAATTGGCTCCAATTTGGCATTTCGGTAATTGCCAAAGTGCCAAAGGGAAAAAAAGGACAAGATGAATTGCAACCGCTACTATAATTATAACCAAAAATTTCCAAAAATGCAAAAGGGAAATCAAGATTTTTTTGAAAAAATTTTTGTGGCGGAAAACTTATGTCAAATCTGGGCTTTATTTAGACCTCACAGAAATTCTCCACACCCATATTGTTGAAATCAGAAAAATGGGCATCAAATGTGCAAGCGAATATAGAGGAAATAGATTTGTTTCCGGCGGAAAGTTGTAGGTTTTTTGAAAAACAATATTGATAAATGAGTTAGGGTTAAAAAACACAGATTTATTCAGGCACTGATATCCTTTCTATTCTGGCTCCTAGTGCTTGTAGTTTCTTTTCAAAATTCTCATATCCACGGTCAAGATGATAGATACGGGAAATTTCTGTTTTACCTTCAGCAACGAGTCCAGCCAAAACCAAAGCCGCACTGGCACGCAAATCCGAAGCCATCACAGGAGCACCGCTCAAAGACTTAATTCCTTTGATAATGGCACTATTTCCTTCAATTCTAATATCTGCTCCTAATCGCTGGAGTTCCAGAACATGCATAAAGCGGTTCTCAAAAATAGTTTCGGTTATAACACTAATTCCTTCCGTTACTGTCATTAACGACATCAGTTGAGCCTGCACATCGGTGGGAAAGCCCGGATAAGGAGCGATGATAACTTCTAATGGCTTGCGTTTTTCTCTTCCTGTAATTTTGATTTTTTTTGTTTCTATTTCTATTTGTATCCCAGCTTCTTGGAGTTTTTCAATAACTGCACTGCAATGTTCCGGAAAGCAATCCTCTATTTCTATTTGACCTTTGGTAATTGCACTAGCAATCATCAAAGTGGCGGTTTCAATCCGGTCAGGAATAAGAGTATGCTCCGCACCGGCTAAGGATTTAACGCCGTCTATGGTTAACAGTGGTGTCCCTGCGCCAGAAATTCTTGCTCCCATTCTATTCAGATATTCGGCTACATCTGCTACTTCTGGTTCACAGGCGGCGTGTTCAATTACTGTTTTTCCTTGAGCCAGAGTAGCTGCCATCATTACATTGATTGTGGCTCCAACACTTGAGCCATGGGGTCCTTCTAAAAAGATAGCCGCTCCTTTAAGTCCTTTTGCCTTTGCTTCAATGTAACCATATTTTACTTCAATTTCTGCACCGAGTTCACGCATTCCTTTGAGGTGTAGGTCTATCGGTCTTGCTCCAATAGCACATCCACCAGGTAACGAAACCTTTGCCTGCCCAAGCCGTGCTAAAAGTGGACCGAGAACATAATAAGATGCCCTCATTGTTTTAACCAATTCATAAGGAGCCACAAAATTCAAAGAACCAGAAGCATCAATCGTCAAAACATTATTTTCAAATTCTACCTTTGCTCCCAACAGAGAGAGCATTTTCTTCATTGTTCTCACATCCATCACATTGGGAATATTACAAATCCTGCTCTTTCCCGAAGCTAAGAGTGAAGCCGCCATAATTGGCAAAGCTGAATTCTTCGCTCCACTAATCTTCATTCTTCCTTCTAATCTATTTCCACCCTGAATGACAAATTTGTCCATTTCATCTCTTCTCACAAACGGCAAGGTTAAGGTTTAGGATAAGGTTCAGAAATTATATCTTATTTCTCTCAATCTTAACCTCAACCTTATTTTTATTTGAAAGCAACAACAACTCGGTTAAAACCCGCATAATCTTTGACTATTTCTATTTTCTCATACTTAGTTACTGGTGAAAAATTATTTATTCCAACAAAAAATAGTGATTTCCAGTCTGATTATTTCTTGAGTATCCTCGGAAATTATGATATAATTTAAATGTCAAAAAATTTCCGAGGAGGTTAAAGATG
>JBFLXN010000062.1:0-13869 GCA_040755715.1 Candidatus Edwardsiibacteriota bacterium
TCTACAGCCACTGAACGATAGGTCTCCCCTGTCCGGAGTAGCTCCATCGCTTTGTAGCGGCGCTTCTGTAAATCTTGAGCTGAACCATGAGGTCTCATACCTCATATTATACCACAAAATTAATGAAGTATCCATTATTTTTTGAAAGTTCAGTAACAAGATGATGAGCGACCGACAGCGTATAACACAGCATAAAAGGTTCGTCCCGATAACTATCGGGACTCATCCAAATTCCGCCTTCGGCGGAACTTCTCTTATGCTGGGATCATTATATGAAATAGCCTGCCGAACAAAAATCCGCCTAATAAGAGGTGATTGAGATGAACAATATGGAATTAAAAATGAACAATTCACGAATTCATAAACTGCAGGAATTGCTTATAAAAAGACATCTCCAAGGGCTTCTTGTAACCAATCTCTATAATCTTCGCTATCTCTGTGGTTTCAGTGGAAGTTCAGGAGTTCTTTTAGTTTTAGCAAATAGAGCACAATTTTTCACTGATTTTCGCTATCAGGAACAATGTAAAGAAGAACTACCGAAGGCGGTAAAAGTTTCCATCGTCAAAAAAGAACTTCTGCGAGAATTTATAGAAAATCAATCTGTTCGGAGATTGAAAAATATAGGTTTTGAATCCTGTGACCTAAGATATGCCCAGTATCGTCAGTTTAAGAAATTACTGCGTAAAATTAGACTTGTGCCTCTGGGAAATTTTGTAGAAAATCTTCGGGGGAAAAAGGATAAAACAGAAATAGAAAAGATTCGCCAAGCGGCAAAAATTGCCGACAGAACCTTTGTTACTATTTTGACTTTCATTAAACCGGGAATGAACGAAATTGACCTGGCCACAGAAATTGATTATCAGATTCGCAAGTACGGAGCTGAAAAGCCTTCATTTGAGCCAATTGTGGCTTCTGGTTTTAAAGGTGCCTTGCCACATGCTAAGCCTACTAATAAAAAAATCAAAAAAGGTGAATTGATAGTCTTGGATTTAGGAGCCAATTATCAGGGATACTGCAGTGATATGACCCGGACGGTAATTCTCGGCAAACCAACGAAAAGGCAAAGAGAGATATATGAATTAGTACTTTCAGCTCAAAAAGCAGGTTTGGCAGCAGTCAAGGACGGTGAAAAAGCAGCTGAGGTTGATAGGAAGGCTCGGTTAATCATTGAAAAGGCTGGCTACGGCAGGAATTTTGGACATGGATTGGGACACGGGATTGGTTTGGAAGTTCATGAAATGCCAGGAGTATCTTCTCGCAGTGAGAAAATTTTGGAAGAGGGAATGGTAGTAACTATTGAACCTGGAGTGTATATTCCACAATGGGGGGGGGTGAGAATTGAGGACTCTGTAGTTGTCCGAAAAGAAGGAGCAGAAATTCTTACAAAGTCTCCCAAGGAGATGATTGTCTTATAGCTGATTCTACAATTCTGGAGTTAAGAAATGATTGATGCGGGACAATTGCGAAATGGAATGACGGTAGAACTGGAAGGGGAGCTTCTTTATATTACAGAGGCTCACCATGTAAAGCCGGGAAAGGGAGGTGCCTTCGTGCGAACCAAACTCAAAAATATTAGGAGTGGTTTAGTCATTGAACGTACCTTTCGGGTAGGCGAAAAATTGAACGAAGTTAGATTAGAACGCAAAAAGATGCAATACCTCTATCAGAATAGTGAGATTTACTATTTAATGAATGGAGAAACTTACGAACAAATCGCTTTGCCAAAAGAACTTTTTGGTGAGAATGGTTTGTATTTAAGAGAGAATCTTGAAATCACTGTTTTAATGGATGGTGAAGAAGCCATTGGAGTGGAAGTGCCTTTCTTCGTGGATTTAGCAGTGGTAGAAACAGAGCCGGGTTTTAGAGGTGATACCGCTCAGGCAGCTACCAAACCAGCAAAATTGGAAAGTGGTTTGATAGTGCAAGTGCCACTTTTTATTGAAGTAGGTGATGTGATTAAAATTGATACCCGGACAAAAGAATATTTACAAAGAGTTTGAGGAGATGATATGCGGCTTTCTAAAATTCATAAAATAATTAAGTTAGTAGAAGAGAGTAAAATTTCGGAATTAGAAATTTCTGAATGGGGAACAAAATTGAAGATTAGTAAAACAGGAAGTACCGCTGTTTCCGTAGGGCCGCCATCGGTCATAGCTACAGAAAGTCCTGTTAGTCCTGTAGTCTCTATGCTACCTCCAGTGTCTTCCCTTCAGAAAGGTGTGGTAATGGAAGAAAAGTCCAAACTTGAGCAAAATTTTGTGGTGGTTAGCGCCCCGATGGTTGGCACATTTTACCGAGCCCCAGCTCCAGAGGCTCCTCCTTATGTAGAAGAAAATACAATGGTCAAAGTGGGGCAAGTCCTCTGTATTATTGAGGCAATGAAAATTATGAACGAAATTGAATCAGAAGTGAACGGGCGCATCGCCAAAATTTTGGTGAAAAACGCCCAGCCTGTAGAATACGGTCAAGAATTATTTCTCATTGAGCCATCGTGAATTAGTCACTCCTTATTGAGTTTACCCAGTTTGTTGAGTTTAACCCAACGAACCCAACAAGCCCAATAACTCTAGAGTAAAAATATGCAGATTAAAATTTTTGGGAAAAATACTTGCCCGGTTTGTAAACAGACTAAAGATAAGTTTGAATATTTTCTGAAACACTGGGGGTACGAAGGGAAGATACCTCTGCACTATTATAACCTAGATACAGTAGAAGGCTTGGCCGAAGGGGCTTATTATGAAGTGTCCGAAATTCCTACCATTGTCTTAGAAGACCAAGAAAAAGAAATTACCCGCTGGACAAAGAAGCCACCAGTCTCCACAGAGCTTAAAGTGTATTTAGAAAAAGAAGAATGATTGAGATTAAAGGCTTCATACAAACCTCATTGATTGATTGGGACGGGAAAATTACCTCCGTCCTTTTTTTGCCTCACTGTAACTTCCGCTGTCCTTATTGCCAGAACGGCAACCTTGTCTACCATCCCCAAGATCTGCCAACTATTCCTTTAAAAGAGATTAAGAAAAGTTTAAGTAACAGACGAGACTGGATTGATGGCGTGGTTATTACCGGCGGAGAACCCACACTTAATTCTGAATTAGATTTGCTTTTAGAGTGGTTCAAAAAATTGGGTCTGACCGTGAAGTTAGATACCAACGGCACCTGTCCCGAAATGTTGGAAAGATTAGGTAAAAAAAAACTTTTAGATTATGTGGCAATGGATTTAAAAGCACCACTAAATGGACGATATTCTAAAGTTTGTGGTGTCAGCGTAAATCTGAAGAGTATTAAAAAAAGTATTGACTTTCTTTATTATGGAAGTATTGACTATGAATTCCGAACTACCTTAATCCCGACTTTAGTCGGGAAGGCAGAAATTTTAGAAATATCCAGAGAAATTCAGGGAGCTAGAAAATTTGTCTTGCAACAATTTGTTCCGGAAAACGCTTATAGTGAGGAATTGCGTCGGCTAAGACCATTCTTACGAGAAGAAGCAGAAGAGATGGTAAAAGAAGCAAAGAAATTTGTAAGAGAGTGCTATTATCGAGGGAAATGAATGCAAGTTAGAACATTTGCTGGCGGAATTTATTTATTCCGTAACAAGCCTGGTATCTTACGGGATTTGCCTAAGACTGATAGCAGGCCCTCATCCTCAATTAAGACTATGCCTTATCCCCAACGAGTAGTCTTACCTCTCCACTACACTAACGGTAGCTCTCCGATGGCAGAACGAAATTTGTTAGTCAAAGTCGGAGATTATTTAGAGAGAGGCACCAAGATTGCTGAGGGCGAAAATACACTACCATTATATACACCAATCTCTGGAGAAGTAAAAGCATTGGTTCCATGGCTTTATCCTTCTGGAGAAGAGATACTTTCCGTCATTATTGAATCACAAGGGAAAATTCAATTTGAAAAGAAAATTTCCCTAAATTCTCATTGGTCAGAGATGACTTTTCAAGAATTGAGTGAAATAATTTTTCAAGCCGGAATAGCTGATTTTCGAAAAATCAGACGACATCAAATAGAAACTTTATTAGTAAATGGTATTGACGAGGATTATTGGGATAGCAGTAATAGCCAGTTGCTTGGAGAGAAGGCCAAAGAAATTATTGAAGGAACAAAAATTCTTCTGCATTTGTTTGGAGCGTGGCGGGCACGGCTGATTATTCAAGACAATAAAAAAGAAAACATCATCAAATTAAAAAATCTTCTCCGGGATGAAATGAACATTGCGATGGTTTTAGTAAGACCCAAATATCCTCAAAGAGAAAAAAGACTCTTAATTAAGAGTGTGTTTGGGAAAGAATTCTCGGTAGAGGAATTACCAGAAAATTATGGGATTTCAGTGCAGGACATAAAACTCATCTTCTATATTTATGAAGCAGTAAGAAATGGTAAACCCTTGATGGAAAATATTATTGGAGTGAATGGTTCAGGAGTAACAAATTCCCAAAATATCAAAGTATCTCTCGGCACTTTATTTTCTGAAATTATTAAATTTTGCGGAGGGTGGAAAGAAAAGCCAGGAAAATTAATAATAAATGGATTGATAAAAGGGCAAGCGATTCCTGCTGAGGAAATGCCACTCACCTCAAATGTAAATGTAATTTCTTTGTTATCTGCGGAAGAAGTAGAGATATTCTCTGCTCAGCATTGTCTGCGGTGCAGTCGCTGTGCAGAAGCTTGTCCCCTACGACTTCTACCTGGTGAATTGGCTGTCTTAATTCAACACAGTAGATTTGAGGAGGCACAAAAGAAAGGTTTGCTGGAGTGTTTTGAATGCGGTGCCTGCGCCTATGTCTGTCCGTCTAAGATAAATCTCTTACACTGTTTCCACTATGGAAAAAGGACGCCTTATGAGACTCACCGCGGAGACGCAGAGAGCGCAGAGTGATTCAAGGCAAAATTAGTCCCGATGATATCCATCGGGATAAAACTATCATTTTAAATTGCTAATTGATAATTTTACATTTTGCAATGAAATCAGTTCTCCGCGTCTCTGTGGTGAAGATTATACAGGATGGTGCGATGTCCAACAAGTTTTTGCTTTCCTTTCCACCACATTTGAGAAGTAAAAATGCAGTTTTCATTCAGAATTATGAGATGATGATTGCTTTAGTTCCGTCCCTCTTAGGAGCAATATGGGTTTTTAGACTTAAAGCAGTAGCGGTAGTCACTGTCACTCTGATTAGCTCTCTCATTACATACTTCCTGTTTGGACTGTTTTCTAAAGAGTGGCGAGTATGGGATAGTTCAGTATTGTTAACATCGCTTCTTTTTGCGTTTCTTCTACCAGCGACTATTCCACTCTGGCTGGTGGTTTTTGGGGCTTTTTTGACTGTTATTTTTAGTAAACAGGTTATGGGACAGAGCATTTTTAATGCTGTTCTAATCAGTAAAGTTTTTGTTCTTTTTTGTTGGCCTACTGTTAGTAAGAGTTGGTTAATCTCTGAGGGAACAAAACCCTTTTGGAGTGAAGAGTTTCTCTTAGGCCCTAATTTATTTTTTGAACATTTTGGAGGTGGAATTGGCGAAATTTCCCTTATTCTGATTCTGGTGGGTGCCTTCTATCTCTTAGTAAGAAAAATTATTAAATGGCGAATTTCTCTTTCTTTTCTTATCACCTTAATAATAGGTTCATTTTTTGGGGGGGGGACAACTGCTTTAGATAGATTGTTTTTTCAAGTCTGCTTGGGAGGTACTCTTCTGGCAGCTTTTTTCTTTGTCACTGATTCTTTAACCTCACCTGTTACTAAGAAGGGTCAAATTATTTTTGGCCTAGGAATTGGAATTTTAACTCTACTTCTAAGATTTTTGAGCAAATCTCAAGAAAGCTGGATTGTTGCTGTTCTCTTGATGAATATCTTTGTGCCTTTGATAGATGAATATACCTGGCCGAGGCCATTTGGAGTAAAAAGATGAAAATTTACCTGCGGCTTTTATCATATCTTAAGCCTTATTGGAAGGCGATTATCCTCTTTCTTTTGTGTCTCCAAATTACCGCTTTACTTGGCGGCGCTAATTTGGGAGTTATTATTCCTTTTCTTAAGGTGCTCTTCTCTCATTCTTCTTTTTCCACTGTCACAGACACTTCTATTCCTCAGACAGCAGGAAAAATCTATCTTTTTTTAAAAATTAAATTCAATCAGTTTTTCTTCCAAGTTTCCCAACTTGTTGCTCTAAAGCGGCTCTGTCTGCTCATTTTAATGCTCTTTCTGTTAAAAAATGTGTTTGGCTATCTTATGAATGTGATTAGCATCATTATAGAGCAAAGGGTTTTGAGGGATATTCGCTATCAAATATACGAACATCTTCATACCCTTTCGTTGAGTTTTTTTCACAAGCGCCGGACTGGAGAACTTGTTTCCCGAATTAATAACGATGTTAATACTGTGAAAGGAGCGGTAGCTATTGATACACTAATGATTGTTAGACAGGCAGTTCAGAGCCTTGTCTATTTAGTGGTGGCTTTCTGGGCGGCCTGGCGATTAGCCCTGTTGGCAGTGTTACTCCTTCCGAGCACAGCGATTCTAGCCGCCATCTTAAGTCGTAAGTTGAGAAAGCGTAGCCACCGCATGCAAGAAAAAATGGCGGATATAACTTCAGTCTTAGTGGAAACCATTTCCGGAATACGAGTAGTTAAGGCTTTCACCATGGAAAAAGACGAAAAGCGAAAATTTCGTCATCACATTAACGAATACCTGCGGGCTCATCTTCGTTTTGAATGGCTCAGTTCTCTGGCTGGACCACTGACCGAGGTCGTCGCTTGTTTAGCCGCTATTATTATTCTTTGGTATGGGGGAATCCAAATCTTGGAGACAAAAACTCTGAGCCCTGAAAGATTTTTTGTCTTTTTAGCGGCGATTCTTTCAATGATTAGTCCATTAAACCAAATCAGTAAAGCCAACAGTGCCATTCAGACGGGAATCGCCGCAGGACAAAGGATTTTTAAAATTTTAGAAACAAAGCCAGAAATTTTAGACCGAGTCGGAGCTAAAGAAATCAAAGGAATTTATCAATCTATAGTTTTAGAAGATGTCTCCTTTGAATATGAAACAGGAAAACCTGTCTTACAAAATATTAACCTAAAAATAAAGATAGGAGAAGTAGCGGCTCTCGTGGGTCCTTCGGGAGCCGGAAAATCAACTCTGTCCGATTTGATTGCTCGTTTCTATGAGCCTACTAGAGGCAAGATAAAAGTTGACGAGATAGACTTTCAGGAATTTACTGTCGCTTCTTGGCGTCGGTTAATTGGGCTTGTCCCCCAGGAGACAATTCTCTTTAATGATACTATTTACAATAACATCGCTTATAGCCGAAAAGACGCCAGGAAAGAGGAAGTGATTGGAGCCGCTAAAGCGGCCAATGCCCAGGGTTTTATTCTTCAACTTCCGGAGGGTTACGAAACAATAGTAGGCGAAAGAGGAGTCAGGCTTTCCGGAGGTGAGAAACAAAGAATTGCGGTAGCCCGGGCAATCCTAAAAAATCCGCCACTCTTGATTCTTGATGAAGCTACTTCAGCTTTAGATTCGGAATCAGAACGATTAGTCCAGGAAGCCCTAAAATATTTGATGCAGAACCGGACTACCTTAGTAATTGCTCATAGACTTTCTACTGTTAAAAGAGCCGACAAAATTATCGTGCTGGAAAACGGAAAAATTGTAGAAGTGGGGACACATCACTCATTAATTCAAAAACAGGGGCCGTATCAGAGACTTTATGAAATGCAATTTATGACTTAAAAAAATTCAGAAATCGCTGATATACGCAGATTACCCAGATTAAAAATCTTGAAATTGCTTACTCTGCGTGATCTGTTAGAAATCCGTGTAATCTGCGAGTAGAGCTCTTTAAAAAATGCTTGCCATTAAACGATAATTTGTGATAAAATTCAAAAAACCGCAAAGGGCGCAAAATTGTCGCAAAGTTCGCAAAAGTGAACCAAAACTTTTGCATTCTTAGCGGAATTTTTGCGACCTTTGCGAATCATAAATAGGAGACAAGAATATGGCTGAAATCAAAATTAATGAAATGCTCTGCAAAGGGTGTCAATTGTGCACTATTGCTTGTCCTTTTAAGTGTATTGCTGTTTCTGATAAATTCAGTGCTACGGGTTACTATCCCGCTATCTTTGTTAAACCAGAAGCCTGCACTGCTTGCACTCTTTGTGCCCAAATCTGTCCTGATGTTGCCATTGAAGTCTGGAAGTAGAAACAGATTAAATATCAAATATTAAAAATAAAAACAAAACAGAAACTTCAGAGATTTGTGATTTTTAATATTTGATTTTTGATATTTTAAAGGGGGTTTTATGAAAAAAGTTTTTGGCAGACCAACCGGGCTTACCCAAATAGCGATGCGCTACTGTCCGGGCTGTGGACACGGAATTGTGCATCGCTTAGTAGCAGAAGTGCTTGATGAGTTGAAAATTAGAGAAAGAACAATTGGCATTGCTCCCGTGGGCTGTTCTGTTTTCGCCGATGAATACTTCAATTGTGATATGATTCAGCCACCACATGGAAGGGGTCCTGCGGTGGCTACAGGAATGAAACGAGTGAAACCAGAATGCATTGTCTTCAGTTACCAGGGTGATGGGGATTTGGCTTCTATTGGAATGGCAGAAATAATTCATGCCGCCGCTCGGGCTGAAAATATTACTATGATTTTTATCAACAATGCTATTTACGGAATGACAGGCGGTCAAATGGCACCGACGACAATGCCTGGGCAAAAATCAACCACATGTCCATTCGGTCGTGATGTCAAACTTGCCGGCTATCCTATTAAAGTGTGTGAACTTTTAGCCGCTTTAGAGGGGCCCGCCTATTTAGCAAGAACCGCAGTGCATACCGCTCAGAATGTCCTTAAGACAAAAAGAGCAATTAAGAAGGCTTTTCAGGCACAAATTGATGGTTTGGGGTTCTCCTTGGTAGAAATCCTTTCTCAATGCCCCACCAATTGGGGGATGACACCATTAAAATCAGTGGAGAGAGTGGAGAAAGAAATGGTTCCTTATTATTCATTGGGTGAGTTTAAGACTCCTACAGTTAAGACCGTAGAAGACAAATCAGAAATTTCTGCGAATGAAAGACACCAGTTTTAGGAGGTAAAAAATGTATCAAGGTGTAATTATGGCTGGTTTTGGAGGTCAAGGTATTGTTTCCATGGGAACACTTTTGGCTTATGCTGGAATGATTGAAGGAAAGCATGTAACCTTCTTTCCCTCTTATGGGGCAGAAATGCGAGGAGGCACAGCCAATTGCTCAGTTGTTGTTTCTACTGAAGCAGTAGCTTCCCCTGTCGTTTCTGTGCCAGATACAGTGATTGCCATGAATGAACCATCACTGGCTAAATTTGAACCGACTTTAAAACCGGGTGGACTACTTTTACTCAATAGTTCCCTAATTAAGACTAAACCAAAGCGGAGCGATATTACTGTTCTTTTTATTCCGGCTAATCAGATTGCGGAAGAAGTCGGGAACATCAGAGCGGCTAATATGGCTATGCTCGGTGTCTATGCGAGCCAAACAAAGGCCGTCAGTTTAAAAACTATCATCAAAGCAATGCCGAAGGTCTTTACCCGAGCAAAACCAGAAATCCTGATAATAAATGAAAAGGTTCTGAAAAAGGGAGCAGAAACAAAAGGTTAGACGCTATTGCTCAATGCAAAATGAAAAGTGCAAGCCTTGAAAAAATCCTTCCTTTAGTCAGTAAGCCCGGTCGCTATTTAGGTAATGAACTGAATGCTATTCATAAAGACTATCACAAAGTTAAAGTCAAAGTAGCCTTAGTCTATCCCGACCTCTATGAATTGGGTATGTCGGGATTGGGATTAAAGATTCTCTATCATCTTCTCAATCAGTTTGATGATGTAGTGGTTGAGCGGGCTTACGCTCCCGGGATAGATTTAGAAGCCTTGCTTAGAAGAGAAAATTTGTGCCTTTTTAGTCAGGAAACACATCATCCACTTTCAGAGTTTGACCTCATCGGTATTACTCTCCAAACCGAACTCACCTATACCAATGTCCTGAATATACTTGACCTCTCTAGGATTCCTCTTTACTCAGAAGAGCGGACAGAAGAGAATCCCTTGGTTTTGGGCGGTGGTCCAGCCGCCTTCAATCCTGAGCCTTTAAGTAGGTTTTTTGATGCTTTTGTCATTGGTGAAGGAGAGGAGATAATTATAGAAATTGTTGATTGGGTGAAAAAATGGAAATTTGGTGAAATCAAGAGACATCAATGCTTAACTGAATTATCAAAATTAAAAGGTGTCTATGTTCCACTTTTGAATCAGAAAAGAGTCTTGAGATGTTTTGTTCCGGCACTTGCATCTGATGATTGTTATTTGAAGCCGTTGGTTCCCTATCTGGAAATTACCCATGACCGATTGACTATTGAGATAATGCGTGGCTGTCCTAAAGGTTGTCGCTTTTGTCAGGCCGGAGTGGTCTATCGTCCACTTAGAGTACGTTCTGTGAGAGAAATTGTTGAATTAGTGCGGGAGGGAATTTCCCAGACAGGCTGGGAAGAAGTCTCCTTGCTTTCTCTTTCTACTTCTAATTATCCTTTAATCATTGAATTGATTAAGAAATTGAACCAAACTTTGGCTGAAAAAAAAGTAGCCCTCTCTGTGCCTTCTTTGCGATTTGATAATTTTACTATTGAATTTGCCAAAAGTCTAAAAATAGTTAAAAAAACAGGATTGACCTTCGCCCCCGAAGCGGGCACTCAACGATTGCGAGATGTAATTAACAAAGGACTCACCGAAGATAGCCTTTTAGAGGCGGTAAGGATTGCTAAAGGACTTGGCTGGCATCTAGTTAAACTTTATTTTATGATTGGCCTGCCTACCGAAACAGAGGAAGACCTTGTTGGGATTGTTTCTTTAGTTGAAAAATTGTCAAGAATTGATGTGGGACTTAAAGTAAATATTACTCCCTTCATTCCAAAACCCCATACTCCGTTTCAATGGGAAAGACAACAAAATGTTTCAGAGTTGAAAGAGAAACAAAAATTCTTGAAAGACCAATTGCGGTATAAAAGAAATGTGCAAGTAAAATGGCGTAATCCAGAGTTATCTGTCATTGAGGGAATTTTTGCCAGGGGTGACAAGGAATTGGGAAGAGTTTTGGAAAAAGCTTGGGCACTCGGATGCAAATTTGATGAATGGAGTGAGCATTTTAAGTTTGATTTATGGATGCAAGCCTTCCAAAAATGTGGAATCAATCCAGATGATTATTTGACTGCTAGAGATACAGAAAAATCATTGCCCTGGGATTATATTGATACTGGTGTTACTAAAGATTTTTTACGCTTAGAGCGAGTAAAAGCCTTCTCCTGCGAGGTCACTCCTGACTGTCAGGAGAAAGGCTGTTATCAATGCGGATTGAAATGTGAAGGCCAAAAGCCAAAAACTGAAGGCCAAAAGCCAAAAGCAGAAATTGTGACTATCTATGGTCGGGGCAGGAAAAAGATTGCAGTGGCGAAACCGACCGTTAACACAAGATTTCGTTTGCGATTTTCAAAAGGGGAAGAGGTGCGGTTCACTTCTCATCTTGACTTGATGCGGGCTTTCAGTCGGGCCGTTCGCCGGGCTAATTTGCCAATTGCCTATTCAGAGGGATTCTCTCCTCATCCAAAGATTGCCTTCGGGCCTCCATTGCCCTTAGGTATGACCAGTGATGTTGAATATTTAGATTTGCAATTGCAGTCTCCATTTTCTGATGACCTCATTTCTGCCTTAAATCGGGTGCTTCCCTGCGGATTGAGAATACTTGAAGCCAAGCCTCTTTTCGGAAAAGAGACCTCACTTGATGAATTCCTTGACCTAGCGGAATACGAATTCCTTGTTCCAGAAAATCTTCATCAGAAAATAAAGGATGGACTAAATAAATTTTCCACAGAGAAGGAAATTTTCATTCAACGGATTGGTAAGGAGCAGATAAAGACGATGAATATCAAGCCATACATTCTGAAACTCGCCTTAAAAGATTCAAATTTAGGAGAAATGTGTCTGGTAATGGGACAGAGGGGCGGGACAAAACCCCATGAGGTTTTTGCTAGATTTTTTTTGCTTGAAGACACTGAAATCGCTTCTCTGAGGGTAAAAAGAACCGGTCTCTATCACCGCCAGGGAGAAATATTCTTTCCACCGATGTAAGGTGAAACCACAAAGAGCACGAAGGAATTAAAAGAGGAAAAGAACTATAAGTTTTCTTTGTGTGCTTTGTGGTTAAAATGGACTCTATGGAGGATTTGAAACCACAAAGAGCACGAAGGGCACGAAGAATAAATTATGAATATGGTAGAGATTGATAAACTTTCTAATAGGATAATTGGTTTGGCTATAGAAGTCCATAGACATTTGGGTCCCGGTCTTCTTGAATCAGTCTATCAGCAATGCTTGGCTTATGAGTTAAATAAGCACAACATTGAATTCGTGTTAGAACACCCAATTCCAGTCAAATACAAAGAAGTCAACATGGACTGTGCTTTTCGTGCCGACCTGATTGTAGCTAATAACATTATATTAGAAGTAAAATCTGTAGATAAAATATTGCCGATTCATGAAGCTCAACTTATGACATATTTGAGAATTACTAAAATAAGGTTAGGTTTACTCATTAATTTCAATGTGAAACTTTTGAAAAACGGTATTAAAAGAATTATTTTTTAGCTCTTTAGGTATGATTAAAGTGTAGAAGATGGAACCACGGAGGTCACGAGAAAGAGCATAAAGGATAAAATTGTGGAGTTGGCTCTAAGAAAACATTCTACTATAGAAGTCTTTGCGTGCTTTGTGTTCTTTGTGGTTGAAGAGCCACCAACTATAGCATTTTGCAACACAATATTGCATTTTGCTATAGCACAACCGAATTATGCTATAATGGATAAGTAGGGAAAGAAGTGCTAATACTTCTCTCCGGATTTCTTGACTACATTTTTAACACATTGATTTACAATATCTTACAACTTTGAAACTCTTTAGACTTTTAGGCTCTTAGGCTTTCAGACTTTTAGGCTGGTTAGTCCTGGCATACAAATTGCTATATAAATAGAGTGGAAAATGGGTCATACATACACCAAAATAAAAGTTTATAACCGAGACTTGTCAAGATTTGAAGAGGTATCACTTCTTGTAGATACGGGTTCAACCTACAGTTGGATTTCTAGAGACAGACTTGTTAATATTGGGGTTGTACCTGTGAAGGTAAGAAAATTCAAGACGATTGACGGTAAGTCTGTAGAAAGAGAAATTGGAGAAGCGGTCATTGAATGTATGGAAGAAAGAGGAACAACGGTGGTTGTCTTTGCTGAAAAGGGAGATAGTGAAGTTTTGGGTGTTCTTGCCCTTGAAGGATTAGCCTTAGAGATTAACCCACTCACAGAAGAACTGAAAAAGACAGAAGCGCTACTGGCTGTATAAAGGGGGAACGGGAAAATGACTTGGTGGCAAATTGTGGCACAAGCGGCAATAATAGCTTCTATTCTCATTGTCGGAGTTGCTGTTGGTTCCTATTTCAATGGAAAGCACATAAAGGCAGGGATAAAAGAAGTAAAAGCCCTAATTGGAGAGGTAAAAGACTTAATTGGAGAAGTAAAGGAACTTATTGCTAGTGAAGCTAAAGCAACTAAGGAAATCTTAGATAGAATGGACCAGAGACACGATGAACGACATCGGGAAGTCGTGGAACTCATTTCAAAAATTTCTACACATTCTTAAAGATATATAGCAGAAATGGCTAGTGGTCTGTAACATAAATTAACGCTATTAAGTTGGCCCGAAGATACAGACCACTGCGGGGGGTCTTAGTCCCGATTCAATCGGGACTAAGGGGTTACAATTCCGAAAGTTGCCAGTGGCAAGTT
>JBFLXN010000063.1:0-13808 GCA_040755715.1 Candidatus Edwardsiibacteriota bacterium
TTTGATTAATTTTTTTTCATGATTAGATATTATACCGACTTTATCAGATTTTTCAAGTTTTTTAAAATATCTCATTGAAATTTGAGCCGCTGAAAACTGCTCAAATTCATTTTGCATATAACCATTAGCGAATTACTCAAAGCAGAAAGTTATTTATTAAAGGCTGAAACTATTTTTAAAGAACTCGGGGATAAATACACACTGATAGCAACATATCTTTGTTTATCAGAGCTTCAGATAAAAAAACTAGACGACAAACAATATGCAGAAATCAGCGAGAGAAAAACTGAGAAGGAAATAGAGCAGGCATTAGCGTTCGCTGATAAAGCATTGAAACTCGCCGAGGAGATGGATTCAAAGTCAAGAAAGGCAGATTGTTATTTTATCTACGGGAAGATATTAAGGGATTTGAGAGTTGAAGAGTTAGAGAGTTTAGAAGCAAAAGAAAATGTTGATAAGTTGATACGGTTATATGCTGATATGGATTTTTCCTTATCATCGTATAAGCATATCAACGTATCAGCATATTTTTTCAGAAAGGCAATTGAGACTTACCGCGAAATTAAGCAAAAGAAATCCCTGGCCGATTCTTATTTAGAATATGCAAAGATGTTAAAGCGTTCGGTAGAACAGGCATCCTTGCCTGTTCAGGAAACATCAGACTCATACTTTGAAAAGGCATTAGAGATTTACAAAGAATTAAAATTAGAACATAAAATCAAAGAGGTTGAAAAAGAATTGTAGCCGGTGATTCTTGAGCACCGGTAATTCGTGGCTTAAAAAGCCACGACTACCAGAGAAAACTACTATATGTCTTTCTTATACACTTCTCTTAGCAGTCCGATTCATCGGTTGGATGGACGCACGAAGTTTTTGAGTCTATTACTCCTCTTTCTTCTGGCTCTGCCTTTCAATCATCCTTTAGCACTCTTTTTTCTTTTGTGCTTTGTAGCAGGAATTGCCTTTTTGAGCGGTTGTTTTATTCAAATAATCAAATTTGGGGGGTTGTTTTTGCTTCTATTTCTTTTCAGCGTTTTGCTCTGGCCAGTTTTTTTACGAACCGAAGGATGGCAAATTTCTGTGCAGTACGGAATTGCTATGGGACTTCGCCTGTCAATGATGATTGCCTCAGGATTGATTTTTTTAGGAACAATCCGCATTGAAGAATTCACTGAAAGTCTGGAAAAGCTTGGCTTGCCCTTTGTCATGAGTTTTGCCTTAACTACTGCTTTTCGCCTTGTCCCTACTTTTGCCTCCACTACTTCTACTATTGTTCAGGCACAGAAGTCAAGAGGCTTAGATTTGGAGAGTGGGAATTTTCTGAAGAGACTTCGCAGACACTTACCTCTATTGGTTCCTGTTCTCCTCTGCGCCGTGCGCCAGACTAACCTTTTAGCCATGGCTTTAGAAGCCAAAGGATTTGGTAACAAAAAAAGAGTTACCTATTTTTCTTCAAAAATGAAATCTGTTGACTATTTCACTTTAGCGTTTCTTGTTTTGCTTTTGCTCTTCTGCCTTTTTCTGAGATTAAGAGGATATGGACAGATTCTTCCGAGAATTTAAATCCGCCTAAGGCGGACCACAGATGAGCACAGATTTTTTATCTGTGTTAATCTGTTCAGAAATCTGTGCTAATCTGTGTAGCCCGAGCGTAGCGAGGCTTGAAAATGCGTATCATTTCTGGTAATGCCCGTGGGCGAAAGATCAAAAGTGCGAAAGGTAAGCATCTGCGTCCGACTTCTGATTTAGTGAAGGGCGCAATCTTCAATATTATTGGTGAAAATGTAAAAAGTGCTTGTGTTTTAGATCTCTTTGCTGGCAGTGGAAGCTTAGGCTTAGAGGCACTCTCTCGTGGGGTAAATTTCAGCACTTTTGTAGAATCCTCCGCCACTTCCTGCAGGCTCATTCATCAGAATCTCAAATTATTGGGATTTGAAAGAAAAGCTAAAGTAATTAGAGGAGAAGTTTTTAGCCTACTCTCTCAGCTGGTTAGAAAAGGTTTTCAATATGACTTAATTTTCGCTGACCCCCCTTATCTTTCTGGTCTGGCCACGAAAGTTTTAAAAAGCCTAATGACACCGGCCTTGATAAAGGAAAAAGGACTCTTAATCATTCAGCATCATCAGAAAGAATCACTTTCTTGCGAAGAGGGAGAATTTTCTTTACTCAAATCCAAAAGATATGGCCTCACCGTAATTTCATTTTATGCACCAAAACACCGAAGGCAGAAGACATCGGAGGTTAAATCAACAACCTGATTCTTAAACATTATGGTAATGTCTTAAGAAATTTAAAATTAGATAGCAAGATAAACCACTGAAGTCACAGAATTCACTGAAAAGTTCAAAACCATCTCAGTGCCTTCAGTGTTTTCAGTGGTTAAATTCAAAGAGTTCACAATTCAGTCTTGAAAGGAGGTGCGGGATGAAAATTGCTATTTATCCAGGAACATTTGACCCTATCACCAATGGGCATCTTGACCTAATTCACCGAAGCCTCAGACTCTTTGACCACTTAATTGTCGCCATCGCCCATCATCAAAAGAAAGTTCCATGGTTTACGATTGAGGAAAGAGTCAAAATGATTGAAAGGGCAGTGGCTAAATTAAAACGAGTGGAAGTTGACTATTTCAAGGGACTGCTGGTTGACTATGCTAATAAGAAAAAAGCAACGGTGATTATTAGAGGGCTAAGAGTAGTAACTGATTTTGAGTATGAATTCCAGATGGCTTTAATGAACCGGAGACTGAATCCCCAAATAGAGACTGTCTTTATGATGCCTTCAGAAAAATACAGTTATCTCAATTCTGCTTTGGTGAAAGAAATAGTGTCTTTAGGTGGAAGTGTTAAAGAATTGGTGCCACCCTTGGTAGAGAAGAAATTGCAGGAAAAGTTATATAAAGTTAACTGAAGAACGGAGAAACTGAAAAACGATTCTTTCATTCTTCGGTTTCTTTAGTCTTAATCTGTGTAATCTGTGTTTTTTAATCTGCGTAATCTTATTTGGAAGATGAAATTCATTGACCAGGCAAAAATTGAAGTTATTGCTGGTGACGGCGGAAATGGTTGTGTAAGTTTTCGCCATGAAAAATATGTCCCCAAAGGAGGTCCCGATGGTGGAGATGGGGGTAAAGGGGGTGATATAATTATCATCGCCGATAAAAATCTTGTGACACTTTTAGACTTTAAATATTATCCTAAATTTAAAGCAGGCCATGGTGAGTCTGGAAAGGGCAGTAATAAACACGGAAAAGACGGAAATGATACTGTTATTAAAGTGCCCTGCGGGACAATTATCAAAGATGGAAACACCGACAAGATTGTGATTGACTTAGTAAAGGATGGCGAAAAAATTGTCATTGCCAGAGGAGGCAAGGGAGGCAAGGGAAACGCTCGCTTCGCTACTTCCACTAATCAAGCCCCACGGCATGCCACCAAAGGTAAAAAGGGAGAAAAGAAATCTTTGGCATTAGAGTTGAAGTTGATTGCCGAAGTGGGAATCGTCGGTCTTACCAATGCAGGTAAATCAACGCTTCTGGCTAAAATCTCTTCCGCTCAGCCAAAGATTGCTGACTATCCCTTTACTACTTTGTCTCCCAATTTAGGCACAGTAAAAATTTTGGCAGAAGAATCCACGAACTTTGTTATGGCTGATATTCCTGGCTTAGTAGAGGGAGCCCATCAAGGAAAAGGATTGGGGCTACAATTTCTGCGTCATATTGAAAGAACAAAGACACTCGTTTTTTTATTAGATGTTACTCGTCCCGATGCATCTAAGGACTACGAAATTCTCAAATCTGAATTATCTGCCTATAATCCAGAACTTTTGCATAAGCCGAGAATAATTGCCTTAAATAAGATTGATTTATTGTCTTCTTCTGATAAAATTTCTTTTTCCATTTCAGAATCCTTTTTAAAAATTTCCGCTTTGACTGGTGAAGGAATAGAAGAACTTTTGAAAGAGATAAAAGAAAAACTTAAATAGTTTACCTGGTCTGTTGAGTTTACCTGGTTTATTGAGTTTAACCCAATAAACCCAAAAAACCCAACAAACACAAAAACAATGTTGAACGAGAATCATCAAAAGATTACTGAAGCAAGTGAGCTTTTGAAAAGCAAGAATTTGACCAAACGGCTTTTGGCACTTGAGACGGTCAGTGAGATACCTATCAGAGAGACAGTAGCCCTTTTGATTCATTCTCTTCAAGATACAAGTTGGCATGTGAGAGAATGTGCGGCTAAAAGCATCTCTAAGATGGGGACGATGGCGGTCTTACCTTTGCTTCGCCTACTGAAAGAAGGAATCTGGTATACCCGAGTGGCGGCGGCTGAAGCTTTAGGAAAAATTGGCGACGAAAGAGCTATTCCATTTCTACTGGAAATGCTGGGGGACAAAAATAAAAGTGTTTGTAAAGCTGTCAGAGAAGCCTTGTTAGCAATCGGCAGTAAAGATAAGGAACCATTAGAGAAGCAGGAAGAGTGGTTAGGCAAATTGAGGCAGGATTGGCAAAGTCTGCCAGTCTCTGAAAAGGAGCAACCTGCAAAAATTTCACTTTGCCGAATAAAGAAATTACGCCACCTTTTGCGGGGAATTTTTTAAAAATCTTTTTTTCTAAAAAAGTCTTGACAAAATATCTTTTAAGTTGTATAATTTATTGGTAGCGTTTCTAATCCTATTTTGCAGTTCTTAAGGAGCAGGCCTGACTGAAATCGCTCTTTATGGCGCTCTGTCAAGGAAAAAAGACTACCACGGAAGCACGAAATTTAGGAAGCACAGAATTTAAAAAATTATTAAAATCTCTTCCGTGTCTCCGCCCTTCCGTGTTTCCGTGGTATAATTTCCTATACGGTCAAGCAAATAACGCTGGGATTACATCAGCGATTAAAACACCGATTACGCAGATTTCTATCGCTGTCATCGTATTCTTTTATCGTTGTAATCAATGCCAAGGTTATTTTGTTAACAACGCATTATGACACTGATTTCAGACAGGACAAAAAGGGCGATTTAGCCAGACCTACTTTGAAACGGACAGCCTATCAAGTTAGGCAATAGCAGTAGGTCTTTTTGTTTTGTCAAAGAGGAGATTAAAAATGTTGAAAAAAGTAGGTTTGCTTTTATTAGCTCCTTTTTATTTCCTATTTCCCATTTTCCATTTATCTTTTGCCCAGACTGCTTGGCAAACCGACGGAGTGCCGATTTGCACCTTTGGTGCTGACCAGATGTATCCGGTGATTGTATCGGATATAAAGGGTGGAGGAATAGTAATCTGGCAGGATTGGCGGAGCGGGAATTTGGACATTTATGCCCAGAGGGTAGATAGTGCAGGCAATAGGCTTTGGACCAACAATGGTGTGCCTTTAGCCGCCAGTGCTACTAATGAAAATGAGCCCAAGGCTGTGAGCGATATGCGTGGTGGTGCAATAGCGGTTTTTAACAAGGGTTCTTACAACATCTGGATTCAGAGGGTTGATAGTTCGGGCAATCCTTGCTGGGGAGTGAATGGGAAGGCTATGTGCGATAATGACAGTTTGCAGATGAGTTATAAAATTTGTTCGGATAGTGCTGGCGGGGCAATTATTGCGTGGGGCAATGCAGATACTTTTGAAACGGGCCTGGCTGACTGGGATGCCTATGCTCAAAGGATTGATTCTGCAGGAAATTTGTTATGGGGAGCTTCTGGAGTGGTAGTAGCGGGTGGGAGTGGAGACCAAGGCCCCAATGGAGTTGTTGAAGATATGTGTGGTGGGGTGACGATTTCTTTCGGTGTTGCTGGTCCATTTCCAGATGGTTACCTATATGCTACTCGTTTGGACAAAGATGGCAATTTTTTGTGGGCTTCCCCAGCACCGGTCTGCACTATAGCAGGTGAAAAAGATGTAAGCATTATTTGCACCGACGGTAGGGGGGGGGAATAATTGCATGGAAGGATAGACGCTCTGGCAGTTGGGATATTTATGCCCAGAGGGTAGATTCTTCTGGTGTAGTGAGATGGCAACTAAACGGTGTGCCGGTTTGCACGGCGGCATATAATCAAGAAGAGCCAGTTGTTACAAGCGATGGTGCTGGGGGGGGTGTAATTGCTTGGTATGATAATAGAGCATCTTTACCAAGCGCCGCAAACATATATGCTCAACGAGTAGATAGCACGGGAAATCCTGGCTGGAGTAATAATGGAAACCTAGTCTGTCTATTTGATAGTGTCCAGTGTTCCCCCTGCGCTACTTCTGATGGTCAGGGTGGTGCGATTGTAACTTGGTTTGACGGACGAAGTGGTTACAGTGACACCAGAAACATATTTGGGCAATGGATAGACAGCAGTGGCAATTGCCACTGGAGTGCTGGAGGACTTGCCGTTTGCACTGCACAACAATTGCAGTGGAATGATATTTACAATAGGCAAAACCAGATAATTTCTGACGGGACAGGTGGCGCAATTTTAGTCTGGCATGACTATCGGAATGGAGATGCGGATATCTACGCCCAGAGGCTTCATGGGTGGACGGGCGTGGAAGAAACTGCAGTTCATAGTTCGGAGTTCATAGTTCATAGTCTAAAAGTTTTGCCGAATCCGTTTTGTAATTTTGCCAGGGTGAGTGATTTGCCAATGGGATTGGAAATAAAAATTTATGACATCACCGGCAGATTAGTGAAAAAAACTAAGGAGAGAATAATAGGGGAAAAACTTTCTTCCGGTGTCTACTTTATTAGAGTTGAAGGATACAAAACAACAAAAGTAGTGAAACTAAAATAAGGTGTTGACAAGATGTTTGAAAAACTGGTAAAATAGAATTAGGTATGAATTTTCCTGACCCATCCACAGCGGGTTAAAAAAATAATAAACCCCATTAGAGACTCCCTATTCGTTATACTCCATTTGTGTCTCTAACGGGGTGAAATATTTATAGAGAGGAAGATTAAAATATAAGATAAATCCCGTAGGGATGAAACAATAAAAAATATGGCAAATACCTACACACAAATCTATATCCATACCGTTTTTGCTGTTCAGGATAGGACATCGGTAATACAACAAACATGGAAGGAGCGTTTATATAAATACATCACAGGCATAATTCAAAATGAAGGGCATAAATTAATTGCAATAAATGGGAGGCCCGATCATATACATATTTTTATTGGTATGAAACCACTTCAATCTATAGCGGCGTTAGTTCAAAAAATTAAGGCTAATTCTTCAAAATGGATAAATGAAAACAGATTATGCGTGGGGCGGTTTTCATGGCAGGAAGGCTATGGTGCATTTTCCTGCAGTCATTCTCAGATTGATTCTGTCGTGAAATATATCATGAATCAGGAGGTGCATCACAAAAAGGTGACATTTACGGAAGAATACCGAAGATTTTTAAAACTTTTTGATATAGAATATGATGCACGATATATTTTTGAAGATGTATCATCCCTACGGGATTAAAATTTTTGGGATGTATATTTGCTATAAACATTTCGTCCCTACAGGACTTATATCTGTTGCTTGAGAAAGTTCGTAATTGTGAAGTATTTGCGAAATTCTATAATATTTTGCTCCTACAGAGCTAAAAGATTCACGAAATTAGATAAAGGGGTTAGCCTCGTAGAGGCGTTCTGTTTGTAGAATGAAAATGGCCAAGCACCTATTGTTAAATTTATATTCAGATTGAATACGATGAAAAATATTTGTTTGAATGGATTAAATAATCAGGGCGCTCCTACGGAGCTAAGAAACATTTTTTGTAATTCAATTCTACAAACAGTTAGAGCTCCTACGGAGCTTAGAAAGAAGGAAAAATAAGATGAGAAAAATAGTTTTGTTTTTTGTTTTTCTAATCACTAATTCTCTAATTTCTAATCTCTGTTTTGCTCAGGTTCAGTGGACAGCCGACGGAGTGCCGATTTGCACCGCCGGTGGTGACCAGATGAATCCGGTGATTGTGCCGGATATGAAGGGCGGAGGGATAATTATCTGGCAGGATTGGCGGAGTGGGAATTTGGACATCTATGCCCAGAGGGTAGATAGTGCAGGCAATAGGCTTTGGACCAACAATGGTGTGCCTTTAGCCGCCAGTGCTACTAATGAAAATGAGCCCAAGGCTGTGAGCGATATGCGTGGTGGTGCAATAGCGGTTTTTAACAAGGGTTCTTACAACATCTGGATTCAGAGGGTTGATAGTTCGGGCAATCCTTGCTGGGGAGTGAATGGGAAGGCTATGTGCGATAATGACAGTTTGCAGATGAGTTATAAAATTTGTTCGGATAGTGCTGGCGGGGCAATTATTGCGTGGGGCAATGCAGATACTTTTGAAACGGGCCTGGCTGATTGGGATGTTTATGCTCAAAGGGTTGATTCTGCTGGTAATTTGCTATGGGGAGCTTCTGGAGTGCTGGTGGCTGGCGGCCCTAATGCCCAATATGTGGAGGGTCCAATTGAAGATACTCAGTGCGGAGCGATAATTTTTTGGCGTACTACCCCAACGAGCTTTGATGTTAGTCTATATGCGGTGCGTTTGAATAAAAATGGAACTTTCGTTTGGCCATCATCCGTGCCGGTATGTACCCTTCCAGATGTAAGAGGTTTGGGGAGTATTACTACCGACAGCAAGGGGGGGGGGTAATTGCCTGGTATGACCTAAGGAACAGCGCAGTTACTAAAGGTGACATCTATGCCCAGCGGGTTGACAGTGCCGGTAATGTGCTGTGGCAATTAAACGGAGTGCCGGTGTGCACCGTGGCACAGACTCAAGAGCAAGTCGCTATCGCATCTGATGAAAGTGGTGGAGCAATTATGGCTTGGTATGATGTAAGAGGGGTGGAGGGGGTTCAAGGAAAGATTTATGCACAAAAGATAGATTCTACAGGAACATCACAGTGGACACTAAATGGTGTAGCCGTTTGCACGGCAGACAGTCCAAGAGCTGCGCCCTGCCTTGTGAGCGATGGTTTGGGTGGTGCTATTATTTCCTGGATTGATATGCGCGACTGGGAAAATGACATCTATGCTCAGTGGTTAGATAGTTTAGGAAATCCTCAGTGGATAATTGATGGCATCCCTGTTTGTGTTGCTCCTGGAAGCCAAAACAATGATTGGTATAACCGTTCTAATCATATCATCAGTGATGGGAAAGGTGGAGCAATTGTAGTCTGGCATGATACCAGGTCTGGAGTTGATGTTGACATTTATGCTCAAAGATTGAGAGGTCCTGAGAATGGAATAACTGAGTCTATCTCGGCTAGTGAATTCCAAAGAAATAATAAGCTTATGATACGGCCAAATCCGTTTAAGCACTATACCGAGATACACAATTTAAAAGTTGGGTCAGAGATTAAGATTTATAATATTCTCGGCCAGTTAGTTGAAAAAAGTAAGAATCGTATAGTAGGTAAAAATCTTTCTTCCGGAATTTATTTGCTCATTGCGGAAAGTTATAAACCAATTAAAATAGTAAAACTCAAATAAAAAAGGAGGTTCCAAAGATGCCTTGGAGAAATCTCTTCTTCAGCACAGCGGTCCTTTTGGGACTGCTTGTAGGGTTTGCTTTTGCAGACCCCGGAACAAAGGTTGTGCATCCCCAAACCGAGCTTTCAACTAACAAAATTACGGTTGAAGGTGTGGAATATGACCAGGTGAATCTACCAAGATTGCTTTCTACTGTGACCCCGGGCGAACCGCAACTACCAATGGAATTGGTCTATTTAGTAATTCCCAAAGATAAAAAAGTTGATGGGATAAATATGGTTTCCGCAATCTCTGAACCATTAGACGGAAGTTTCTATGTTTACCCAAGCCAGCCGGGTATACCCATCGGTAGCGAAATTCCGCCATTTACTCCGCCAAATCCGGAGATTTATAACTCCAGTGAGCCTTATCCAGGCAGATTGGTGGAGATAACCGGAGATGGTTACCTCGGTGGCTATCACATCGTCAGCCTCTTAGTCTATCCTGTTCAGTATCTGCCTGCGGAGAGAAAATTAGTGCTTTATACCAGCATTGATTTTGTCCTTCAAACCAGTCTGGGTGTTGATGGGTCGGTGCTACGACAGAGAATTACCGAAAAAGGAGCGAAACTTTATGAGGAGATGGTGAGAAAATTAGTGGCAAATCCGGAAGATATACAGGTTCAAAGTTCAAAGTTTAAAGTTCAAGGTTCAAAAATGAGTGAAAGGGGCATTGTGGCTGAACCGATTAAGATAACCGCATTGCCTTCGGAACAAAGTAGTCCGGTGGAATGTGCCATTATTACCTCAGAGGCTTTAAAATCTGAATTTGAGAGATTGGCAGATTGGAAGACGAAGAAGGGTGTGCCGACTGTGGTAAAGACCGTGGAATGGATTTATCAGAACTATTCTGGATGTGATGGGGCCGAGAAGGTGAGAAATTTTATCAAGGATGCCTATTCCTACTGGGGCACATTGTGGGTGGAATTGGCGGGGGATACGCAGATAGTCCCGTATAGAGAGGCCTATACCCTAATGCAAATGGGTAATTTCTTACCGTCTGACCTATATTTTTCAGACTTAGATAGAAATTGGAATGCGAACGGAAATGCCATCTTTGGCGAAGTTGCAGACCTGGTTGATATGTATCCTGATGTCTTTGTCGCTCGTGCTTCGGTGGATAACCTCTCCGAAGCCCAGACACTGGTCAACAAGGTCATTGATTACGAGACCACGCCACCAATAGACTACCAGACCAGAATGCTCTTCATCGGGGCAGATTTGGACGGAGGAACCCATTCCGGACAGGCAAAGGACAGCATAGATTGGTGGTATGTGCCTCTCCGATTTGACCCAATCACCAAGTTGTATGCGACGAATTTACCACCTGCTCCTGCTTTAAATCGAACTAATGTCATTTCAGCCCTCAACTCAGGCTACGGCATTGTCAATCATTCTGACCATTCTGGGAAATATGCTTTGGGGACAGGCTCTATAACTAATGGCGGCTATATTTATAGGGATGATGTTGAGGGTCTGACCAATGGAGGAAGGCAGTCTATCTTTTATTCCATAGGTTGTTCACCCGGCGCTTTTGACTATGACTGCATTGCAGAGCATCTCGTCACTAATCCGGCTGGCGGGGCGGTAGCCTTCATCGGGAATTCTCGCTACGGGTGGTATTACCCCGGCTCGCCCTCAAGAGGACCATCTGACCTCTATGACCAACAATTCTTCCGTGCACTTCTGGAGAGCAATTTTTATCAATTAGGGCTCGCACACGGTGATGCTAAAATGGTTCTGATAGGAGCTTGTTGCTATGATAATGCAGAGCGATGGTGCCAGTTTGACCTCAACGCCTTCGGCGACCCGGAGATGCCTATTTGGACAGATATACCAAAGACATTCTACTATGTTGACTACCCTACTAATATCACCATTGGACCTACTTCTTTTAAGGTTACTGTTTATGATGAAGGATTGCCAAAAGAAGGGGCTTTGGTGTGTCTACAGAAAGGCACTGAAGCTTATGCCTACGGACTTACAGATGCCAATGGCCAGATAACTTTTGATTATACACCGGAGACAACTGGCGAGGTAAATATCACTGTGACTGCTCAGAATTATCTGCCCTACCAGGGTACCTGCACGGTAACGCCTGCTTCGGGCGCCTATGTTTGCTATGAAAGCCACCAATTAAATGATGCCGAAGAATACACTACCCACGGAAATGGAGATGGTATAGCTAATCCCGGCGAAAGCGTTGGCATGTATGTAACACTAAAAAACACCGGAACGGCTTCAACAACTCTTATCTCTTCTATAGAAATTACTACTACCGACCCTCACATTAGTCCAAGCAGTTTTCTAATTTGCTTTAGAGCCTTCATTCCGCCAGGCACGAGCTCTCGCAGCCTAAAACAAGGGGTGTTCACCGTTTCACCTTCCTGCCCCGATTACCGTCAGGTAGTATTTCATGTTAAAGTGCCCGCCACCAGCCCCACATGGACAGATAGCTTCATAGTTACGGTCAGGGCAGATTCTTTAGTTCACAGCGGGCATAAGGCAGATGGGTTTTATATCTATCCTGAAATTACAAACTATGGAGGCGGCTCTGCAAAGAATGTTGTAGGTGTTCTTCGTGCAGGAAGTGATATTGTGGTTGTTATGGATAGTATCTCTGTCTTTGGTGAGATAAAAGCCTCTTCAACCAAGCTCAATGAAACAGATGGATTTAGCTGGAGATGGATAGACCCTTCTGTTGTTGACCCGCCGCCGGCATTTACAATAGTAATGCGAGATGCATATAACCGGGAGTGGATACACAATTTCGCAATTGAGCATCCAGGAGCCCCAATAGAACTTACTCTTACGCCTGGACAAAAAATGATGGAATTGCGATGGAATGCGGTTTCGGATGCGGCCGGCTACAATGTCTATCGCAGTCTTGCTCAGGGGGGACCGTATACAAGAGCGAATCCTCATTTAGTGAGGGGAGCCTCTTACTATCAGGATGCAAGCCTTACCCCTGATACTCGCTACTACTATGTTGTTACTGCTGTGGACACTTCAGCCAATGAGAGTGTGTATTCCAATGAGGCTTATGATAAGACCAATCCACCGTATCAGAGTGGTTGGCCAGTGAGCGTGGGAATTGACGGAATTCAATGGTCTTCAGCCGCGGTGGGAGACCTGAAAGGAGATGGGAATTTAGTTACCGCACTTTGCGGTACCGATGGGAAAGTCTATCTCTGGGATAAGAACGGCGTCTCGCTTCCTGGCTGGCCCAAGACAATCGGATGGAAGATAGGAAGTTCCCCGGCTCTGGCAGACCTTGATGGAGACGGCGAGTTAGAGATTATTGTGAGTCGCCAGAAGGCGGTTTATGCCTGGAATCCTGATGGTTCAGGACTTCCGGGTTGGTCAATAGCTACGGGAGGAGATTGTTCTCCCCCTACAATTGCTGACATTGACTGCGATGGGCATTTGGAGGTGATTGTGGGGGGCACTGACGGCAAGATTTACGCCTGGCACTATGATGGAAACGCAGTTGTAGGCTGGCCGGTTAGCGGGGTTGGACCCGGGCATTGCACCCCGGCTGTGGGAAACTTAGACGATGACCCAGAACTTGAAGTAGTCATTGGACGCTGGACAACTGACGGACACGTCTATGCCTGGAATCATGACGGAACATTACTTAATGGTTGGCCGCAGACTACAGGCGGAGTAGTCCACTCCTCGCCAGCACTGGGGGATATTGACAATGATGGGGATTTAGAGATAGTCGTCGGCACGATAGAAGATGATATACCACCGAGGGAAAGTAAGGTATATGTCTGGCACCATGATGGGACTTTGCTTAGTGGCTGGCCCAAATTAGTCAATGGCTTTGTCTGGAGTTCTCCAGCCTTAGCCGATTTGGATAGAGATGGTGATTTAGAAATAGTTGTCGGGACAGAAGGTAGCTCGCTCTATGCCTTTCAGCACGATGGAACTTCTTTACCGGGATGGCCAGTAAATGTGGGGGGGGCAGTTCGTGGTTCACCAATTGTCGGGGACATAGATGGCGACGGCTCTCTTGAAATCGTAGTGGGGACTGATGCCGGACAGGTGGTGGGCTATCATACTAATGGCACAAAAGTGGAGGGCTCTCCCCTTCGGATAGGTGACCGCACATATTCTACCCCAGCCCTTACTGACTTAGATAGAGACGGAGATACAGAACTGATCCTCGGTGACTTTGGCTGTAAGGTCCATACCTGGGACCTTTCTGCAACATACGATGCCAAGAATATTGAATGGGGGATGTTCCATCACGACATCTATCATACCGGAAATTACCACTTTGTTCCTGGACAACTTACTTCTTATTCTTC
>JBFLXN010000064.1:0-13697 GCA_040755715.1 Candidatus Edwardsiibacteriota bacterium
CTGGTGCAATAACAAACTTATTGATGTCCAAAGGATTAAAAATACCGATCTAAACATAGTCCACTTTTAATTTTCAAAGTGTGCACTTTTAATTCGTAAAGTGTGCACTTTTAAAAAACTACTAACATACCCCAAGAAAATACTTGACAAAAATAATTATTTTTTGATATAATTAATATTTTCCTAAAAGCAATTTTATTGCTAGCGGAAAGGGTATTATTTTGTCTTTGGTTTTATGCTGTTTTTGATAATAAATAAAAAGCCGCGGTAGCTCAGTTGGTAGAGCGTCCCGATGTAACATCGGGAGCGTTGGCGGTTCAATAGAAGGCAAGAACAAAAGCTGCTATTTTTGAATATAATTTGGTCCTTCGCAAGAAAGCCGCGGTAGCTCAGTTGGTAGAGCGTCCCGATGTAACATCGGGAGCGTCGGCGGTTCAATAGAAGGCAAGAACAAAAGCTGCTATTTTTGAATATAATTTGGTCCTTCGCAAGAAAGCCGCGGTAGCTCAGTTGGTAGAGCGCAGGACTGAAAATCCTGGCGTCGGCGGTTCGATTCCGCCCTGCGGCACCACGCCCATGTAGCTCAGTCGGTAGAGCACGTCCTTGGTAAGGACGGGGTCACCAGTTCGATTCTGGTCGTGGGCTTTAAGAAAAGAGAAAATTCCGGCCCAGGAATTTGAAAAGCAACCACGAAATTATTCAAATTTCTCGAATTTTAGATTGTCCGCAGGACCCGTCTGGAAGAGAAAAAAGCAAATTAGTGTAATTCCTGAAATTCGTGGTTATATATCTTCAAATCCAAAAGTTACAAGATTCAATAACAAAATGCAGAAGATTCGGATTAAATTAAAAGCTTATGACCACGCTCTTTTAGACCAGTCAGCCTCAGAGATTGTCCAGGCGGTGAAGAGAACTGGGGCAAAGGTATCCGGCCCGGTGCCATTACCGACAAAACGCAGTGTCTTTACGGTCAATCGCTCCTGTCATGTGGACAAGAAATCCAGAGAACAGTTTCAGATTTTAGTCCACAAGAGACTGATAGACATTTTGGATTCAACACCGCAGACGATGGATGCCTTAATGAAATTGGATTTACCTGCCGGGGTAGATGCGGAAATAAAAGTATAATCAAAACCCTAACCACGAAAGCACGAAATAAATCAGAAACTTATAGAAATTGATAGAAATTTATTGAAATTTGTTGTTATTCATTTTCTACAAATTTCCATCAGTTTCTATCAATTTCAACAAATTTCTGTATATTTTTCTGACTTTTGGGGGAACTTGATATGCGTGAAATTATTACTTTAGCCTGCAGCGAATGCAAGAGAAGAAACTATACCACCAGAAAAAATAAGCGGAAACATCCTGATAGACTGGAGTTTAAGAAATTCTGCCCCTGGTGCCATAAACATACAATGCATAAAGAGACGAGATAATATTTCAAATCCAAATATCAAAATGTTTAAAAGATTTTTGCATGGCGATTTGTGTTTTTGATATTTTAACAGATAGGTGAGTAGCTCAACTGGCTAGAGCACCGGTCTCCAAAACCGGTGGTTGCGGGTTCAAGTCCTGCCTCACCTGCTCTTGAGAATAAAAATAGCCACTGATTCACGCCCACCTATGCCTAGGTGCGAGGTAAACACGGATAAACATAAAACAGATTCATTTGCTAAAGAAAAAAATGTGATTTATATTTAGTGTCTATTCAACGGCGAAATTGATTGAGATAATAGTTCCAGTGAGTTCAGTGTATTCAGTGGCGAAATTGGTAGAGTGAAACGCAATGAAAAGAATAATCAATTTCTTTAAAGAAGTGCACCTTGAATTTACCAAAGTCAGTTGGCCACGCCGCGACGAGCTCTTTCAATCAACGATTGTAGTGATTGTCCTTTCTTTATTGGTCGCCCTTTTTATTGGAATTGTAGATATTACCCTTTCTAAACTGATAACCGCAATCTTTGGATAGAAACCTATGGCAATGAAATGGTATGTTATTCGCACCTATGCAGGGTGCGAAGAGAAGGTAAAAAATTCTATAGAACACACGGTTAAAACTAAAAGTCTGCAGGAAAAATTCGGTAAGATAATCATTCCGACTGAGGATATAACCGTGATTAAAAAAGGCAAACGAGGAAAAGTGACCAAGCAACTTTTTCCGACTTATATCTTGATTGAAATAGAACCTACCGATGAGATCTGGCAAGTGGTTGCTACTACTCCGGGAGTGATGCCACTTTTAGGCACCAAAAAACAACCACAACCACTTAGAGGAACTGAAGTAGAACAAATCTTATCCCAAGTTGAAAGAGAAAAACCGTCAGTCTATGCTATTCATTTTAAGAAGGGAGAGAGCGTTAAAATAGTTGACGGACCATTTACTAATTTCGTCGGCACTATTGAAGAAATAGATTCTCTCCACGGCAAATTACGAGTGATGGTGACTATCTTTGGTAGAGCTACACCAATAGAACTTGATTTCTTACAAGTGAAGGCACTGTAGCCCCTTTCTCTGAAGTAGGGAACTTCAACGGACAGAAGTTGTTATTGCCGGCATCGTCAAAATTATCGCCTGTCCGCCAACCCGGCATCAGAGTGAAAGACGGGCTGTAATCATATTAAACGAGAGGAAATAATGGCTAAGAAAGTTGTGGCAATGGTTAAACTGCAGATTCCAGCCGGTCAAGCTACCCCAGCTCCGCCAGTTGGACCAGCCTTGGGTCAGCATGGTCTAAACATTATGGAATTCTGTAAAGCCTTTAATGCTAAAACACAAGGACAGGAAGGTCTAATCATTCCAGTAGTCATCTCCATCTATCAGGATAAAACCTTTACCTTTATCACGAAGACCCCACCAGCCGCCACCTTATTAAAGATAGCCGCTGGAATTGCTAAAGCCTCCGGGGAACCAAATCGCAATAAGATTGGTAAGGTAAAAGCTAGTCAGGTGAAAGAAATTGCTCAAAAAAAGATGCTAGACCTAAATGCTAATACCTTAGAATCCGCCGTCAGAATGGTGGAAGGGACTGCCAGAAGTATGGGAATTGAAATCACACCTGACTAACGAATACGCAGAAAGCACAGAATACTCGCAGATTACACAGAAAATTCACAGAGACCACAGATTCTCCGCGAAATTTGTGCACGACTTTGTTAAAATTTTGTCTAAAATTGGCACGATTTATCCTGAACGGAGTGAAGGAAAATCAACACTGACAAGCGTTTAAGCCTTCTGGGCTTGTTCTTCTCTTGTCCCGAACGAAGTTCGGGAAGAAAGACAGCCCAAGCCCCGATAAATCGGGGCTTCAGGGCATCCTCAAAAGCACAAGAAAAGTGCCTCAGAGGCTTATATTATTGTGCCAGAAGGCTTCCAGGCAGATTTTGAGCCAAAATTTAACAAAGCACTGTTTGTGTTTCGTAATTTGTGTATTCTCTGCGTAATCTGCGAATTAAGAGGAGTAATATGAAGTCCAGTAAAAGATATCAGGAAATAAGTAAAAAAATAGAGAAAGAAAAAACCTATAAATTAGAAGAAGGTGCAAAGTTAGTAAAAGAACTTGCCAATGCGCGATTTGACGAAACAGTAGAACTGGCAATGCATCTCGGCATTGACCCAAAACAATCAGACCAACAGGTAAGAGGAACCGTGTTACTGCCTCATGGGACTGGCAAAAAGGTGCAGGTTTTGGTTTTAGCCAAAGGCGAAAAAGAAAAAGAAGCCCAGGAGGCTGGTGCTGACTATGTAGGGGCTGATGACTATCTTAAAAAATTGCAAGAAGGCTGGCTGGACATAGATGTTATTATTGCTACACCGGATTTAATGAGTCAAGTCGGTAAACTAGGAAAGATTTTAGGGCCAAAAGGCTTGATGCCGAACCCCAAAACAGGCACCGTTACTTTTGATGTCGCCAAGGCGGTGAAAGATGCAAAAGCGGGAAAGATTGAATATAGAGTGGACAAGACCGGGAATATCAATGTGCCTATAGGTAAAGCTTCTTTTGAAGAAAATAAACTAATAGAAAATACGAGGGTTCTTTTGACTGAAATTGTGCGGGCGAAACCTTCTTCAGCAAAAGGAACCTACATTAAAAGTATTACCATTTCATCAACTATGGGACCCGGAATAAAGATTGACCTTTCCGAAGCCAGCAGTAAAACGAAATGAAGAAATTTATAGAAATAGATTGAAACTGAGAGAAATAAATAGAAATCCAATGAGTGCCAACAAATTTCAATAAGTTTCTCTCAGTTTCCATAAATTTTTACCATCATAGTAAACCAGGGAGAAACCAGTATGCCTAAATTAGAGAAAGAGAATAAAATTGAAGCATTAACTGTAAAATTCAAAAAGGCGAAAGTCGTTTATCTGACTGACTTTACTGGACTTAATGTAGCGCAGATTACAGAATTACGAAAGAAAATGCGTCAGGTAGGCATTGATTATCAGGTGACCAAGAATACTTTTGCCTCTCTGGCGGCCAGACAAACTGGATATGACCTTTTAGTTAGTTACTTTGACGGTCCAACAGGATTGGTTTTTGGAGTTGAAGACCCAATTATCACGGCGAAAGTGCTCCTTGATTTTATCAAACTATATGAAAAACCCAAAATAAAAGCAGGATTTACAGATGGACGGTTGTTATCACCTGAAGAAATAAAAAATCTTTCCACACTTCCTTCTAAGACAGTTCTTCTCTCTCAAGTGGTGAGTGGACTACAAGCACCATTAGTGAAATTTGTTGGGGTCTTGCAGGGAATTCTTAGAAATTTTCTTTTCACCTTGGAAGAAATAAGAACACATAAAGTGGATAAAGACACAGACAAAATTTAATATTTAAACTGTGTGTCTCCGTGTTAACCCCGCACCAAATTTTAGTGCGTGGGTTAATCTGTGGTTTAAAAACTTTTTTAAAGGAGGTTAAGTAAAAATGACTACTAAGAAATCACCCAAAGAAATCGTCTTAGAGGCGATTGAATCAATGACAGTCTTAGAATTAGCAGAATTAGTAAAAACACTGGAAGAAAAATTTGGTGTTAAATCAGCCGCTCCAGCTGCGGCCTTTGTTCCTGCTCCAACAGCGGTGGTCCAAGCTCCAGCCGCGGCCGAGGAGGAAAAGTCAGCCTTTGACGTTATCTTGTTAGCCGCTGGTGATAAAAAACTCCAGGTCATCAAAGAAGTGAGAGTTATCACTAGCTTGGGCTTGAAAGAAGCCAAAGACCTAGTTGATGGAGCGCCAAAACCTATTAAAGAAGGGCTCCCGAAAGAAGAAGCAGAAAAGATCAAAGCCCAATTAGAAGCCGCTGGCGCTCAGGTGCAGTTGAAATAAGAGTCCATAGGTTACGGTAACGAGGCTCGTATCGTTGATAGGTCGCGGTTTTTTAAACACATAACCGTAGCCTTTAGACGAAACGAGCCTCGTAACCATCAAACCGTCACCGTTATCGTTTAGAGGAGTCTCAAAGTGGGACAAAATAAACGCAAGAATTATTCCAAAATTAATGTCATCGTTCCTTTGCCTTCTCTCTTGGAGAGTCAATTAAAGTCTTTTAAGGAGTTTCTCCAAGAAGAGGTATCGCCAGAGAAGCGCAAGGAAGTGGGATTACAAGAAGTCTTTAAAGAAATCTTTCCTATTGAAGACCCACAAGGACACTATTCGTTGGAATTTCTCTCTTTTTATTTGCAAAAACCAAAATATACTAAAGAGGAATGTTTGGCTCAGGATATAACCTACGCTGCCGCCCTGCGAGCTATTCTTAGATTGGTAATTAGAGAGGAAGGTAAACCGAGAGAAGTAGTGGAAAACGATGTCTATTTGGGAGATATTCCACTGATGACCGAAACGGGCAGTTTTATCATCAACGGTGCTGAACGGGTAGTAGTAAGTCAATTACATCGCTCACCAGGTGTCTTTTTTGATGAAGAATTTCTACCCGGTGGTAGAAGAATTTATTCAGCTGAAATTATTCCCTATCGTGGTTCGTGGGTGAAATTCATTATTGACCGGGATGAAACTCTGTCTGTTTCAATTGACCGTAGGAGGAAATTCCCTGCTACACTCCTTTTGCGAGCTTTAGGTTATATCAATGATTCTCAATTGTTACAACAATTTTATCCCACTATAGAAGTGAAGCTTAAAGAAGGAGTTGAGGAGAAAATAGTGGGTAAAATTTTAGCTGAAGAAGTTAAACATCCCCAGACCCAAGAAATCCTCGGTGGAGCCGGAACAGAGATTACTCAAGGGATGTTGACCAATTGGCGAGTCAGTGGGATAAACAAAATAAAAATACTGGATATTGATTCAGTCAAGGAACCGTGTGTGATTTCCAAAACCATTGCTACAGAAGGAATGATGAAGACTCAAGAAGAAGCTTTGAGCAGAATTTACCATCTACTTCATCCTGGTGAAATTCTGCCTCCTTTTGAAATAGCCAGAGCCTTTTTTCAAAGACTCTTTTTTGATAAAAAACGCTATGACCTAAAAAGAGTAGGCAGATATCAAATGAATCTCAGACTAAAGATGGAAGAACCGCTGACTATCATAACTTTGACAGAAAAAGATTTCATCGTAGTTATAAAACATCTTTTGGATTTACGGAATGGTAAGATTGAACCAGATGATATTGACCACTTAGGTAATCGTCGCATCTTGACAGTTGGAGAGCTCCTAGCCAATCAATTTTCAGTGGCTTTGTCCAGAATGGCCAGAGTGGTGAGAGAAAGAATGGTGACGCAAGATCACAGTCAACCGCTTACTCCTCAGGAACTGGTAAATTCAAGAATTATTACTTCAGTAATTAACACCTTCTTCGGTTCAAGCCAACTCAGCCAATTTCTTGACCAACCAAATCCCTTGGCTGACTTGCGACATAAGCGTCGGCTTTCTGCTCTGGGACCAGGAGGATTGACCAGAGAAAGGGCCGGTTTTGAAGTGCGAGATGTTCACTATACCCATTATGGCAGAATCTGCCCCATTGAGACACCAGAAGGTCCCAATATCGGACTAATTTCTTCGTTAGCCAGTTATGCCAGAATAAATGAAATGGGTTTCATAGAGACACCTTATCGGAAAGTAAAAGACAGAAGAGTTCTTGAAGAAATCAAATATCTTTCCGCCCAAGAAGAAGATTTGTTCACCATTGCTCAGGCGAACACCCCTATTGATGAAACAGGGAATTTCGTTAAGGAAAACATCCTTTGTCGCCGCCGCGGAGACTTTCCAAATGTTTCACCGAAAGAAGTTCATTATGTGGATGTTTCGCCTGTCCAAATGGTCAGCCTTTCCGCCAGTTTGATTCCATTTTTAGAACATAATGATGCTAACCGGGCTTTGATGGGCTCAAATATGCAGTGCCAAGCAGTGCCATTATTGAAACCAGAAGCTCCTGTTGTCGGCACTGGCATGGAAGAAAAAATTGCCGTGGATTCCGGAGTAATGATTTTGGCCAGAAGAGAAGGTATGGTGGAAAAACTCACCGGTGACATGATTTTGGTTAGACCAACAAAGCCTGACAAAGACGAAGAGGATTTTTTGGGTGAAAATCAATTTGACTGCTATTCTTTGATAAGATTTCGCCGCTCAAATCAGGATACCTGTATTCATCAAAGACCACTGGTCAGAGAAGGCGAGCTGGTTAAGAAGGGACAGGTGCTCGCCGATGGTCCGGCTACCGAGAGTGGCGAATTGGCTCTAGGAGTTAACGTTCTGGTAGCTTTCTTGCCGTGGCTGGGATATAATTTTGAAGATGCCATTGTCGTTAGTGAAAAAATGGTGAAAGGAGACCGCTTTACCTCTATTCACATTGAGACATTTGAATGTGTGGTTAGAGAAACCAAAAGGGGACCGGAAGAAATTACCAGAGAGATTCCTAATGTTGGCGAAGAAGCCTTGAAAAATCTTGATGAAAACGGCATCATCCACCTCGGCGCCAGAGTAGAACCTGGAGATATTTTGGTAGGTAAAGTTTCACCTAAGGGTGAAACCGAATTGACACCCGAAATGAGACTTTTGCGGGCTATCTTTGGGGAAAGAGCAGAGGATGTCAAAGACACTTCACTTCGTGCTCCCTCAGGAATGGAAGGTATTGTAATTGATGTCAAGGTCTTCTCCAGGAGGAGTCAGGATCGCCTGGTAATTCAGGAACAAAAGAAGAGAATGGAAATATTGAAAAAAGAGGCAGATAAGAAAATCTTTAAAATTCGTCAAGAAAGGAATAGAAGAATTCAGGAAATCCTAAAAGGAGAAATTGCTGGAGAAACGATTAGGAAAGGCGAAAGAATTCTGATGCGCAAAGGACAGAAATTTACTCCCGAAATCTTAGATTCACTCAACTTTGAAGAGCTTGAATTGGAAGAAGAATTTGTTGAAGACAGAGCCAAGACAAAGAGAATCATCAAAATAATGGAAGCCGCCAAAGCCGCTATTAAGGAAGTAAAACTAGAATTAGAAATGGAAAATACAAAGATTGAAGGAGGCGACGGGTTGCCACCCGATGTGCTTAAAATGATTAAAGTCTTTATTGCCAGAAAGCGCCATCTGATGGTTGGTGACAAATTGGCCGGTAGACACGGAAATAAAGGTGTGGTGGCTAAGATTGTGCCGGAAGAGGATATGCCCTACCTCGCTGATGGAACTCCAGTGGACATTGTTTTAAATCCCTTGGGGGTGCCCTCAAGAATGAATGTGGGACAAATCTTGGAAACCCACTTGGGTTGGGCGGCAAAAATTTTAGGGATGAAAGTCGCTTCGCCAGTCTTTGACGGCGCCACTTTGCCAGAAATCAAAGAAGAGATGAAAAAGGCTGATATCCCCGAAGATGGGAAGGTTGTTCTCTATGATGGTATAACCGGTGAGCCATTTGATGAGGAGGTAACCGTAGGTTATATGTATATAATGAAGCTCTCTCATTTGGTAGACGATAAAATTCATGCCCGCTCCATTGGTCCTTATTCATTGGTTACTCAACAACCATTGGGAGGAAAGGCTCATTTTGGTGGACAGCGCTTTGGCGAAATGGAGGTTTGGACTTTGGAAGCTTACGGTGCCGCTCATACCTTGCAGGAAATTTTGACAGTAAAATCAGATGATGTGGAAGGGAGACAACGGGTTTACGAAGCTATTGTAAAAGGCGAAAATTTACCAGAACCAGGTACGCCAGCTTCATTTAATGTGATGGTTAAAGAATTACAAGGCCTTTGCTTAGATGTGCAGTTAGAGAAGGAATCGTAGATAAAAGGTTAGGTTATGGGCGAAAGGTTACGAGGCTCGTATCGTCAAAAAGATTGTCAATCGGTTAGGGTAACGAAGCCCGTATCGTCAATCTTGAGAAAGTTTGCACAGTTTTTTGGGTTTACATAGTTTCTTGGGTTACAAAACTCAAGAAACTCAATGAACTCAATAAACCCAATAAACTTATTGACCGAAAGGAGTATCATAACCATAGCCCTTAACCGTAACCCATTACCATTTCCCTTTTATGAGAGGTGAGCGATAAAATGTTGCACAATGTTGGAGATTTCAAAGGTTCCGCCCCTTGGGGCCAAGAGCAGAAACCACTGGATTTTGAAGCAATACGAATTAAACTAGCCTCACCAGAAACAATCCGGAGTTGGTCACACGGTGAAGTCGTTAAACCGGAAACCATTAATTACCGTTCATTTAGGCCAGAAAAAGATGGACTCTTTTGCGAAAAAATCTTTGGTCCGGTTAAGGATTACGAATGCAATTGTGGCAAATATAAAAAGATTCGCTACCGAGGAGTTATCTGTGATCGCTGCGGGGTGGAAGTGACTCAGAGTAAAGTGAGAAGACAAAGAACGGGACACATTGAGTTGGCAGTTCCTGTGGCTCATATCTGGTTTGTTCGAAGTATACCTTCCCGCATAGGTTCTTTATTAGATATTTCAATCCGGGATTTGGAACGAATCCTCTACTATGAATCTTATCTAGTAATTAATCCCGGTTCAACTTTCCTTAAGAAAAAAGAGATCCTGAGTGGAGAGCAATATTATGAATACGAAAAGAGCGAAAAATTTGTGGCTAAGACGGGAGCAGAAGCTATTAGAGATTTACTCCAAGAAACAGACCTAGAAGAACTTTCGGCTGAACTGAAAACCCGTCTTAAAATAGAAACGGCTTTAGAAGCGAGAAAGGAAACACTTAAACGGCTGCGGATTGTGGAAGCCTTTCGCCAGTCAGGGAATAGACCAGAATGGATGATTCTTGAGGTCATTCCGGTAATTCCGCCAGATTTACGTCCTTTGGTACCTTTAGAAGGAGGACGATTTGCCACCTCAGATTTGAACGACCTTTACCGTCGGGTGATTACCCGTAACAACCGATTAAAAAAGATTCTGGAATTGAAAGCACCGGAAATCATCTTGCGGAATGAGAAGCGGATGCTTCAAGAAGCGGTGGACGCTCTATTTGATAATGGCCGAAGGGCAAAAGCGGTAAGAGGAAAAGGAAATAGAGAACTCAAATCACTTTCGGAAATTCTTCGTGGGAAACAAGGTCGCTTTCGTCAGAACCTTTTGGGAAAGAGGGTTGACTATTCAGGACGATCAGTAGTCGTGGTCGGTCCTGATTTAAAACCTTGTGAGTGCGGTTTGCCTAAGAATATGGCCCTGGAACTCTTTAAACCTCTTATTCTAAAAAAGCTTGAGGAAAAAGGTTATGCTCAAGGCGTTAAAGGTGCCAAGAGAATGCTGGAGAAAGAAAAGCCTGGTGTGTGGGAAATCCTAGAAGAGATTATGAAAGGCCACCCGGTTTTACTTAACCGAGCTCCCACTTTGCATCGCCTCGGTATTCAAGCCTTTGAACCAACACTCATTGAAGGCAAAGCGATTAAAATTCATCCCTTGGTTTGTGAAGCCTTCAACGCCGATTTTGACGGTGACCAGATGGCTGTGCATGTGCCTCTCTCCGTTGAAGCCCAATTGGAAGCTAAGGTATTGATGTTTTCAACCAACAACATTCTTTCCCCTGCCAGTGGACGACCAATCGCTACACCCAGACAGGACATTGTCATTGGCTGCTATTATCTTACTAAAGAGAGACCTGGCGAAAAGGGCGAAGGCAAATATTTTGCCAATGCTCAAGAAGTAATTATTGCCTATGAATCCGGAGAAGTAGAACTTCATGCCAAGATCAAATTACGTCTCGGAATAGAAGAGAAAGTAGAAACGACCGTTGGTCGGGTTATCTTTAATCAAATTGTGCCACCAGGATTTGGTTTTATTAATACGGTTCTTTCTAAGAAAACATTAGACAAAATTGCCGCGGAAACCTTTCGAAAGTTCGGCAGCCACCGGACTGCTATGTTTATGGATGAAATAAAAAAATTAGGTTTTGAATACGCTACCAAAGCCGGATTGACCATTGGTATAGAAGATATGATTATTCCCCCAGAGAAAGAAGAACTAGTGAAAAAGGGACATAAGGTAGCAGAGAAAATTCAAGAACAATATAAAAAGGGAGCCATTACCGACGGAGAAAGATATAATAAAGTGATTGATACCTGGACCTATGTCAATAACGAGGTGAATGATGTTTTATTACATCACTTAGAAGAAGACCAACAGGGATTTAATCCAATTTTTATGATGCATGATTCTGGCTCCAGAGGCACAAGAGAGCAAGTACGGCAACTCTCTGGAATGCGTGGGCTAATGGCTAAACCGCAAAGGCGAATTACGGGACAAATAGGAGAAATTATTGAGACACCAGTCATTGCCAGTCTCAGAGAGGGATTGACCGTGGTGGAATATTTTATCTCTACTCATGGGGCGCGAAAGGGTTTAGCCGATACAGCCCTTAAGACTTCAGAGGCGGGTTATCTCACTCGGAGATTGGTGGATGTGGCTCAAGATGTTATCATCACTGAAGAAGATTGTGGTACCATTTTGGGTCAAGATATTTCTCCCATTAAAGAAGGCGAAGAAATCATAGAATCTTTAAAAGACCGAATTGTAGGTCGAGTGGCCATGGAAGATATCATAAACCTAATTACTCAAGAAGTGCTGGTCAAGGCGGGAGAAGAGATTAAAGAAGAATCAGCTGAAGAAATTGAAGAATGTGGAATAGAAAAAGTGAAGATTCGTTCAGTTTTAACCTGCGAGGCTAAAAGGGGCCTGTGTCGTAAATGTTATGGAAGAAATCTGGCTACGGGTAAAATGGTTGACCTCGGTGAAGCGGTAGGAATTATCGCCGCTCAGAGTATTGGTGAACCAGGCACCCAGTTGACTCTACGTACATTCCATATCGGAGGCACCGCCGCAAGGATTGCCGCTCAAAGTAAAATGGCCGCTAAACATACTGGGACTATTGAATACCGTCATATTCGCACGGTTACCAAACGGAGCGGTGAAGTAGTGGTAATGAATCGGGATGGGGAGATTATCCTCTCAGCAGAAAAGACTGGTGTACGGTTGAGATATAATGTTCCTTATGGAGCGGTAGTAAAAGTAGCTGATAAATCCAAAGTTAATCAAAGTGACATTATCTTTGAATGGGATCCCTATAGCACCTTAGTGTTAACGGAAGTAGAAGGAACAGTCAAATTTGTGGATATGATTGATGATGTTACTATCAGAGAGGAACTTGATGAAACTACGGGCTTGCGTCAACGGGTATTAATTGAATCAAAGGATAAGAGTCTTTATCCCCACATAGAAATTTTAGATAAGAGGGGTAAAAAAGTGGCGGCCTATCCTATTCCTCTGAGAGCGAGAATAATAGTCCGTGATGGCGAATTGGTTTCGGCTGGAGATCTTTTAGCAAAAGTCCCCCGTGAAATTACCAAGACCAGAGATATTACCGGTGGCTTACCCAGAGTGGCGGAGCTGGTAGAGGCCAGAAGACCTCACAATCCGGCAGTAGTAACTGAAATTGATGGAGTTGTCGTTTTTGGCTCCTTGAGTAAAGGGGTGCGCTCAATTGCCGTGAAAAGTGATACTGGCGAAGAGAGATACTATACTATCCCTCATGGGAAACACCTCTATGTGCGTGAAGGCGATCGGGTCAAAGCTGGTGACAAACTAACCGAAGGGGTAATCGATCCACACGATATATTGCGTATCAAAGGAGCGACAGCAGTTCAGCAATATTTGGCTAACGAAATCCAGGAGGTCTACCGATTGCAAGGCGTTCAAATCAATGATAAACATATTGAAGTAATTGTCCGACAGATGTTGCAAAAAGTAAAAATTGAAGATGCCGGAGATACTAACTTTATTGAAGGTGATGTCGTTGACAAATTATTGGTGAAAGAAGAAAATGAGAAAGTAAGAAAAAAGGGGGGCAAACCGGCGACCTTCCAATCACTCCTTATGGGTATTACCAGAGCGGCACTAAATAGTTCCAGTTTTGTTTCAGCTGCCTCTTTTCAGGAAACAACCAGAGTACTGACGGAAGCAGCTATTCAAGGTAAGGTCGACCGACTTTTAGGATTGAAGGAAAATGTCATTGTGGGCCGCTTGATTCCGGCAGGAACAGGAGTGAGAAAATACCGAAAGGTTGAAGTTATTCCTGAAGAATAAACATCTTTGGCGGCAAATCAACAATCAATACTGTTAGCTAAATTTCAAAAGTGAACCATTTAAACTTCAAAAGTGAACTGCTGTAGATCACTGATTTTTACTCTTTGAACATCGATAAGTTTGTTATTACACCAGAATCTGACCTCAGCTATGCCGT
>JBFLXN010000065.1:0-13623 GCA_040755715.1 Candidatus Edwardsiibacteriota bacterium
TGCAGATGATATTCGGAGTCTGCCCACTCAAATACATCCAAATGGTTTTCAGTCGCTTCCAAAGCCTTATATCTTTGCTTTTCCATGCTTGGATGATTGCTCTTTGGAGATGCCCAAAAGATCTTTGTCCATTCCATTGCTTTTTAGGTTCCATTCTCTGCCTCCTTAGAGATTTCCCGATAGGGATGGTCTCCAGGAGTCAGTTTAACACAAATAGGGATAAAAGTGCAAATAATTATGCGTTTCTATATAGTTAAACATTCAGTGAACTCAGTGTATTCAGTGGCTAAATTGAACATTACCACCTCAGCCACCAGCGAATTAAAATAGCTAAAGTGACCAGAAATATCGCCTGTAGACTTCTCTTTTCAGTTTTCACTACTTGAACCAAACTAAAATGATGCGATACTCTCTTGTTAAATGCTCTGAAACGAGGAACAAATCTTGGAACCTGTTGGGCATAGCAATGATATTCTTCACCAAATCTATTATGCAGGTGATTCTCCTCCAAGGCAATAATAAAACCATATTGTATAACAAAGCTTAGTATAAAAATAATTAGCAGCCAGGGCATCCACGCCCAAGCCATAATACAAAAACCTAAACTTAAGATAAAATTACCTAAATAGAGGGGATTACGAAGATAAGCATAAGGTCCGTCTATCACCAAACGAGAAGCTCCCACCTGAACTGTTCTCGTCTCACTACCAGCATAACCAACCGCCCAAATTCGGAGCAATTCTCCGGTAATTACCAAGCATAAGCCGAAAAAAAAAGAAAGAACAGACGGATTTGCAAAAATCAAGAGAAGTAAGAGAAGTAGTATGGGTGTATAACTTCTATAGCGAAAGAAGAAATTTCCTATCCTGTTTTTCATGAACATATGGAACCACAGATTACACAGATTAAGACGGATTTCAAATCCGTTCACGGCGAGACCGTTCAGGACGAGACCGTCTAATCCGTTTAATCCGTGGTTAAAAAATTATTGAATTTCCGATACTCCAAGAAATAAATTCAATGTAAAATTAACAATTAGTATTTCAAATTGATAATTGCTAATTTTGCATTGCTAATTTTGAATTAAATTCTCTGTTTTCTCCGTGCCCTCTGTGGTTAAATCAACACCTTGATTCTTCTAGTAAAGGCGTAATTTTGTTTCTGGCAAATTTTAGGTCTTTTAGAGTATCTATTTCAATACAAGGTAAATTCCCCACATCAATACCGTAAATTTCAATTCCCTGCTCAATCAACCGTTGAAAAGCCATTTCGTAAAAAACATCAGAAAGACTTTCATTTTCGATCATTTGATCTAGTATTTCAAAGAGTCTTCTGGCGGTTTTCCTTGAGAAAAGTTCAATCCCAATGGACTCCCCCGAAGCCTCTTTGGGACGAATTGTCTTTGAAATCTTTCTTACCAGATTCCTTCCATTCAGACTGACTTTCATATCTTCTGTGCCTATTTCACCTTTTCTTATTGCCAGTGCGTTAGAGAAATTAGACGAGAGAAGCCGGCCAATAATTTGCGGGTGAAATAGGATATCGCTGTCCAGCATTAAAAAATCATCTTGAATTATTTCCTTGGCTAACCAAAGAGAGTAAATATTATTTGTTTGAGCATAAATTTTGTTAGTAACAAATCTTACTTTGAGATGACTAAATTTTGTTTTTGCATATTCTTTTATCTTTTCCTTAAGATAACCAACTACTATAACAATTTCCTTAATCGGGTAATTCTCTAGGGCTTTTAGAGTTCTGCCCAAGATTGTTTCCTTTCCAACTGGGAGGAGACATTTTGGGATATTATTAGTGAATGGTTGCAGTCGCCGTGAATTCCCGGCCGCCAAAATTAATCCTTGCATATTTTTCAGAAATCTACGATTACGGCGATAGTAAATACGATTGCGACGATATAGAACTCTTAAGATTTTATCGCTGTAATCGGTATTTAATCACTGTTATCAACGTACCATTATTTGCGTCGTTTCATATAAAAAATACGGTCGTGATTCCACTGGACAATGTAGAGGACCAAAGCGTAGATGTTCATTACTGTCGCCGTTAGCCAGAGATAAAGGTCAATTCTTTCTAAAATAGCCATAATGAGAACAAGAACAATATGAAATGAAGAGCCTATAAAACTCCAGAGTCGGACAAGTAATCTATTTTTTTGAGAGTAAATTTGAGCGAAATCTTTGCTCTCCTGCCAAACTTCTCTTTCAAATATTTGCTGAAATTCTGTATATCTTAGATAAAGACCAATCAATATTCTTGAGAATAGGTTACTAGCGGTAGAATATTTCTTGGAGAAGACATCATACTCATCCTGTCTTTTTCTTACTTCACCCGTGGTATAAGCAATAAATCGCTGGCGATAATTATCAAAAAGTGCTGAATGTAAGGCATTACTCAATCCCGCCAAGATGGCCACGAGCCAATACCAATGATTTCCTGTAGACTTAGAAAGTCCAATGGCTATTCCAAGGTAAATTCCAAAAAATACTAAATAGTCCACAAGTCCATCAATCAATCTACCGAGTTGGTTTCCTCTATTCTTCAATCGGGCTAGCTGTCCGTCAGCACAATCCAGAACATTAACTATCTGGAGAAGAATCCCGCCCAGAAGAATTTTGGAAGGGGTCCCACGAGAAAAGAAATAAGTGGTGAGGAGACCAGTTAAAAATACCAAGAAAGAAATACCATTAGGAGTGATTGGCGTCAAAGAAGAAAGTTTGGCAAGAATAAAGCCCAAGGGGCGATAAAAAAAAGTATCCACATATTCTTCTCCATCAATTCCCTTGAGGGACTTGTGGAATTCGTCTTTGAATTTAGCCATTATAAAGTCCCAATTTCTGAGCTGTTTGTTTGACCACTCGCAGTAGACGATTGGTCTGTCTTTCAGTGCCGGTGGTAATTCTCAGGTTATTTTCCCAAGGGTCTTTGAGGAGAAATTTTACGATGATAGTTTGTTTTTCAAAAACATTTTGTAGTGCTTCTAATAGCTCGGCTCTCAGAATCTTTAGAAAGACAAAATTGGCCGCACTTGCATAGGCTTTTACTCCATCAATTTTTCTGAACTCATTAATCATTTGTCGGTTGTTTTTCAAAATTCTCTTGGCTACTTGCTGATAATAATTTTCTGAGGATATTGCTGCTAAAGCCATCTCTTCTGAAAGACGATTATATCCCAAATACCTTTCGTTAAATCTCTTCACTAGTTTGAAGTGGTCTCCAATGAAGGCAAATCCAATGCGAATTCCGGCTAAAGCGTAATATTTTGAAAAACTTCTAATGATGACCAGCCGGGGAAACCGCTCCACAAAATTCTGCAAGTAAGAATTATCTTCTGGGACAAATCCCCAATAGGCTTGGTCAAGGATAACCAAACAGTTGGGATTGTTTTCCAGAAACTTTTCCAGGTAAGAAACCTTCCAATTATCACCGGTAGGATTATTGGGAGAACACAAGATAACAACCTTTGCCTGGCTTTCTTTTACCCTTTTCAAAATCTCGTTCAGGTCTACAGTATATTGAGTTTCTTCTTCTTTAATTTCATAATAGCCCACTTCAGCATCCAATTCATCTGCCAGACCTCTATAATACCACCAGGACTGTTTCGGCAACAGAATTTTTCTTTTTCTCGGAAGGAGTCCATAGTAAAGGGCTTGTTTCAAGATGTCTTCGCTTCCATAACCGAGCATTATCCGACTTTCGTCTACTTGAAACTTTTCACTCAGTCGCTGTCTCAATTTATGAACAGCCTCTCGTGGATAGGAATTAAAGAGACGCATTGAAGCCCGGCGCAAAACAAAAGAACACTTTGGAGAAGGACCGTAGGCGTTCTCATTTTTATCCAGGTAGAGTGGCTCTTCCTTGACAAAAATCATGTCTTAGCTACCTTCTTCATTTTCTTGGTTAATAATTTATAGATGACAAAAACAAAAAAGGATACCGCTACGACGATTGAGATTCTTTGACTAGAACTCGAAATCCATTTTGCCACTATTTCTAAATCCTTGGAGCAGAAGTAGCCGAGAAGAATCATCAAAGGAACGAAAAGCAAGGCCGCCAGTGAGTCCACTAAAAGAAAACGCAAAAATTTCATTCTCATCATTCCAGCGGTAACGAAGACCTGAAATCTCACACCAATAATAAATCTGGCAACAAATATTGCCTTTTCGCCCCATCTAGCAAACCAGCGCTCTCCTTTTTCAACACGATGAGGTTTAACAATTTTCAGTAACCATTTATTTCTAAGTAAAGACCCACCCAATAAATATCCGATAAGATAAGTTATGGCATCGCTTGCTCCTATACCAGCCAAAGCCACGGCTAAGGTAGGAACCATTGCAATATAGCCTTTGGCTACTAAATAGCCGATAATTAAAAGTGCCACATCTTCAGAAATGGCAAGACCGAGTGAGAGAAGAAGGAGAAAAATAAAAATTGCCAGGTAAGAGAAGTGCGAAAGCGCTATTAGAAGAATATGGATGACCGACTCAAGAGGCATAATTCAAAGAAATTAGAACCGCGCTGACAAGGAAATCCAATGGGTGTTTCCTAACTCGGCATATGGAGCAAAAGCATAATCAAAAGTGTATTTTTTCCATTTTAACCCAAAGCCACAAGACAGCCCGGCAAAATCGTCAATATCAGAGCCTGTCTTCAAATCAGAGCCCCTTGAATCGTAACCACCTCTAATGGCAATAAATTCGTTAATCTGATATTCACCACCAAGACGAAGATTGAATTTGTTATCCATAGGCTTAACTATATCCATAGCCAGAGCTACTTTAGTTGCTTTAGGTCTATAGCCAACTCCTACACTTATTCCGGTAGGAAGTTTTTCCTTTTCAGTGACGAAAGCTTTGGTCTTTTTACCCAAGTTCTGTAGGCAGGCACCGACAGTCACTCCCTTGAAATTAGTTTCATAAATTGCACCTAAGTCAATGGCCAAACCGCTGGCTTTATATTTTGAAATTGATTCCTGAAGATACTTGAGATTTCCACCTAAAAAAATATCTTCCTGAAGGATATAAGCATAGGAAATATTTACTGCCAAGTCGCTAGGAGAAAAATCTCTGATTTTTTTCCCTGAGGCATCCATCTCTGCCATTGAGCCGACTGAAAGATATTGCAGAGTTAAACCGATAGTGCTCATCTTATCAAATGGTTGGGCATAAGCAAGATAGCCGCATTTAACGCCTACCACATAGTTCAAATAGCCACTGGTTCCCTGACGAGTGCGTAAAAGTGCCAATCCGGCAGGGTTCCAGAATGAACCGGTGACATCCTCACTCAGAGCGACAAATGCCCCCCCCATAGCCATAGGCCTGGCTCCTATCCCAATCTTCAGAAACGAAAAACTGCTTGTTCCAGCATTTCCATCCACTGAACCATCAGTGGAAGAAGCAATGGCCAAGACTAACAAACCACCGATGATAGTTAATTTTGGATAACGCATTAGAACCTCCTTTTTTCTCTTTAGAAATCTTCTTTCTTTACAGGACAACTTTCCTGATGCTTTATAGTCTCATCCACTTATAGCATTATATCAAAATCCGGGAGTAAATATCAAGTATTTCTTTAGGTTGAAAAACTATCTTTTGTTATTCTTTGAGTCGCTTGGTGTCAGGAAAAGAATTTTTTTCCAACCTTCTTTGTCATTGAAAATTTTTCCTTGAGCAAAATTGAAATTGGTTTTAAACATCAAGGCTAAAAATTCCTGGCGATGTGCCCAAAACCAATCTTTTACTTCATCATCCTCAATAGACTCTAGGAATTTGAAGAATTCCTCCATGGTAAAATTTCTTCCAGTGCGACTTTCCAACCACTCCATTACCAAAGGACTATCAATACTTCCTAAGAGCGTTAGTAGTTCTTCAAAATCATAATCTAAAGACAACACTGATGGCTGGAAAGAGATAAAAAAAGACATTTTCCCCCTTCTCTTTTTAATTTAACCACGGAAATGCGAAGATTACAAAATTATTTCTTATTTTAGTTCAAATTCTAGACATTTATAATATATCATAGTTTTTCCCTTTTTGTCAATATTTTCCCGCTAGTTCTTTTAGTCGTTTGTTCAAGACCTCGTTGACTAGCTTAGGGTCAGCCTTCCCCTGTGTTTCTTTCATTATCTGTCCTATGAAAAAGGTCAATAATTGAGTTTTCCCTTGTAAATATCGTTTAATTTCTTCTGGCTGCTTTTGTAGAACCTTCTCTACTATATTTTCAATTTCTCTTGCATCACTAATTTGTCCAAGACCTAATTTCTTCCTCAATAAACTTGCCTTCTCTCCAGTTTTGGCCATTTCTCTAAATAGAGTTTTTGCGCTTGTCCTTGTAATTTCTCCTTGCTCTATTAACTCAAACATTTCAGTCAGATCTATCGGCTTTACCAAAAAATTATCAAGACTTATTTTTTTCTCTTTAAGTATTGCCAAAACTTCGGTCATCAACCAATTGCTCACTATTTTTGCATCTGGATATTGTTTTACGCATTCTTCAAAATAACAAGCCAGTGCCTTTGTCTGGGTGAGTATCTCCACATCATAGTCAGGAAGTTTATAAGTTTTCTTAAATCGTTCTTGAATTTCTTCTGGCAACTCGGGAATTTTCTTCTCAATATTTTTGACCCAATTTGTGTCTATCTGCAATTCCACTAAATCAGGTTCTGGAAAATAGCGGTAATCGTGGGCTTCTTCTTTACTTCTAGCTGGCAGAGCAGCTTCACTCTTTTCATCCCATTGAAGTGTTTCTTGAATAATCTTTCCACCTGATTCAAGAATTTTTCTTTGTCTTTCTATTTCAAAGAGAAGTGTTCGCTCTACTCCCCGAAAAGAATTAAGGTTTTTTGCCTCTGTTCTAATTCCCAACTCTTTTGTTCCTGAACGACGCAGAGAAACATTTACATCACAACGAAAAGAGCCTTTCTCCAGATCTCCATCACAGACTTCTAAATATTGTAGAAGTTGTCGTAAAGTCAAAAGGAAAATCTTTGCTTCTTGAGGAGAACGAAGGTCCGGTTCAGTAATAATTTCCATTAAAGGCACGCCACAGCGATTTAAATCCACCAAGCTATCTTCCCCGCCCTGCACTTTGCAGGTAGGTCGACGGGCAAGCATCTTTGTATCTTCGCTATGTAAAGATTTTCCAGCATCTTCTTCTAATTGTAACCGGTTAATCCGTATTTTTTTAAATACTTCATTGATTTTAATCTTAAGAAAACCATTAGTGGCTAGCGGTTCTTGGTATTGAGTGATTTGATAACCTTTAGGAAGATCAGGATAAAAATAGTTTTTGCGAGCAAATTGAGAAACTGTTGCAATTTGACAATGTAAGGCTAAGGCAGTATAGATAGCTAGTTCTACCGCACCGCGATTAATAACTGGAAGAGTGCCTGGCATCCCAAGACAAATGGGACAAGTCTGAGTATTGGGTTCTGCGCCATAAATAGTTCTGCAACTGCAAAACATTTTAGATTGCGTTAGAAGCTGGGCATGAACCTCTAATCCAATGACTGCTTCAAGAGACATTTCTTAGGATATTTAGCCACAGATTGACACAGAGAAATACGGAAACTGATAGAAATTTATTGAAATTGATAGAAACTTGTAGTAAAGAACAATAAATTTCCACAAGTTTCCAAAAATTTCTATGAATTTCTATTTACTCTGTGTTATTCTGTGAAATTCTATGGCTTTATTCAGATTCCTAAGCCGCAAGTTTTTTTCTTGTGCCACTCTGTAGTTTGTTCGTAGGCGTAGGCAACTTTAAGCACGGTTTCTTCATCAAATAATTTGCCGATAATCTGCCAGCCAACCGGTAGCTCATTTTCTGAAAAACCGCAAGGAATAGAAATAGCAGGCAACCCCGCTAAATTAACCGAAACAGTAAAAACATCAGCCAGATACATTGAAAGAGGGTCTTCCACACGTTCGCCAAATTTAAACGCCACCGTAGGAGAAGTGGGAGTTACCAAGCAATCTACCTTTTTGAACGCCTCTTCAAAATCTTTTCTAATCAATGCCCTTACTTGCTGGGCTTTCTGGTAATAGGCTTCGTAATAACCAGAACTCAAGGCATAGGTGCCCAACATAATTCGCCTCTTCACTTCGGTTCCAAAACCTTCACTTCTTGAATTTTTATACATTTCTAAAAGATTCGTATGATTAGAGGATCGATAGCCATAGCGGACCCCGTCATACCGTGCCAGATTTGATGAGGCTTCAGCAGTAGCAACTAAATAATAAACGGCAATCGCATATTCTGTGTGAGGCAATGAAATCTCTTCTACTCTTACTCCTAATGACTCAAGGTCTAAAATTGCCTTTTTTACTGCTCTTTCCACATCGGGTTCAATTCCTTCTCTGCCTGTGGCAGAAAAATATTCTTTCGGAACACCAATTTTCAGCCCTCTAATATTGCCATCAAGACAACTTAAAAAATCTGGTACAGCTAAATTGACTGAAGTAGAATCATTTACATCCTGTCCAGCAATTACTTGTAGGAGTAAAGCACAATCCTTCACATTCTTACTAATTGGGCCGATTTGGTCTAAGGAAGAAGCAAAGGCTACTAATCCATAACGGGAGACACGTCCGTAAGTGGGTTTCAATCCTACCACTCCGCAAAAACTCGCCGGCTGTCTAATTGAACCGCCAGTATCAGAACCCAAGGCCGCGAGAGCTAAATCACTTGCTACCACAGCCGCTGAGCCACCACTAGACCCGCCGGGAACTTTAGAAAGGTCCCAAGGATTGCGGACTGGTCCGAAATATGAATTTTCATTAGAAGAACCCATAGCAAATTCATCCATATTAGTCTTACCCAAGATAATAGCATCTTGAGTTCTTATTCTGTCAATCACGGTAGCATTATAGGGAGAATAAAAATTTTCTAAAATCTTAGAAGCACAGCTCGTCACAAAATCTTTGAGGCAGATGTTATCCTTAATGGCTAAGGGTATCCCGGCCAGAAGTCCCAGAGGTTCCTTCTCTTTAATCTTACGGTCAACCATCTGCGCCTGTTTTAGTGCCTCTTCTTCAAACAAAGCAAGATAAGCATTCAATTTAGGATTTATTTCTTTACATCGCTGGAGAAAAAAAATAGTCACTTCCCTGGCAGTAATTTCTTTTTTTTGCAGAAGACACCTAAGTTCTGGTGCTGTTAATTCTGTGAAATCCATAAGAATTTCAATCACCAATAACCAAATAAACTTCAACTACTGATAGTCAACATCAATACCCAAATGGGTTTGGAGCTTGGAATTTGGTTTATTGGTTATTATTCTTTTGATATGGGATGTCTTGGTTTTTTAGAGACGGCGTCAATAGCTTTTAAGAGAGCCATAGTCGCCTCAGCAATTAACTGACCCCGATGAACATCTAACATCGTATGGGCGTGGCCGACATCTGTAACAATATAACGTGGCGTTAGGTGACTCAAAGCATGGGCCATAATGTCCAACTGACAGAGCTCACATTTACAGACATCGGTTCTTTTTCTTAAAACTCTTTCAATTTCTTGTTCCACAATTATTTCCATATAGTTTTGAAATTTCACTTTTCCCTCCTCGTATAATATGATTACGGCGATGATTTTACCGATGACAGCGATAATATCAATCGTGCCACTTCACACCGCATTAGTTATTGGGTCTCTATCGCTGTAATCGAATTTCCTTATCGCCGTTATCATTTATAGTTGGTCTTATAATTCAAAAAAGGTGCGAATTTTTTTCAGGATACTGTCTGAAGAGATAGCGGCTTTTTGCTCAGGAGTGAGTTCCTTTATTTTCGTCATTTTTTCTAAATTTTCTCTTTGTCGTTTTTCCATCACTTTTGAAAGAGACTCGGCTATTTGCGGATTCTCGTTCAGAATTTGACGAAAGCTTTCTTTATTGATAACCAAGACTTCAGTATCTTCTAAAGCAGTAATAGTAGCGGCCCGTTTTTCTCCAGTCAAGAGTGACATTTCACCGAAAAAGGCGTCGGGTCCTAACTGAGCCACACTGGTGGTTCTCCCTTGTGGATCACTCACTGAAACATCTACTTTTCCTTTATTAATCACATAGAAGGAATCAGCCGATTCTCCTTGATGGACAAGAATCTCTCGGGCGGCGTAGTGCTTTACTATCACTGCTTCGGCTAATTTAGTCATTTCCTCTGAAGAAAGAAGGGAGAAAATTTCAATCGGCGTAAGTCGCAAAACGATTTGTTCTATTAAAGCCTTCCTTGTTTCCTCTTTCCTTCTTTCAGAAATATACTGCAAGTTAACATTACGGATAGGAAAAGGAATAGTTATTCCTTCTCTCTTAAAACGATACCAGAGTTTTGTCATAAGTTCATCTTCAATCTCGCGATAGTGAGGAAAATCCTGAATCCAGATTTCAATAGAATAGCTAATGGAAAAATCCCCATAATCCACTAACCGGATAATTGGAGAAGGTTTTTTGAGAATTCCTTTTGTTTCATTGATTGCCTCAAGAATTGCCTTTTTTACTTCATTGGGAACCGCCTCATAACTTACACCGATTTTTAAAAAGCGCGCATGGATTTTGTCTGGAACATAATAGTTAATAATTTCCTGTTTAGCAATACTCGCATTAGGAATAAGGATATAATCATTGCTAAAAGTTCTGATTTTAGTGGCCCGCCAACTCATATCTACTACACAACCCGTATGTCCTCCAATAGTAATCCAATCACCAATTTCAAAAGGACGTTCAAGATTAAGCGAAATTCCCGAGAAAAGGTTGCCCAGGGTTTCCTGAAGAGCCAATCCTAAAATAACTGTAAGAGCGGCCGAGGTTATTACTAAAGGACCAAGATTAATACCCAACATCACATTGAGAATCAAGAAAAAAGCAATAATTACCAAACACCAACGAATAATATCTCGCAAAAGAAGAGGAATTTGAGCTCTCTTTCTCGGCGTCAAAAAAAATTCAAACAAATAAGTATCTGCCAATCTTATACCTAAGTAGAAGAAGAACAGCACCAACAGAGCATCTAACCAGAGAGAAACTTTTGAATGGACAGATAATTTTGAAAAATGTAAAAAAAGTTGTATGGCGAAGACTAAGAAAATAAGATTGAGAGGAAGCTTAATTTTCCTCAAAAGTCTTATCCGATGAAGAGGTCTCTGTAAGACTGTCAAAAATAGATATAAGATTAAAGAAATTGCGGCAGGCAAAATGAGTGTTTGTAAACTGGTCATATATCTTACCTCTAAAATCTTAAAAGACAAAGTTTAATTTCTTTTTTATCAGGCAAAAGAATGAGTTCGCTCCCCTCGTTAAAGTGATAAAAGTGAGCGGAAATATAGGCATCAGCCATTGAAAGAGCCCAGACTACTCCTGTCCACCAAAGTAAGTTTTGCCTTTTCTCGTAAGACTCAGAGTATCTTTCATAATCAGACATTGAATCTGTATTCTGGTATTGCTGCCAGCTCTTGTTCACTCTTTTGTTTTCAACCAAAGTACCAATTACCAATCCACTTTGAAGTGGAAGAAAGAAAGCAGCTTTCAGATGATTTCTGTTATAGAACTGCCCTCCAGCGGGAAGAATTCCAGAAAGAAAGAGGGCCAGATATGGCGATTTTTGTTTTTCTTTTTGTTCTTCCAATTTCACTGTTTGAGGTGAGAGACAAAGAAAAACAAAAAATAACAAAAAAGTTTTTCTAAACATTACTGGTTAAAGCAATTACTTCAATTTCTATTTTTGCCTCTTTTGGCAGTTTACTTACCTGAACAGTAGAACGAGCTGGTGGACATTCCTGAAAATACTCACTATATACTTCATTCACAGCCGAAAAATCCTGTAAGTCAATGAGATAAATAGTCGTTTTTACCACTTGTTGAAGGTCTGTTCCTCCCTTTTTCAAAATTGCTTTTAGATTCTCCAAAACTTGTTTCGTTTGTAATTTAATATCACCTTTGACCATTTTCCCAGTAAGAGAGTTCAAAGGAATCTGCCCTGCGGTAAAGATAAATGGTCCAGCCTTTATTGCTTGACTATAAGGTCCGATGGCGGCCGGGGCTTGATTGGTCTGAATTATCTCTTTCATAGTTTTTCCTTTCCCTCAAATAGTTTTAAAAGTTTATCTAAAATTTTTGTGGCTACTTCTTTCTTAGGCAATTCAGGTAATTCTTCAACCTCACCCGAAGAACTAAGCAATGTAACCTTACTATTTTCACCTTCAAACGCCGAAATGTCATTCACTACTACTAGGTCCATTCCTTTTTCTTTGAGTTTTCTTTTAGCATTTTTCAGATGGTTTTCCGTTTCCAAGGCGAATCCAATTACTACAGTATTTTTTTTCTTTTTTGATACGGCTTCTTTAATAATATCAGATGTCGGTTCTAATTCTATAACAAGTTTTTTTTCTTCCCTTTTGATTTTTGTATCTTTTGAAAGTTTGGGGCGATAGTCAGCCACTGCGGCTGACATAATTAGGGCATCAGCTTGAGGTAATAAATTAAAAACTGCTTGTCTCATCTCTTCAGTTGTCTTTGTCCAAACAATTTTTATATTTGCGGGGGGGGTAACAGAACTTGCTCCACTAATTAATGTTACCTTTGCCCCTCTATTTTGGGCAACTTCGGCGAAGGCATAACCCATTTTACCACTTGAACGATTAGAAATATAGCGCACGGGGTCTATAGCTTCTTCTGTCCGGCCAGCGGTTATCAAAACTTTCTTGCCTGCAAGGTCTTTCTTGTTTAAAAGAAGAGCCAAAGCTTCGTCCACAATTTTGGATGGTTCAACTAATCTCCCTTGTCCTTCTTTACCACACGCCAACCATCCCTTTTCTGGCTCCAAGAAGTAATATCCTAATTGTTTCAATTTAACTATATTTTCTTGAACAATAGGGTTTTGCCACATTCCGGCATTCATTGCCGGTGCTATCAAAATAGGGGCTTTGGTAGCCATCACCACTGAAGTCAATAAATCGTCAGCAATACCATTAGCAATTTTGCCAATCACATTGGCAGTAGCAGGAGCAATTAGCACTAAATCAGCTAATTCTGCTAATCCAATATGCAAAAGTTCTTTTTCTCTTTTCTTTGGAAAAAGTTCAGACGCCACCGGATTCTGAGAAATCGTCTCAAAAGACAAAGGCTTTACGAATTTTTTAGCGGCTTCAGTCATTACGACGACAACCGAAAAATTTTTCTGGCGAAAGCGGCTAGTAATTTCCAAGGCTTTATAGGCGGCGATGCTTCCCGTGACACCTAAAATAATTGTGCCGGCTAAATTATTTGTCTTCGTTTGATTTTTCATATTTGTACTTCAATTTGCCTTCTTTTAGTTTCTTAAGAGCTAAAATAGTAGGTTTCAGATTTCCTTCAATCTTACCTTCCTTTTTGAGTATATTAAGCCGTCTCGCCTCTTTGGCCGCTATTATAATAGCTTCATATTTATTTTCGGCAAAAGTGTCTAAATCTTCAATCGGTATGAAATCCATCACAGATTACCTCCTATATTAGCCTAGTGCTTTGTGACACTAATTTTTGATATTGTAATAGAACCTGTTAAGTTTCTTACGAGCAATGTTCTTTGTAAACTGCCAGGAAACGGTTGCTTTCTGACGATTACGTTGTCTGACCCAAGCAAA
>JBFLXN010000066.1:0-13562 GCA_040755715.1 Candidatus Edwardsiibacteriota bacterium
GCTAAACTTTTAACTTCAATTTCCCAAGTGCTCTTACTTTTTTCTATCTTAGTAATCTTGCATTTAACTTTATACCAAACTCCGCTGACGCATTCTTCAAAGTAAACCACGTCCCCTTCATCCATACCACCAGTCACTTTGTCGAATTTCGTATGATTAGGATGCCATTCCGTAAAATGCTTATCAAGATTTCTAAACCAATCAAAAATTTTTTCAGGCGTTGCCCTTATTTCTATTGAGTCCTTTAGAGTGATCGTATTTTTATCGCTTTTCTAATAACCTTTTTAGGGTTTCTCCCTCTTCTTTCATATGTTTTTTAACAGCGTCTATTATTTCCTTGAAAAATATTGAAATTAACCAACTAAATCTAAAGGAAAGAGTAGCAGTGAATATGCAACTATCTTCTTTAGGTTCTATGATAAATGATCCTTTCTCCCTGAAAATCCGGCTTAAAGGCAGGGTTCAGAATTTCATATAACGTTTGCAGTAGTAAAGCAGTGTGCCGCCGAAGAATAAACGACCAATTTTCTGTGAAGGCGGCACATTGAGCGGCCGCTACAATCTTCTCTTATCATAAAGGGAGCGTCGTTGCTACTGCTGTTAGCTGCAGGCGCAAAATGGCTTTTCGACATTCCAGCTACTGCACCCGTGAGACAATCCATAAGTAACGAAGCGGATAAATGCCAACGTTGAATACATTGTGTTGGGTAGCGGGAGGAATGTAAGCGACACAACCTTTCTGAATTCTCTGCCGACCGAGACCCTCTAGTTCAACTTCACCGATGCCATCAAGTATTATTAATAGTTCTTCGTGTTTACCAGTTGTGTGCGAACCGACATCCTGACCAGGTTGAAGGCTGACGAGGCCGGATTGCATCGTAACACTTTGAGTTGATTTGAGAATGTCGTGATACTTGATGTCATCGTCTGGCAGCGAAAGAACAAATGGCAGAAGGTTCTTCAATTGGTCAATGACGGTGCTCATTAGTATCCTCGCAATTATTCTTTCTGGTGCGCCGTTCTTGCCTGATCCACCATTTAGCGAGGAACGGAAGCAAAGCGATTTGAAGAAAAGCAGCGATTATTCCGGGTGTCAACGCTGCTCGGAAATAATCAAGATGACTTGTTGTCACTGAAGTTCCGAACCGAACGGACAGGATGAAAACAATTCTTCCAAGCACTAAAGCGATTGCCACAGAGAAGAATGGGTTAAAACGCACGAGCTCTCGAAGAAGTCCTGTCACTAAGCCGTAAGTTAGCAACTCCACCGTCATTGATGGGAGGATGTTGGGTAAAGGGAGACCTGAAAGAAAATAACTGACGATTGGAGCGAGTGCACCAGTTAGAATTCCAGCACGCCAGCCGTAGACCAAGCCGGCTAATATCACAGGCCAGTGCATTGGGAGAAGAAATCTGACAGGAGCGCCAAACAAGTGGGAGACGACAGGTAGAACAACTGCTGCAGCGATTAGTAGGACTTGAAAAGCGATGGCTCGAATACCCCAAAGTGCTAAGGTCGGCTTGTCGAGAGCGATTGACGATTGATTGTATGTTGACATAGTTTATTCTCCTCATAGGTTAATGGTTGAATACAAGATAAGCACTCGCTTACGCTCGTGCTAAAATGCAAATATCAAAAGGTAAAAATCAAAATTGTGGAATTTATTCTTAAGAAAAATATTTTTGTTCCTTAATTTTGATATTTAATTTTTGATTTTTGAATTTCCTAGACGGGAACATATGAAACCACAGATTACATTCACCCCGATGTAACATCGGGGCAGGAATTAACACGGATTTCCAATTCGTCTAATCCGTTTAATCCGTGGTTAAAAAATTATTGAATTTCCGATACTCCAAGATAACCGTCCCCCCGAAGGCGAGGCTGCTCTCTACTCGCCCCGCTAGAAATTTTGCTATATACTTTTGTGTAGATGGTATTTCTAACCGGGCTCGCTACTATATTTATTAAAGTTATTGCAAATCTTTTGCAATAATATCATAACAAAAAAATCCATTTTTTGTCAAGGAAAATCTCGCCTTCGGCGAAGCACAGATTAGCACAGATTAAAGGATGCAGATAATCACAGATTGTATTTAAACCATCTGTGTTTTTTGTCTGCGATCATCTGTTGCTTTTAAATCTTGCGATTATCTGTGCTTATATAATTTTCTATACCATCAAGAAAAAAAGACCTAATGCTCTGACCCCGAGGCGAAATCGGGGGGGAATGGTTCATCTGGTGGCAATTTCCCTAATTCCCTTAATAGCATAGAGGATTTCTTCTTCTGTATTGAATGGACCGAGTCCAAATCGCACTGTCCCAGTTGGGAAAGTCCCGAGTTGCTCATGGACCAGTGGAGCACAATGTAACCCTGTTCGTGAACATATATTGTAATCTATATTGAGCCTGTTACCAACATCAACCGGATTGTAGCCATTGATATCGAAAGATAGAACGGCAATATGGTCTTTTAATGAATCCGCACAATATAGTTTAACTCCTTTTATTTCTTTAAGTCCTTCACAGAGTAATTTCAGGAGGCTCATTTCTTTTTGGTGAATGTTCTCAAGTCCCTGCTGAGTGATATACTTTTGACCCATATACAGACCCGCTACACCCAACATATTAGTAGTACCACATTCTAATCTGTGAGGATATTCTCGGGGTTGAAACCGTTCTTCTGAACTCACACCAGTTCCACCAAAACGACTGGGTTCAATATCAATCCCTTCTCTAAGATAAAGTCCTCCAATACCCATTGGCCCAAGGAGTGATTTATGACCCGTAAAGGCTACAATATCAATATTCATCTCCTTCACATCAATAGGCACTACTCCGGCTGTTTGGGACGCATCTATAGCAAACGCAACAGAATTTTCACGACAGATCTTCCCTATTTCCTTCACCGGTTGCACCGTTCCTATTACATTAGAACCGTGATTCATAATAACTAATACCGTAGTCTTTTTTATTTTTCTCTCAAACTCATCAGGATGGACAAACCCGTTTTTGTCAAATGGAACATAATCTACCTCAATACTTTTCTCTCTAGCTAGATGATGTAGAGGACGAATAACAGAGTTATGTTCAAGATTGGTGGTAATTACATGGCTACCCTCCTTAACAATGCCATTTATTATCATATTTAGAGAATCAGTGGCATTATAGGTAAAAACCAAGCGACTGGCATCTGAACCTCCTAAAAAATTTGTGAGTGATTGACGGGTTTTAGAAAGCAATTTTCCCGCTTCTTTAGAAGCATCACATTCTGACCGTCCAGGACTCACCCCACAGGTTTTGAAAAAAGTATACATAAAATCATATACTTCTGATGGTTTTGGGTAAGTAGTAGAGGCGTTGTCCAGATAAACAAAATTCTCTATCTCAAATTCTTTATCTAGATTATTTCCCTCTTTTAGTTTGTAGGCGATACCCATTTCTGGATCGCGATAATATTTTTCTTTAATCATTTCGTCCTCTCTTTATTTTAGTTTGTTCCCTTTGTTTTGTTCTGACATAACTTTTTAGCATATTAGCGTGCAATTAAACTTTGGCAAATTTAGGTTAGGGTTGAACTCATCCCCTCTTAAAAGGCTGTTAAAACAAGCCCCTTCCCTTCTCTCACCAAGAGAAGGGAACAAAAGGGGTTGAGTTCTGGAGAGTTATAACTTTAACAACTTTGTTCTATTTTCTAAACGGCAGATGAAGAGGCTCCGGCAAACAATCAAAATACGGACAAAAGCGATTTTTGCCAAAGTTTAGCGTGCAATTAACCTGTCTGTGTTCGAACGCACAAGACGGTTCGTTCTCTAATAAGGATTCAAGAGCCCTTATCTTCACTGATAGTAACAGCAGGTTTTGCGAAGTGGTAGAAAGCGAAGCGAACCGCATACACGCTATAAAACTTCGCACTTTAATATCTTATTTCGTTGCCTTGACCACTACGAATGAACCTTCACCATAACCTTCTTTTACTGACTCAATGTCTCGTATCTCGGCTAAAGGGCGAAAGAGAGTTTGCCTAAAATCGAAATCTGTAAAGCCAGCATTCTTGAGGTAAGCAACAACCTCTTCCACCGAATAGAAGGTTGCGTCTCGGTAAAACACATTGTCATTCTTCTTCTGCTGATATAACCTTCCCATTGGACTGTTCGCATTGATAAAGCCGATGATGATATTTCCACCGGATTTCAGCACTCTGTGTATTTCCTTGAGGGCTGTTTCAATATCATCCAGAAAGCAAAGGGTAGTAACCATTAAGACGAAATCAAACTGCGAATCACCAAAAGGAATCGCTTCAGCCACACCATCTATGACCTCAATCCCCCTCCTTTGGGCTATTTTCCTCATCTCTTTAGATGGATCAAGCCCAAGTCTGATTCCAAGTGGAGCCGCAAAACGACCACTTCCCACGCCGATTTCGATCCCGTTTTCACTCTCAGGTAATAATTTCTTTATTGCCTGAAGTTCCGACTGATAGGCAAACTTGTTTCTCTCAAACCATTCTTCATACTGGCTGGCGTGTTTTTCAAAGGGCTCTGTTTTAGGCATAACACTGTGTTTGATGCTCTTTCTGATATTGCTCTTAACGCTCGTGTTCATGCGAGCAACTGCGCTCAGGATGGTTTGTTAGTCCTCCTTGCACATATAAGTCAAAGGTTCTTCGCACATCCGTTTCATCCGTCACAAAGACCTCAATCCCGGCATTCTTCAAATCATCGTAAATCCTTCTGCCCATGCCGTGAGAAATAGCTGCTTTGCAGTCCGAAAGAGCAGAAACAATTGGTCCATGTCGGTCAACTCCATGACCTGCACCTTCTAATCCCCCTGCATGTCCGGTGAAAGTATTAGGGCGATATTCTTGATTCTTTACCTCCCTACCTTCCACCTCAAAGACTACAAATCCCCTTGTCCTTCCAAAATGGGAAGATATAGTCTTCTCATCATCTGATGCGATGGCTATTTTCATGATTTCCTCTCCTTTGTTTTAAGGTGCTCCTCTAACTCCTTTATTCTCTTCTCCAAATCTGCCTTTTCTGCCCTCAGCTGATTAACCTCCGCTTCCGCGTCTTCCGTGGCAATGGTTTGTGTAGCATCACGGAGAAAAAGTTGCGATGCGTGGACGACCGTGCCGCTTTTGTCCTGATAAAATGCATCTGGCCCAGAACCACACCGGCAGGGTCCAATGTAGGTATATCCTTCCGGCGCACTCACTGGCGCATACGGCCAAAATCTCCCTCTATGTATTCCTCTTCCATATCCGAACATGTTTGATTACCTCCTTTCTGATTATCTTTGGCTTGAATTTTCAAACTTCCTTTCTGGTTTCCTCATATTCTTTCTCTATCTTTTCCACAATCTGCTTGAATGCCTTCACCACAGGTGAATCGTCTTGTGAAAGGATGAATGGTATTCCCTTGTCTCCCTCCTCCACAATCCCGGGATCTATCGGGATTTGGCCGAGAAATGGGATGGAGAAATCTGAAGCGGCTTTCTCCCCTCCACCGGTTTTGAAAAGATTTATCTTATTGCCACAGTGGGGACAGGTCAAGCCACTCATATTTTCTACTATACCGACGATTTTCATCTTCAGGGTTTTAGCGAAATTTATGCTTTTGCGGACGCTCAAAAGTGCTACATCCTGCGGAGTCGTAACTATTATGGCATCACTTTGTGGCATCAACTGAGCAACGCTGAGTGGTTCGTCTCCTGTTCCTGGAGGAAGGTCAACGATAAGGTAGTCCAGATCACCCCAATTCACCTCCTCCAAAAATTGACGAATGATACCCATTTTAAGCGGACCCCTCCATATCACGGGAGCATCATCTTCACGAAGCAGGAAACCTATAGACATCACTATGAGATTTGGCATGGCAAAAACCGGTAAAAGGCCATCATCTTCCCTTGTTATTTTTCTACCTCCCAAGCCAAGCATTTTAGGTATACTGGGTCCATGAATATCCACATCTAACAGACCAACTTCATAACCTTTTAGAGATAATGCGATAGCAAGATTTGAAGCCACTGTGCTTTTCCCCACACCTCCTTTACCACTCATCACCACCAAACGGTGTTTTATCCCTTCTAGATTTTTTGCCGCTTCAATGCCAGGTTTATGTTCTGTCTGCATCTTCATAGTTCCTTAATATTAGTTTTTCGCCACCCCTCCACTTTTTTGACTCCTGCCTCCATCTCCTTGTCTATCCGATGGACCAATAAGTGTTATCATTTATACCGGAGACCAGGCAAGAACAAGAACTGCAAGGTTGGCTCTTTTTTCTTTCATCATGCGATAATAAAATATACCCCTAACTCGTCTCTAATTTTTGCTCTTTTGATTTTTTTCTTTTCTTCCAGAATTTGGAGATACTTGGCAATCTCATTGTGATGAACGCCTAAAGAGACTGTTATCTCTTCACCTCTGGTGGGTCTTCTTTTTAAAAGCTCAATTATGGCCTGCTCCAGATCCTTTTGGTAAGCCTTACTCGTTTCTCTCTTGAAATTGGCGATCACATCCACTTTTAATTTTGGATCAAAGAGACCTTTGACTTTGTTTAGTTCCTCTTGATTCAATGGATTTGCACCTGGTTCACCCGGAGGTCGAACCACCGTATTGAGCTGAATTTCATCTACCCTCAGGTCCTTTACAAACCTGTTGATCTTACTGATTTCCCTTTCAGAATCATTGACGCCTTTAACCAACATAATCTCCAGATAGATTTTCCCCTTGAATCCTTTGCAGAACTCTTTTATTCCCTCAAGGATCTTCTTAACCTTCAATCCTTCAATGGCACGATTCACTTTTTGAAAGATTTCTTCAGAAACCGCGTCTGCGGAGGGGATAATCAAGTCTGCCTGAGCCAGATCCTCCCTAACCGTCTTATCCCATAACAAGGATCCATTGGTCAACACCGCCACCGGAATTTGAGTAAGGCTTTTTACTCTTCCTATCATTTCTCCAATATCTTGATTTAATGTGGGCTCACCTGAGCCGGAGAATGTTATGTAATCAATGTCGCTGTTTTTGTCTATCACTTCCTTTATCTCTTTTATCATGGAGTCAACTGAGACAAAAGATTCCCTCTGTTTAGTTTGATTTGTGGTTTTCCCTAACTGGCAGTAAACGCAATCATAGCTGCAGGTCTTATAAGGTATGATGTCCACTCCCAGAGAAATCCCCAATCTCCGTGAGGGAACTGGTCCATAGATCATTCTGCTCATTTTCTTATCCTAGCGGAGATATTTTCCCAGATATCTTGGATCCTTTCCACCAGATCGGGATGTCCGTAGTCTATGATCGTTTTGCCTTCTACCATGGCTTTGGTAAAGGTGTGGTCAAAGGGAATCTTCCCAACGATCTGGATGTTTTCTCCTTCGCAGAATTTTTCAATTTTTTCGGTGTTTTCTAAATTTATATCATATTTGTTAATTAAAACCACTGGCTCTATTTTAAAATGGCGGGCAAGATTCAACACCCTCTCCAAGTCGGAAATAGCTGAAAGGGTTGGTTCAGTAACCGCTGTCACCAGATCTACTCCTGTTATGGAGGCAATGACCGGGCACCCGATACCCGGCGGACCATCCACGATCACCAAATTCAAACTATCTTTATCGGCGATTAGTCTGGCGTTTTGTCTCACCTCACTAACCAATTTCCCGGAATTTTCCTCCGCGATTCCCAACTTGGCATGGACCATGGGGCCATGTTTTGTATTCGAAATATACCATTCCCCACAAAGGTTTTCTTCCATTTGGATGGCTTGAACCGGACAGATCAGGGTACAAACGCCGCAGCCTTCGCAGGCAATGGGGTCGATTGTTATTTGGTTTTCCTTCTGGCTGATGGCATCGAATCTGCAAACCTCCACGCACCTGCCGCAATTTGTGCACAGTTTTTCATTCAGTATTGCTTTCATTCCCCCTTTAAATTCATGCGTTTCTTTTATCGCAGGATGGAGCAGAAGATGAAGGTCGGCAGCATCCACATCACAGTCAGCCAATACCTTGTCTTGGGCTAAAGCCGCAAAGGATGCGGTGATAACGGTCTTACCGGTGCCGCCCTTTCCACTGATCACAGTTATTTGCTTCATCTCTTTTCCACGCCCGCTTGGCTTTGAATAACTTGTTCGATATTATAAAGACATAACTAACGGTATGATCTAGCCAGGTTGTCCAGTTTCGCTCGCAAGGGCTTCAATGGCAAAAGCCCCACGATCCGATCCACGGGTCTTCCCTTTTTGAATAGGATCACCGTGGGGATGTTTTGCACTCGATATTGCATGGCAGTTTCGGGATTCTGATCCACGTTTAACTTAAAAATGTGCACCCGTCCCGCATAATCCGGACCAATCTCATCCAAAAGTCCCCCCATAACCTGACAGGGTGGACATCGAGGTGACCAGAAATCCACCACTACCGGAATATCAGATTCAAGCACTTCCTCTCGAAAGAATCAATCCGCTACAGGACGAGGCTTGCCGGGTTTCGGTGGCCGGTGGAATAAGTTCTTTAAAAATCCCATCTCTTTTTAACTCCTGCATTCAAAGTGAAGCTATTATCAACGGAATTATGAGAGCTCACACTTGGCGTAAGGAGCAATAAGTAACTTAAATCCCTTTGGCTTTTTGCGAAATAAAATTCCACAGATCTCGAAAGCTCTTTCGGTAACGCTCCCCATTTATCCACATGGGAATGCCATAGGAGTAAAGGACTGCAACATCTCTATCATAAGATATCTCAGCCATTATAGGCACCTCCTCTTTTTGACAATAAACTTTGACCCCTCCATCACCAATACCTGCCCGGTTGATGAGGACGCCATGCTTAATCTCAAGTTTTTTCAAAAGCTCTACTGCCAGTTTAAGATCATGCAGTCCAAAAGGTGTGGGCTCGGTTACCAGCAGGCAAAAATCGCTTCCTTTTATTGATTCAATCACGGAACAAGAGGTTCCCGGAGGGACATCAATGAGAGTAATTCCATCAGAGTTTATAATCTTCTTCACCGCCCGGATCAGAGGGGTAGCCATAGGCTCACCGATATTGAGTCGCCCTTGAACAAACTTTATTGAACCTACCCTTCCCTCCTCTAAGACCCCTATTGGTCTTTCCTTCTCACTTATGGCATGCTCTGGACAAAGCAAACTGCAACCTCCGCATCCGTGGCAAAGCTCTGGAAAAGTAAGCACTTCTTTTTTCAAAACCACAATCGCATTATAGGCACAGACCTTAGCACATTCTCCACAGAAAGTGCATTTCTTCTGGTCAACATCGGGGACAAGCAGGCTTATCGGTCGGCTTCTCTCTATCTTTGGTTTTAAAAAAATATGGGAGTTGGGTTCCTCCACATCACAGTCCAGAAACAGGATATCTTGCATCCTTTCGGCAGACAAGAAAAGTGCAAGATTGGTGGCAACGGTTGTCTTACCAGTTCCTCCTTTCCCACTGGCAACAGAGATTATCATTATCTTTTCCCTCAATATCTAATAGCAATTGCTCCCTGGGAGCACTCCTTCACACAGGCTAAGCAAGCTGTACATTTGTTTTCATCGATTCTAGCAATCCGATTAACTGAGATGGCACCGACTGGACAGACCTCATAACAGATCCCGCAACCAGAGCATTTTCCCTCATCCACAATGGCAACCACTTTGGGACTTTGCGAATCAATGACCTTTTTATCTTCAATGATCTTTTTGATAATATTCACTCGTTGGGAGATCCCTTCGACATAGCATCTTAAAAACCTCAATTCCTCATCGGCGCTCAGTTCTGAAGGATCTGTTTTGGCGTTGAGGGCTTCTATCCTCCTCCAGCCTGTGAATCTGGTGTTTTTCGCTCCCCAAAAGCGGTGTCGGAGATTCTTTCGCACTTTTTTATCCTCGTTTCCTATATATTGGATCACCTATCATACCGGCTTATGCGAAGTCCCGCCGAGGCGGGATTTGGGAAACCGAAGTGCAACGAGGTTTTTAGCATAAGCTGAGTTAACCGAGGTCGACCGTTGGGAGAAGTGCAACATCCCAACGATCTCCAAAGTAGTGAGGAAAGTTTTTGCAAAGATGCTCTATTCATAAATATTTCACAAATTTATTGTTCTTATCAACAAGAATATTCTTGGGTTTGATTGGTTTGTCCGTTAATTCAAAACCCATTACAATTATTTCTTCACCAACTTTAATTAAGTAGGAGGTGGCGCCATTCATACAAATAATCCCAGAGCCTCTTTCACCCACAATAACATAGGTTTCTAACCTGGCACCAGAAGTATTGCTAACTACCAAAACTTTTTCAACAGGCCAAAAACCGACTTTTTCGATCAAGTCTTCATCAATTGTAATACTTCCAATGTAATTTAAGTTAGCTTCAGTAACCGTAGCTTTGTGAATTTTGGAACGCAATACCCATCTCATAATATTCCTAAATAAAGGCAAGTTAATAAATGTTACGAAAACAGTCTTTCATTGGCGCCCGAGCAAAAATTTGGGTGAGTCCCGATGGCTATCGGGAAGAACCTTTTATGCTGTGTTAGACGACACTTTGCCATAAATACCTCTTGTTAGTCTTCGTTTCATTGCTCATCTATTTGCCTCATTGCTATTTCAAGCGAAATTTTGTCTAATGCTTTTATAGACCCCGACTCCACCATCAGGGTAAGATCATCAAGCATCGCTCCACCTGTCCACAGCAGGTGGCTCTCCTCGAACCAGTTGCCACAAGCTTTTATCCGATTACTTTATCACTTGGATTCGGCATTTCTCATCTTCGATTATTTTCCCGATGACCACACTGCCGGAGACACCTTTGGAGATCAAACTTCTTAGGAGTTCTGTTTCCTTCTCCTTCGGCACGGAGATGAGCAATCCCCCTGAAGTCTGGGCATCACAGAGGATCGTTTTTTCTTCATCTGTGATTCTCTCATCCCAAATCCTCATTGGATTTCGATCATCTTTCCAACTCCTCCGGAAATGAAATCTTCTTTATATTTCTGCTGGAACAACTCCCTGGTTTTATCTCCGGAGCAATGGCAGGGGGCAACTTTCTTCACCCCCATTTTTCTAAACTCATATACAATTTTCTCTATCACTTCTTTTGAACTGCCTAAAAGATGAAATCCACCCATAACCAGATATATATTCTGGTTCAGAAGCTTTTTCGTTTTTTTGACAATATCCACTATTCCTGGATGAGCACAGCCCGTTATGATCACCAACCCTTTCTCCGTCTTAATGACAAGCGACTGCTCCTTGATGGAGGACCCAAGCTCGCCTGTAGAGAAGACATCCTGGCAGATCTCAATTGGTTCTTTAACCTCGATATATTGCGCACCGAGGGCAGTTATCTCTTTTTTGAATGTGGAAGGAAATGAGTGCGGAAGGAAGACCTTTACTTTATGATTTTTCTTCAGAAATTCCAGAAGACCTCCGGTGTGGTCACCATGTATATGGGAGAGAAAGATCAAATCAACCTGGTCGGGCGTGATTTTGAGTTTTTTCATATTGGAGAGCAAAGTTGATCCATCCCCACCCGTGTCGAAAAGGATTGTCTTTTGGGTGCCAATGATAAAACAGGAAAATCCCCATTCAGCCTTAAGCTGAGGATCAAATTGGTAATTATCGTAGATGATCCTGATGGTTATGGGATTTGCTTTCCTTGGCCAAGCATTAAAAGATAAACTTAAAAGGATCATCGCTAAAGAACAAATCTTAATGAGATACTGCATTTTTCAATTCAGCTTATTCTTCACCTATCTCTCCCACAGACTCCATCATCAGAACACGGAGGGGTGGAACAACGTTCTTCCCGTCCACAGCATGTGGTTCCCTTTGGAGTAGAGCCACCCATAACAATAACGCCCGGAGAAGAGATCATTCTTTTCATTTCAGTTGAACCGCAATCGGGACAAACAAGTGGCTCATTCTGGGTGAAACCTTTCTGCAGGACCTCGACTACCTTTCTGCAATTTTGACATTGATACTCATATATTGGCATAAATCATACTCCTGTTAAATCAAGGTTGGTTCGGGGTGCCCTCATCCCGAACCAGAAATTCGTATGAATGCATTCGCATGTTGCGGGGTAAGGTACCCCGCAACAACAATTGAAAGATTTGTAACTGATCAAATCATTTCTCGAAAAAATCTTTTTTCTTCTGCTGGCTGTTGGTCTTTTTGACCAACAGCCTGATAATTTGCTAAATCTTTCTGTTGGTGAAGAACACCAACAGAGAGCGAGAACCAAGAATTGCCCAAATCTCGCCTTAAGCTTCTATTCCCTCATCATTTTACTTCCGCACTTAGGGCAGGTCATATCATAACATGGTGTCCCTGTTGAATGCGGGACTTTTGCTCCGCAGGAGGGACACACACAATTCCCCATAGGTCCTGCTCCGGGACGGTTTCCACCCATTCTGCCTCTGCCTGCTCCACGTCCCATTCCCCTACCCCTTCCGGTTCCTGGTCCCCGACCCAAAGGTCCAGTTCCGTTACCTCTTGGCATTTTTCATCTCTCCCTTCAATGAGTTTCAAAGTCATCCTTAATTCCCATAGAGCACTTAGGAGTGATCAAGCAGGTTCATCGTGGCGGTGATCGGGATGGTCACATCTGCTCTTCTCTATACCATAACCTCTGCCTGTTCCTGGCTTACACAGACTTTCCCCTCCTTTAAGTGTCCCCGCAATCAGCTTTTCTATCACCTCGTCCACCCGACCAGCTATTCCCACCAAGGTCTCGATACCTTTCTCCGCAAAGAGAGCTTCAGCCCGTCTTCCCATTCCACCGGCAATGATACAGCTTACCCCCTTCTCTGAGAGAAAGTGAGGCAGAAATGCCGGTTGATGTCCAGGATTCTCTACCACTTCCTTACTAACAACTTTTTCTTCTTCTATCTCCACAATGGTAAAGGTTGGACAACGCCCAAAATGAGGAGATACATAATCACCATCTGTCGAAATTGCCACTTTCATATGTTCCTACTCCTTATTTAACTTTTCCCACTTTTCCTTAACCCAAAATGTCCCGGCACAGAGGAATTGGCCGACTCCTTTAGTTTACCGCTCTTATATTCTTCCAATGCCTCTTTGACTGTTCCAGAGTCAACCTGATATACTTTTATGTTTGCGGCTTTTAGTGTCTGAAAGGCATTGGGTCCCACATTTCCGGTAATCACCACCTCCACACCTTTATCCGCAATGATTTGTGCTGCCTGAGGACCGGCACCTCCCGTAGCACCCGAAGCCGGATTGGGAATAGCCTCGATTTTTCTCGCTTCCAGATCGACAATTATGAAATAAAGACACCGCCCAAAACGTAAGTCAATAGGGGCATCCAGACTGTCTCCCTGAGATGTTACGGCAACTTTCACGTTATCTCCTTTCCCAGATTTAATGGAGGAGGGGAAAGATGACTCTTTCCCCTCCTTTCTTTTTTACTTCTTAAGACTTCTGTAAAATTCATAACCTGCTGATATTTTGCAGGTTATCTGATTATTTTTCTTGACTTTTCCTCCAGCTTTTGATATAATTTAACTCGTTATAAACAAAAACCTTACATCAAAAAACA
>JBFLXN010000067.1:0-13387 GCA_040755715.1 Candidatus Edwardsiibacteriota bacterium
CTACCAACTTCCTTGACTGGTTATAGGCAGTGGAATAGTCACACATTGTATTGACTACATTGACTACAGCAAAACTGGGGGCAGTAATCAAGACCAGCCCCACGGTTATTAAAATTATTTTTTTCATCTTACTCCTCTCTGCAGAATTTTTAGGCTAAGAAATTCTGCAAAAAAACCTGAAAAAGTTGTGAGCCTCTCATCCCCCAAGTATCTTCAAAAAGAAGGGAGGACAAGTCTCTGCCTCTTAATTGTGGGAGTGCCCTCTTTGTGGGAAAGCCTTTCTGGACTTGATAACAATCGTGGGCAGAAGCCCACTCCTACATCCCGCGGTCAGAAATCCGCTCCCACCAAAATTCCCTGGACAGAGGTGACAGAGATAATTGCCCTCTGCCAGGGCAAACTACAAAGGGTCTCGGATCCTATGGGAAATGGAAACTATAAGGCAGATAGAAAGAATAAGTTGAGGAGTCTTTGAGAAGTAATTCCGCTTCCAATGACACAGGGGGGGGACAAAACTTCGTGAAGAAAGCGACAGCCATTTTTGATTCACCTTCTTTCTTTTTGGCTTTTAGCTTTTCTTGTTATAGTATATAGGATTTGAAAAAGTTTGTCAAGGAAAAATGAAGATTTTTTGAAAAAAAATTTAAGGGAGATTTAGAGCAAAAAAGAGGCTTCTTTTTAAAAATATAACAAATTGAGGAATGCTGGACCCTGAAAGCAAAAAGGTCTCAGGCATAAAGCGTGTGGCGTGAATTAGCGGCGATGCTTAGCTTGGATGTGCTCAATTCCAGTGCGGGAAAAAGTATGACTTCCATCACTATTGGAAACAAAGTAGAGATAATCTACCTTTGCGGGATATAGGGCGGACTCAATTGATTTTTTCCCTGGATTACAGATTGGTCCGGGAGGAAGTCCTAGATTAAGATAAGTATTGTAAGGTGATTTGATTTTGAGGTCTTTGTATAAAAGACGCTCTTTGTGTTCCGGCAGGAGATATTCTATGGTGGCACAAGATTCTAAAGGTCTACCAAGTCTCAAACGATTGTGAAAGACAGCTGAGATTAGAAGTCTTTCCGAATCAATCTTGGCTTCCTTTTCAATCAGGGAGGCTAAAGTGATAATTTGATGTCTGGTAAAGCCTAATTCTTCTGCTCTCTTTGTCAGAGAGTCATTATAAATATTATTAAATTCAGCAACCATTAATTCAATCGCCTTTTTTGCTTCCATCTTCCAATAGATATTATAACTGTTTGGGAAAAGATAGCCTTCTAAATTATTAACAGGAATACCCAATTTAAGACAAAAGGTAGTGTCATAGCACCATTTCAAAAATTCAAGGCTATCAATAGAAACTTGATTTTGAAGTAAACGAGCGATTTCTCTAAGAGTGTAACCCTCTGGGATAGTGATTTCTTCGGTCAGTGTGCCACCCTGTTTTAGGTTAGACAATATTTCCCAGCTGGACATTGGTCGGGTAAAACAATAGCGTCCTGCTTGGATTTTTTTATCTAACCCGGTAACTTTGGCTAATAACAAAAATGAATGAGGATTAGTAATCATTCCTGCTTCCTGAAGTTTCTCTGCAATTAGTAAGAGTGAAGTTCCTTTCTCAATAATCAGTGACCTTGCTTGAAATTCAATCAATGATTTAGGTTTAATTTGTGTAGAGAAATATAGAAAGATAAGGGACAATAACAGAAGAAATAGCAAATCTCTTATCAAAGTGATAAGACTACCAGAGAGTGTTTTTTTAATTTTGCTCATATTGCTTTTAGAAGAGAGCTCGCAGGTTTTGTTCACTTTCTTTTCTGGCCACGGCAATTACAGTGTCCCCCGGTAAAATGGTAGAGTCTCCACTCGGGATGATAGCTTCGCTGTGTCTAATGATGGAAATAAGGAGAGAATCCTTGGGTAGGGTGAGGTCTTTTACTTGACGATTGGCGGCTGGTGAAGATGATTCAATCTCAATCTGAACAATTTCCACATTTCCGCCACGCAAAGTGAGAAGCGGTGTTAGTGTACCGGCATGGACTTTGTGTCCAATCAAGGCACTGATTAAATTAGTAGTATTCACTGTCATATCTATTCCCACATTGGCGAAAATTTCTTCATTTTCAGGGTCGTTTATCCGTGCTACTGTGCGCGGTTTTAGAAAGATTAGCTTGGCCATCTGACAGATAACCAAGTTGTCTTCGTCTTCGCCGGTGACGGCAACCACTAAATCAGCCCGATTAGCTCCAGCATCTTTTAAGAGATTGACTTCAGCTCCATCTCCATAGACCACCTTTTCCCCGAATTCAGCAGATAACTCTTGGAACCTAACTTTATCTTTTTCTACCAGTAAAACTTCGTGTCCCTCTGCTAGGAGAAGTTTAGTGAGATTATAGCCGACTTTTCCTCCTCCTATAATGATGATATACATATAGTTTTCCTCTTAAAAAGTTGCTAAAATAGGCTGAAGGCTTAAGGCTGAAGTTTTGAACGCTGAAGTCCCCACAATAACTTACCAGCTTCTACTATTAGACTTCTAATATTTGCCTCATCGTCTTCATTTAAATAATTGAGTTCCTTTGCAAATTCTATGAGATACTCTGTTTCTGCTAATGAACCAAGTGCTATATCAATAAAATGAGTGAATTCCTTCTTACTTTTGCGATTATAACCTTCAACAATATTTGTTGGTATAGATAAAGCTGACCTTCTAATCTGAGACCTAAGTCCAAATAGCTCTTGACGAGGAAACTTTTCTGTAACCTTATAAACCGCTATTGCAAGAGCATGAGATTTCTGCCAGGCAAGAAGATTCTTATAATTTGCCATTAGCTCCTATTCCTTCAGCCTTCAGCCTTTAACCCTAAGCCTTCTTTCCTACCTCTTTTTCAATTAAACCGCTGATAATATCACTGGGGCAGATGGCAATCAATCCTAATTCACGGTAAGCGCCGGCTCTAATGGGGTCATCTACCCGGACGACGATTTTTTTTACCTTGAATTTGTCTCTGGCTATTTGACCTGCCATAATATTCGTATTATCAGCATTGGTCACAGCAATAAAGGCATCGGCATTTTCTATACCGGCTTTTCTCAAAATATCTTGGTCAATACCTTTACCAATGACTACAGCACCACTGAATTCACCGAGTAGTCTAAAGGCGTCTTCATTCTGGTCAATGACACTAACTTCGTGTTTTTTGTTTACCAAAGATTGCGCCAGTTTTGCCCCAGTTCGTCCACAACCTAAGATAATGATGCGCATATTATTCACTCCCTATTTTTATACTCAAATCCAGAAAAAGAGCATTGGGGTTCTTCTCTAAAAAGTTGCTAAAAGAGTTTGTAGCTCATGGCTCATAGTTCATAGCAAAAGAACTACCAACCGTGAACTATAAACTATCAACTATGAACTATGTTATTTTATCCTTCACCCGGACAGCGGTTAACTATTAATTCTACTGGAGAACGGTGAAGCAATTGTTCGGTCGTCTTGCCCATAATCTTATCTACTTTACCCGGTTTTCTTGGAGCTAAGGAAACCACAATCAAATCTACATCGTTATCCTTGGCCACTCTAATAATTCCTTCAGCCGCCTGACGGGCTCTTTCAATATGCGAATAAAATGATAAATTATGCTGTGCTACTATAGCTTCGGCTCGGGTTAGAGCTTCTTTAGCTTTGATTTCTGCTTGAGGTAATGGTGCTTCTAATGGTAGAGTTAATGGCACTTCAATGACATAGGCCAAAATAAGTTCGGCTTCTTGTTCTTTGCCGAGACGGCAGGCAAGTTCTACGCCTTTTTCCGAATAGGTAGTTCCTATGGTTGGCACAAGTATTCTCTTCAGTGCTTTGACAGCATATCTTACCTGGGCCACTGTAGCGAGGACAGGCTTTGGTGGGTGAAGCATCCACCAGAGTAGACCTCCCATTGAAGCGGCAAAAACCAAGGCGAAAAGCACACCCCAAGGACTGATATTAACAGGAACTGGATTCATTTATGCCTCACCTAACCCCCCGTCCCCTTCCCCAGTGGGGAAGGGGACGGGGGGTTAGGTCAAGATAATATGAGGAAATCCTAAGCCCGAAGTCCTTCAGCCAAAGCCTGATACGCCTTCGGCGAAAAATTCTAAACAAACCCTAAATCACAATTCTCCAAATACCAAACCGGAGGCAAGTTTGAAATTTAAGATTTGTTTATTTTTCAATAGATTCAGGCTATTGATTTGAATTATCGTTTCACTCCTAACGGAGCTGAATTATACTTTGGCAATCGATTTCTATAAACATTTCGCCCTTACAGGGCTCAAATCAACGGCCCGATTAGGATATTTATCAACCGATAAAGGTGCACTACCTGAAATACTGAAGAGAGAAATTCTTTTATGGAATTTCTAACGGGGTTTAAGATTTTGGATTTAGAGTTTAGAATTTTTTATCTGTCTGTATCTGCTTTCATCCGTTTGCATCTGCCTCTTTTGAAAAAAATAACGAAATATGAAATATAATCGGTAGACTCCAAAGAGCACAAGAGCGATTCCTAATAAATAGGCTGACCAGGGGGCCTGGGTTTTTGTAAGACGGTATATGATAATTAGTCCAGCACTTAAAGCCACTACACTACTGACTATTTGCAGTCGATCTCTAAAACTCAATTTCCTTGATTGCACAGGGAATCATATAAGCACAGATAATCGCAAGATTTAAAAGCAACAGATGAGCGCAGATAAAAATACAGATGGTTTTAATACAATCTGTGATTATCTGCATCCTTTAATCTGTGCTTCAGCCATAGGCTTATCCGCCTCTGGTGGAAATCTGTGCTTCGCCGAAGGCAGATTTTACTTGACTGATACTTATCTCCGAACATATGAATTCCTTCTGCGGCGGTCTCGTTCTGACAGAGCCATTTTGTATTGTTCAAGCAATTCGTATTCTTCAGCACTGGTGAGAACTTCTTTTTGTTCCTTTTCCCAATCGTGCTTAACTGAGCCGAAAATTGGCAGTCCTGATTTTTTTCTAAACCAGGCGTAATAGATAAAGCATAACAATATCCAGGCTGGACCTGCAATCCGACCGATAGTATGGGTTAAAACCACCTCAAACAATATCAAGCTTACACCTATCATACCTAAAACTCCCAGGACAGGAAATTCTATCTTTTGTTCCTTCCACTTTATCTTAAGGTTCAGAGGAACTTTATAAGGTCTTGGGGTATAGGGGTCAGAGAAACGTAGTTTAATCAAGGAAATAAACACTAAAATATAACCCAGCGTTGCTCCAAAGGCATACATATTAGCCAAAGCATCCATAGCGCTGGGAGTCAAGAAAGCGAGAATAGTTTGGATAACTCCGACCAAAGAAAATATCCAGATGGTCTTGATGGGAGTGCGATATTTAGGATGTATAGTCCGAAACCAGGGGCTAATAATCTGAAATTCACTCATAGAATAAGCAAGACGGGAGGCACCCATTACGCCAGTATTGGCAGAGATAAAAAGTATCAAAGCACCTAGGCCGGCAATGAAGGGGCCAGCTATAATACCAATGTAGGGGATGGCCTTTGCCAGAACCGCTACTGGATTCCCTTCGTTCTCGGCAAAGACCTTCCAGTTCAACACCCCTAAGCCCAGAGTAGAGAAAGCGACAGCAAAGAGAAAAACGCTAAAGATCAAGGCAATGGAGGTACGGGGTATAATAGATGCCGGACGGCGGGTCTCTTGGGCAGCCTGGGAAATAGATTCTAATCCGACAAATGAAATAATAGCTAAGGAGGAGCCATACATAAACTGTTTCAAAGTAGGAAACTCTGTTTTCCATTGATGGGCTAGCAGTTCTGGCCGCCAGGCCAGGACCAAACCCATAATCACCAAGCCTGCTTCGGTAATGATTACTATAGCTCCAATGATTTCATTTAGAGAAGAAGATTCCTTGACACCTTTAATATTGATCCAAATAAGAAAAGCTATGAGGATTAAAGTCTCCAGACACCAGAGGAAGTTTATCTGTTTAAATGGTCCCAGATTTAGGGCGAACTTTTCTATTACATGACCAGTAAAAAAAGGTAGAAAATAGTTAAAATAACCGGCCGAAGCAGTGGCAAACAAGGCTATGTCTATAGTATAGTCTAACAACAAAGCGGCTCCACCAACAAATCCCCAGAAGTCTCCTAAGCCTCGCAGAGTAAAATAAGGTCCTCCTCCAGCTACTGGATAAGCAGAAGCAAGCTCACTATAGGCCAGGCCAATCATAATATATACCAGTCCAGCCAGAGCAAAAGCCAAGCTACCAGCACCTTGGGCAGCACCCAGGACTAATCCCAAAGCAACAAAACTGTCAGCGCCTACATCAGCAAAGCCCCACATAAAGGAACCCCAAACACTAACATCTCGGCGTAACTGAAGTTTCTTTTCGGGGGGGACTACGATTTCATTACTCATAGTTTTACCTTATAAATAAAAGAAAAAAAGAAACCATCTATAATAGACCGTTTCCTTTGAATTCTACAACAATTTATTTCTCTTTGTTAAGAAAAAAACCTTACCACGCCCGCCTGCCGTCGGGCAGGGAAGCACTGAATAATGGATATGAAGCGGTGACAATCTGTGATTATCTGTGGAATTTACCGCAACAATACCATCTTCTTTACCGCCGAAAAATCACCGGCGGTTAGCTGATAGAAATAAACTCCAGAAGCTACTCGTTTTCCACTCTCATCTCGCCCGTCCCAGCTCACACTATAGACCCCCGGAGTAATGTCAGACAGGAATGTCTGACCTACCAATGTCTGACCTACCAATGTCTTCACCAATTGTCCAGCTACATTGTAAATTTTCAAAGTAGTGTGGCTAATAGCAGACAGCAAATAGCGGATAGCGGTTTGCGATGAGAACGGATTCGGATAATTCTGGTATAATCTGAATGCGGATAGCGGGTAGCGGATAGCGGATAACGGTTCTTCTACCGCTGTATCTGCACTCTTTACCTCAATATCATCAACATACCAACCTTCATACTGGTAAGCATCATTATCGCTGAATAGGGTAAAACGAAACTTAGCCTCAGTGCTTCCAAAATAATTAGAGAGGTTATAAGAAGACTTCGTCCATCCACCACTGTTGCCAGTAATCAGCCCTAATTGTTTCCAGGTTGTATCAATTCCAATTTCAATAATTCCGTAATCCCAGCCAGCTTCTAAGATATAATATTGCCAGAAACTCAAAGTAGAATTCGCTGGCAAAATAATTGATGGTGTAGTTAAGCGAGCAGTGCAATTTGGCGGATAGAGTGAATCTGTGTCATTTCCACAGTACCAGCTGTGATTATATGAATGATAGCGACTAGTAGTCAAGTGCCATAAATCCTGCGTTCCAGAGTGTGTCCAGCCAGTAGTATCCTCACAACTATCACTAAAACCAGTTTGACCAATAATAAGTCTCAAACTGTCAGTGAAGGAATAACCATCATTTGTTTGAGGATTGAGTGGCAAGATTGCCAGATGCGTAGAGGGTGAAGTAGGCAATATGTAAACCCTGAATTCACCGTTGCCCACAGAATCAGGCAAGATGTTGCCAAAAGTAGCCGTGGTATCAATCAGAGTCAGATTTGTGTCACCAGTAGCAAGGCCTACAACTACTCCTTTAGCTAACCCCAGTCCTTTATTCTTAACCTTAACCTTAATCTTGATTGTATCACCTGGTTCAGCAATGCCATTATTATTCCCAGCACTATCCTGAATGCTATGTTGATGATAGGCTAAGATAGGCGTGGCTACTACCATAGAAATTGTTCCGTTCCACCAGTTGCTCAAAGAATCAGTAATCTGAAGATTAAACTGAATCGTATGTGCATTAGCAGTTTGAGAAGAGACAGAAAACTTGTAACTTCCTTGACTTAAGGCAGAATCACCGGGTAAAATATCCCCATAGTCCTTTTGATTTTCAAGAATAGTAACTAAAGAATCAGCAGTTACCAGCGTAGCGGTTACCTTAATAGCCGGTTTATTCCCAGAATTTTTCAAGATAACTGGCATTTGAATGGTCTCACCCGGATTGACCATCCCATCACCATTTCCACCAGCAGTATCATTAATCTCACATCGCCAGTAACTTATTTGAGCCAAACTGTCAGTTACAAAAATTTCTCCTTGATGAGGAAGATAATTGTGAGCGGTTACGGTAAGTAGGACTGTGCCGGAAGTAGTGGGAGAGATTGAAAGATTCACTTCACCGGTGGAAGAAGTGTAATCTTTAGCATAGACTTCAGAACCTTTCATCAGGCAAACCAAAGAATTTTCCAACGGGGTTAGACCGTCGTGCACTGTAATTTTGATTTGATTCAAGCCAGGAGTAATCACGGCAGGGTAATCAACCGTCAAACTGCGAGGTGTATCAGTCCAGGCAGGCATTTCCGGGTCTCCTAAGAGGTTTAGTGAGTATTCAATCCAGCGGAAATCGTTTTCAATTTGTGCCTCAGCTATATAGGGTAGTTTTGAGGCAACAACAACAGCACTTAGATTAGAAATATCTTCACAAAGGAGTGATTCAAAAAAGCGCTGGTCAAAGAGCTCTGAAGAACCGTAACCAGGAAATCCAGGAATGTAAAAACCATAGCGGGAATTTCCTACGAAAGCGGTGCCTCCACCATTTGGATTATTCACAAAATGTTCAGCAATACAATCATAGTCAAAGGCGGCTGGCCAGCAGCCCAAGGAATAGAGAATAGAAAAGCGAGGGGCATTATGAAGTGTGTCCATATCGTTAGAATTGATGTATCCTGTTCCTGCTTGCATTACTGTCGTGCCAGCATGTCCATCATGATTCATCACACCTTGTCCGGTTTGCATTGCCGAAATTACTGTCTGTGGAGTTTCATTTCCATTTGCTTGATATAACTTAGTAATCGGGTCAAACCGACCAGGCACATAATCTTCATCAATCATATCTTTGGCGATTCCGCTATTACTGCTGGCATCAAGCATTGAGGCAAAGAAAGCCATTTTTAATTCGTAATCAGTGGGTGGATTTTTTTCATAAGTCAAAATCTTATTGACAAAAGCTTGTGCTTTGGCAATTGCATTAACTGATGCTCTACCAACAAAAAGTTCGGGATATAAATCCACAGTATCGGTTAGTTCTCCGTAGATTCCATTGTTATTTGCATCCCAGGTGCCATCTAAAGCGGCATAGTAAAGGTCGGTGGGAATGTTTTCTGTAATGCTTTGAAACTCAATATAGGCGTATCTGGCAGGAATGATATCTGTATCGCCACCTAAAAGGACATAGGTCATTCCCCAGTTAGTATAAGCGTCTTTGAGAAAATTTCTAATCTTTTCAGCGTTATCAGTGCCGGGATATGCGGTATAAATTGAGTCAGTAGTCACTATTTTTGCCGGAATCCCTTTCTTTTGTTTCCATTCGGTCAGGCGTTGAAAGACAGTATCATAGCCTGCGGCGGTAATTACAAGATAAGGATAATCAGATGGTAGCACAGGCTTTGGTAGCACAGGCTTTGGTAGTCCAGGCTTTGGTAGCACAGGCTTCCAGCCTGTGTCTAAAGTAAGTGAGTTTATGTCCTCGGGATTCATAACTAAAGAGGTAAGTATGTCTCTATGAATGGGGTGAGAAATTCTTTCTGGACTTTTGGATGAGAGGTCATACAGGAGCCGAAATTTTATTTTTGAATTAACCCTGAGGTGCTGTTGTGATGGGAAATATTGCAATGGATAGAACAGAAGTGAGACAATTTGATAACCACCGAAATAACCTGAACCTACAATTTGTATGGGTTTTTCTGGATAGATATTGGATGAATTATAGACTTCTGTCCTTGGGGGAACCTCTCCCTCCTTTTTGTCCTTCCCTGATGGAAAGAGGGACCCCCACTCTTTATCCCTCCCCCCGTGGGGGAGGGTGAGGGAGGGGTCCTGCATCTCTAAATAGCGTGGCTTTGCCTTTTGAGCCGGATAAATCTTGTATTTCTCGGATATTTCCTGAGTCTGTGCTTCAATAATTTCTAAACCGGTAATCCTTGCATTCTGAGGAATTACAAGATAGATTTCTTTCACTGGCAGTTGTGGTTCACCGAGGTGACGAAGAAGGTTATGCCCAGGAATGGTTACTACATCATAGCCGTTTACTGTAGTGAAATGGAGCGATTCAGAGGAGAAAGTGATTTCTTTTTTTACTTGTCCGCCGTAAGTTTGGCGGAGCTCACCGGCAAAGAGAGAACCGCAGAAAAGAAAAGTCAAAAACAGACTTTTTGCTTTCACTATTGTTTTTTCCATTGCCTTCAATTCTATTGTAGTCGTGGGTTTTTAACCCAGGCAAGACCAACTTATCCTTTGTTCCCAGACCTGAAGGTCTGGGCTATTGATTATAAACTAATCTCACTCTTATCTCAAAAGTATCATCTTTTTTGTCGCTGAGAAATTACTCGTCTCTAAACGATAGAAATAAACGCCATCCGCTACACGCTTCCCGCTTTCATCCTTTCCATCCCAGTTCATAGAATAGTAACCCGGGGAGCATCTTTCATTTACCAAAGTCTTTACCAATTGTCCAGCTACATTGTAGATTTTCAAAGTAGTGTGGCTAATAGCGGACAGCGAATAGCGAATAGCGGTTTGTGATGAAAACGGATTCGGATAGTTCTGGAATAGGATGGTTGCTTTTGGAATACCTTTTAGACTCTTGAGGTGATTCAAGACGAATTCTTCACTGCCCATTGCCAAAGTGAAGTCTCTCTTAGTTTCCCCAGAACCAAAAGCGAATTCGTATTCGCTATTCTTTCTTAAATCAATAGCCACAGAAGTTTTCGGGTCAAAGAGATAAATTGCATTGTCCTTAGAAATCTTATCTCCGATATCCCATTGTATTTTTGCCTCTTCATTCCCTTCTACCGTGAATTTCCACACCTGCCCTTCAGCCGATGGAGGACGGAAATCTGAGGCATATCTATCAGGGAATTCCTTCCAGTCACAATTGTCAAAATATCCTGATATTTCTGTCAGACCAGAAGGTGGCTCAGGATAGTCATAAGAGTCGTATTCCTGTTTCGCATCCTCTATTATACCGAAGTAGTTGTATTTATCTTCTCCAGCAGGTCCGCTCACTTTCACATCAACAATCTGATTCATAAATTCTGCAAGATTGTCTGCTTTTCCCTTAGGTGGAGAGCTGAGAGGTGGTATCTTCAGAGAAATAGTTCCGGTAGATATATTTTTTACCGCATATCCCTTAAATGGTTCTAACCTCTCTATCGGATACTGCCAGGAGTTTCCATCATAAGTATAGAGGCCTCTCAGGTAGATACTGTCGTTTCCAGTAGCAAGTTTAATCCTGTTCCAATCAACAGAGAAGAAAAACGGGGTGGCTATGTCGTTCCAACCAGGGGCAAGATTTATAGAATAGGGAGAACCAGTTCTGATGGTAGTGCCGGAATCTGGGATATCTAAGGTTGGAGAAGGTTGAATGCGATGTCTTAACCACAATGCCCTGCCAGGAGGCTTAAAGACTACCCTCGCATCTGGAGCTTCTACATATCCTGTAGCGTCATCTACATATCTAAAGCAGCGCCACTTTGTTTTGTCGTAAGAGCCCAAATCGTCTTCAAAGAAATTGATAGGGTCAGGGTTCGGGGAAAACGAACTCCCAGGGAAAGAGAGGATGTACCAGGCATCGTAAGGATAGAGAGAGGGCATAGCGAGACCATAATAATGGACTGGATGAGAATAAGGGAGGGTATCTTTCCCCGAAGGATAATAAGTTATGTTTCCAGCTTTATCCGCTACTTCAAAATAGTATTCAAGTCCATTTAAGGTGACTTCATTATTGGGAATGTCAACCCAGCCAAGGGAATCCGGCGGAAGAGTCATAAAGTGACAGTTATACCCAGAGCCACTTCCACCTTTTCTGCAGGATACTGCGGCATAATCTATTCCCGCAGAGCCAACATCCCAAATCTTCGCTTCGCATCGAAATGGGTTGTCTAACTTTGCTATTCTATCAAGTGTTAAAGGATTGATTTGGGGAAATTGGGTTTCCACTGTGAATTGCCAGGCGGGAGAGTAGACAGACGGATTACCTGCTACATCCTCTGCTCTTACATGCCAGAAGTATGTTTGTTCTAAAAGACTCGCTGTTGGAGTGTAGGCCGTGTCGGGCAGGACGATATTTATTTCAGGCGAAGTGAAGTCAGAGTTGTTATCTATCTGAATTTGATATTTGTTGCCATCAGACACGCTTCCCCAGACAAATGTTGGTGTTCCACAGGTGAATGAACCAGCCGATGGGGAAATTAGGGAAGGTGTAGCAGGAGGCGCAGTATCCACAGTAAAATTCCAGGCGTTAGAATAAACAGACCAGTTGTTTGCGGCATCGCCAGCCCGAACCCGCCAATACCAGACACCATCAGATAGAGAAAGGCCGATTGTATAATTCGTATCAGAAACCACTGTATCCTTCACCGGCGAGGCAAATAGACTGTCACCATCTATTTGAATCTGATACTTGCTAGCGCCGGAGGCGTTCCGCCAGTAAAATGAAGGTGTATTGTCGTTAGTGAGTGAACCATTTGGAGGAGAGACAAGTGTTGGTATAGCAGGTGCCGAAGTATCCACAGTAAAATTCCAGGCGTTAGAATAAACAGACCAGTTGTTTGCAGCATCGCCAGCCCGAACCCGCCAGTAATAAACGCTATCAGTTAGCGGAGTGCCAATTGTATAATCTGAGACAGAAACAATGGTATCCTTCACAGGTGTAGTAAATGTGCCATCATCGTCTATCTGAATTTGATATTTTGTAGCACCGGTAACATCAGACCAGTCAAAGAAGGGGGTATTGTCGTTAGTAAGTGAACCATTTGGAGGAGAAAACAAAACCGGTGCTTTCAGTCCCAACCTTATAAGATAGACATCATACAAGCCTGCACCAAAAGAGGAGGTATATCCTGCAATGATATATCCACCATCAGAGGTCTGCCGGACAGACTGGCCCCAATCATCGCTACTTCCGCCAAAAGTCCTCGTCCATACGGTATCACCTGTAGAATTCGTTTTAATAAGATAGACATCGCCATTGCCCGCACCAAAAGAGAAGGTATATCCTGTAATGATATATCCGCCATCAGAGGTCTGCTGGACAGACCAGCCCTCATCAGTATCAGTTCCGCCAAAGGTCCTCGTCCATACGGTACCACCTGTAGAATTCGTCTTAATAAGATAGACATCATAATCGCCCGCACCAAAAGAGTAGGTATATCCTGTTATGATAGTTACTGGTGAAGAATCAAGACTTCAATATAACTGGTTCCTGATAAGGGAAGCCAAAGTTTTTGCTCTTTGACATTTTCTATTCTTATTTTCTTTTTCCTTTGCGAGAACGATAAATTCCAAAT
>JBFLXN010000068.1:0-13234 GCA_040755715.1 Candidatus Edwardsiibacteriota bacterium
GCAACGACGAATGGCGGATAGCAAATAGCGAACGGCAAACGGCGAGCGGCGAATTTCTCATTGATACGAGTGTTGTTTATGTCCCTGCGGCTGGTTACCAAAGGTCTCCTTCAGTTGCCTTTGACGGGACAAACTATTTGGTCGTATGGCAAGATTATCGCAGCGGTTTTTCTTCTGACATTTATGGTGCGCGGGTGAATCAATCCGGCACGGTTTTAGACACTTCAGGGATTGCCATCTCCACTGCTGCTAGTTCCCAATATTATCCTTCAGTTGCCTTTGATGGCACAAACTATCTGGTCGTATGGCAAGATTATCGCGGTTCTTCCTGGGACATTTATGGTGCGCGGGTGAATCAATCCGGCACGGTTTTGGACTCTTCAGGGATTGCCATCTCTCTTGCTGCTAGTTCCCAATCTTATCCTTCGGTTGCCTTTGATGGCACAAACTATCTGGTCGTATGGGGAGATTATCGCGGTTCTTCCTGGGACATTTATGGTGCGCGGGTGAATCAATCCGGCACGGTTTTAGACACTTCAGGGATTGCCATCTCTCTTGCTGCTAGTTCCCAATCTTATCCTTCGGTTGCCTTTGATAGCACAAACTATCTGGTCGTATGGCAAGATTCTCGCAGCGGTTTTTCTTCTGACATTTATGGTGCGCGGGTGAATCAATCCGGCACGGTTTTAGACACTTCAGGGATTGCCATCTCTACTGCGGCTGATGACCAATATTTTCCTTCAGTTGCCTTTGACGGGATAAACTATTTAGTGGTCTGGGACGACTATCGCAGCGGTTCTTCTTCTGACATTTATGGTGCGCGGGTCTCTCAATCCGTCACGGTTTTGGACACTTCAGGGATTGCCATCTCTCTTGCGGCTGATGACCAATATTCTCCTTCAGTTGCCTTTGACGGGATAAACTATTTAGTGGTCTGGGACGACTATCGCAGCGGTTTTTCTTATGACATTTATGGTGCGCGGGTGAATCAATCCGGCACGGTTTTGGACTCTTCAGGGATTGCCATCTCTCTTGCGGCTGATTGGCAATATTTTCCTTCAGTTGCCTTTGATGGCACAAACTATCTGGTCGTATGGCAAGATTATCGCGGTACTTCTTCTGACATTTATGGTGCGCGGGTGAATCAATCCGGCACGGTTTTGGACACTTCAGGGATTGCCATCTCCACTGCGGCTGATTACCAAAGGTTTCCTTCAGTTGCCTTTGATGGGACAAACTATCTGGTCGTATGGGGAGATTATCGCGGTTCTTCTTATGACATTTATGGTGCGCGGGTGAATCAATCCGGCACGGTTTTAGACCCTTCAGGGATTGCCATCTCTCTTGCTGCTAGTGACCAATGGTCTCCTTCAGTTGCCTTTGATGGCACAAACTATCTGGTCGTATGGGGAGATTATCGCAGCGGTACTTCTTATGACATTTATGGTGCGCGGGTGAATCAATCCGGCACGGTTTTGGACACTTCAGGGATTGCCATCTCTCTTGCGGCTGATGAGCAATATTATCCTTCAGTTGCCTTTGATGGGACAAACTATCTGGTCGTATGGCAAGATTCTCGCAGCGGTACTTCTTCTGACATTTATGGTGCGCGGGTGAATCAATCCGGCACGGTTTTAGACACTTCAGGGATTGCCATCTCCACTGCGGCTGATTGGCAATATTTTCCTTCAGTTGCCTTTGATGGCACAAACTATCTGGTCGTATGGCAAGATTATCGCAGCGGTACTTCTTCTGACATTTATGGTGCGCGGGTGAATCAATCCGGCACGGTTTTAGACACTTCAGGGATTGCCATCTTTCTTGCGGCTGATGACCAATATTCTCCTTCAGTTGCCTTTGATGGGACAAACTATCTGGTCGTATGGTACGATTATCGCAGCGGTTCTTCCTGGGACATTTATGGTGCGCGGGTGAATCAATCCGGCACGGTTTTAGACACTTCAGGGATTGCCATCTCCACTGCGGCTCATTCCCAATATTCTCCTTCAGTTGCCTTTGATGGGACAAACTATCTGGTCGTATGGCAAGATTATCGCAGCTATTATTCTTCTGACATTTATGGGGCCAGGGTAAATCAGTCAGGCGCAGTGATTGATTCTTTTGCGGTTTCTCTACAATCAGGAAACCAGATTTCACCAGCATTAGCACCCGGGTTGGCCGGGCAAATGCTCATTACCTATTCAGGTTGGACTGATTCCATCAATGGCAAACCAGCCAATACCATGCGTATCTGGGGCAAGCTTTATCCGTTTACAGGCGTGGAAGAGACTTCAGTTCATAGTTCAAAGTTCGTAGTTCATAGTAAGTTGTATCAGAATGCACCGAATCCATTTAGCAAGGCTACGGAGATAAGGTATCAGATTCCGGATTGTGGAAGATTACACACCCCCTGCCCCCTCTCAAGAGGGATTATGCGGAATGCGGATAGCGGAAAGCGGTCAGCGGTTAGTTTGAAGATTTACAACATTGCCGGACAATTGGTGAAGACGCTTGTCAACGAACTAACCTCTCCCTCTGTCCCTCTCCCAGTGGGAGAGGGAAGGGTGAGGTCGGTGGTATGGGACGGTAGAGATGAAAGTGGAAAGTGTGTAGCCTCCGGCGTGTATTTCTATCGCCTGCAGTCAGGGGATTTTACGGATACAAAGAAGATGATTTTGGTGAGATAGCGGTCCCGATTCTATCGGGACGGCATTTGGTCCGACGAATACAGAAAACCCGTCCCGCACCCCGCCATTGGTGGGGTGCGGGATTTTTTTCTTGCTTTTTTTTCGTATTCTTGCTATACTGAAAATTAACTTAAACTTTGGCAAAAATTGCTTTTGTCCGCATTTTGATTATTTGCGGGAACTTCTCCATCTGGTGATTAGAAAATAGAACAAAGTTCTCAAGGTCATAACCTCTTGGAACTCAACCCGTTTCATCCCCTTCTCTTTGTAAGAGAAGGGGAGAGGGGATGACACACCCCCTACCCCCTCTCAAGAGGGGATGAGTTAGACTCTAACCCAAATTTGCCAAAGTTTTGTTAGTAAGATAACAGTGACCTAATCTAGACAAAAACATTAACCAATAACAAATATATTACACAAGGAGGAAGATGATGAAAAGAATAGCTGAGATTCTGCGTGGGCCATATTTTATTACTCTTCTGATGGTCCTTATCTTCGGCTCGTTCCTCAAATTCAATACCTGGAGTTTTTCGGTAAAACTCCTGCAGAGCTTTTACAGCCATTGGTGGATTTTCATATTTGGACTAGCATTACTCATTACGCTTATTCGGAAATTTGTTTTGAGAACAGAGGCAAGGTTCTTTACCGTTCTACTGACCTTTTTTGTCTCAGACCTGGTGTTCTTTCAATCTAAGTTGTTTTTTGTTCGTGCTAAACCCACTCTGTATTTTGTTATGGTTTATCTATTTGCAGCATCGTTTTATACCGGAATCTGTCTCGGTGCGTTAAAGCAATGGTTCAGAATAATCGTGGAAAAGTTGAAACAGGTTAGTCTTCTTAGAAGACCGCTGATTCGATTTCTTATTTATCTACTTTTTGGGGGAATCCTATTTGGGCTCTTTATTCTTGTGAGTGCCGCTTCCACCGACAAATATATTCTCATATTTTTGCTGGCGCTCTTATTTATCGCCTCGGTCTTTTTTGATATATTAATCAGATTGTTGATAAAACTTTCTGATAGATTAAAAATAGGTTACCTGAGAAAACCTTTATTTCTACTTTTTATTTACTTGATCTCTCTGGCCGCTCTGGTGGTTATCCTTAAGCCCAAGGTTTCAGGTCTAATAACCGAGTTTTATAATCGGTATTGGATGCCGATAGTCTTATTGTCGCCGGTAATTGTAATGTTGTTTAAAAAGGTAAAGAAGAATAAAAAGGAGAATTACTTTACCGGGGTAATCGTTTATTTCTTTGGGTATGTGATATTCAGGCTGATTAACAGATGGTTGAAAAGTAATCTAGCCGAAAACCTTGCCGTGTCAGCGATACTTTATTTAGGCACCATCATTTATTTTTATTTTACGGAAATAGGAACGAACTTGAGTCAGATAATAGCAAAACTTCTTTTGGTAATAAAAGAGAAAATTATTCCTAGGGTTGTTGGAACAAAAAACACCCTTGTCAGTGTGGCTTCAGCTGTTAGAACAAAATCGTCAAGTGTTGGACAAGTCATTTTTCCAAAGATAATTGCTCATCGGGGCAAGATTATCATCTTCTTGGTTCTAATTGCGCTAGTGATTGCCGGTCTGAAAATAGCGTCTGTAGTCGCAAGGCAATTTTATGTCACGGTCATGGAATTTTCTCCGCAGGGAGAGGTGCCACCAAAAACTATCATCCGGTTGACATTTTCAAAACCAGTGAAGCTAACCGTTGACGATATAAGTAAGTTAGACTGTTTTAACATAACACCACCAATAGAAGGAGAATATAGAATAGAAGGAGAGCGAACCATAGTATTTATTCCCAGGGAGGAACTGAAACCATCAACTCTGTATCAGGTCAGACTGAATTCCAAGAACCTGAAATCATTCAAAAAGAAAATCACTTCCGGCGACAAAATTGAGTTTCATACAGAATTGTTTAAGGTTGCCGATGTCAGGATGTTCTATCTTTATGACCTGGCGAATAATGAAGAGAAGATGATAATGGGTGAAATAAATTTTAACTATCCGGTGGAGTTAGAAAGGCTAAAAGAAAAAGTGGAGGTTTTTTGTGAACTCAAGCCAGTAGAGATTGAATTTGAAAAATCGTATGTTCCAACCAGATTCTATTTTAAAACCGGCTTGGTGCAGAGGGCAAAAAAGAAACAAACCATCAGATTCATAGTTAGAAAAGACCTAGCCTGCATTAATGGCACGACTCCCTTAACCAGGGAGGTAGAGAGAATTCTTTCCCTGCCGGCCAAGATGAAATTTCAAGTTTCGCAAATTAAACTATGGCATGAGCCGGGAAATACTATGATAACTATTCTCTTTAATATGCCGGTCTCCAAGGAACAGGTTTCCAAGTTTGTCTCAATAAAGCCCCAAATTCCGGTTACCATTGAAACCGAGTATTGTTATGCAGTGCTGAGAGGTGATTTTAAACCTAATATTGAGTATAGTGTCACGGTTAATCAGGGGCTTTTATCAAAAAGTGGAGAGATACTGGAAGAAAAACGAGTTCAATCCATAGTGATAACCGACCTGCCGCCCAAGGTAGAATTTGCGCACAACGGCAGAATACTGCCTTTGGAAGGAGAAATGAATATAGCCGTTAAGACGATGAATCTGGATAATGTTCAGGTCACTATCAGAAAGATATTCAGAAACAACCTGATTCAGTTCTTAAACAGTGGCGAGAGCCCAAATTATAACATCAGTTCTGAGGTATATTCAGGGAGTTACACGGTAAAGGGGGGACAGATTAATGAAGAGCTTTTGCAATATATAAATTTAAGGAAGTTCCACCATGCTCCGTATAAAGGCTTATTTTCCGTAGAGCTTCAGGCAAGAGGTGTGAATAACAACAGTTATGAGAGAGATTATGGTGAAGAAGGCGAATACGAGGGAGAAGGTGAATATTACGGCTATACAACACACGGCCAGACCAGAAGGTGGTTCTTATGCACCGAGATTGGTTTGATGGCCAAAAAATCCGGAGACGACCTCATCGTCTATGCCCTCTCACTAAAGGATTTGAGCCCTAAACCAAATACCAAAGTCAAATTGATTAGCCAATCTAACCAAGTTATTGATGAAGGATTAACCGGAGAAGATGGCAAAATCATTTTTATAAACTGGGAGAAAAACAGTTTTGGATTTAACCCCTATGTGCTAGTGGCGGAGAAAGACGATGATTTTTCTTTCCTGAAATTTAATTCATCAATGCTCAACCAACATCAGTTCCAAATCGGAGGCACACCTTATTCGGACAAAGGAATGGAAGCCTTCTTAAGTCCGGAAAGGGGAGTATATCGGCCGGGTGAGAAAGCCTATATCACCGCTATAGTCAGAAACAAAGATTTTTCTACCCCACCGGTTTTACCGGCCAGAATTATCGTCCAGGATCCTCAAGGTGGGGAATTCGCCCGGTTTGAAAAGAAATGGAACGACAATGGGATGATGTCTTTTGAGGTCAATTTTCCTACTCAGTCTTTAACCGGTGAATATCAGATAACTCTAGTGAGGATTGACAAAGACGAAACCATCGGCCGCACCTCGGTTAAGGTGGAAGAATTTATTCCGGATAAGTTGAAGGTAGAAGTCGTCCCGGAAAGGGAGACCATGGAGGCTGGTAATTTGTTAGTCTTTTCAGTGATTGGCAAACAAATGTTTGGCCCTCCGGCTGCTGGGAATAAAGTGAATACAGTAGTTCAGTTTCTGCCGAGAATTTTTTCCCACCCCAATTTTGGGGAATATAAATTTTCTGATCCCTCCCGAAGCTTTGAAGAAGAGACCCAGCGGCTGGGTGAAGCAGTGTTGGACGCAACCGGCACTAAGAAATATGAGGTGGGAGTTCCCCGGTTAAAGCCGCCTTCAGCACTTCTTGCCTATATCTATGCTGAGGTCTATGATTCCGGCGGCCGGGCGGTGAGTGCGGTTACCACTGTTCCGATAAATAATTATCCCTATTATCTAGGGATAAAAGTGCAAAAGGAGCCTTTCTACAAAACTGGACAGGAAATAAAGATAGACTATGTAGCAATTAATTCTCAGGGCAAACTGCAGGACATCAAAAATGTTCAGCTTTTGGTGAAAAGAAAAATCTGGTATTCCATCTTCCGACAAGGTTCCTGGGGCAGGTCCGGTTTTCAATCCTCAACTTATGAAGAGGTGGTAATTCAGAAAGTGGTAAACATCAGAGGCAAAGGCGAATTTTCTTTTGTTCCAGAGATGGCCGGAGAATATTATATCTACTTAGGCAACGAAGATGGTATGCGCACCGGTATGGTGCTGAATGTGGTTGGGACAGGTTATCAGGCCTGGGGACTGGAATCTCCTGAGAAATTGGAAATCAGCCTGGATAAAAAGGTCTACGATGCTGGCGACAACGCGGTAATTAATATCAGGGCGCCGTTTACTGGAAAACTATTTTTGAGTATAGAACGGGAGAAGGTTTATTATACCGAAATCGTAGAGCTCAAAGAAAAAACTGTCCAGATTAACATTCCGGTAAAATCAGAATATCTGCCAAATGTTTATGTAACCGGAATGTTAGTGAGACAGCCTGGTAATGGAAATGAAAATTTTCCTATGGTCTCTTTCGGCATTGTGCCTCTGGAAGTGAACAAATCGCCCCAAAAAATTAGTATTACCCCTATTTGTAAAGATAAAGTAGATTCAAAAGATGGCATAGATGTGACGGTCAAACTAGACAATTTTGAGCCAAAAACCAATGTAGTTCTGATAGCGGTGGACCAAGGAATTTTGCAGATAACCAATTTTCAAACGCCTGACCCCTTGCAATTCTTCTATCGCAAGAATTCCTTGACCACCCAGACCTATTCTATTATGGATATGATATTGCCTGACATCAAAACAAAAATGTTTGCCGTCGGCGGCGATTATGGAGAATTTACCAGAAGGCACTTGAATCCAGTGGCGGCCAAACGGCCTAAATCCTTAGCTCAATACTCCGGAATATTAACTCCAGACCAAAACGGCGAGGTGAAATATCATTTCAATACCTCAAACTTCAATGGAGAAGTGCGGGTAATGGCACTGGCAGTGTCCGGCGATAAATTCGGCTCCATTGCTAAACAAGTTACCGTAGTTGACCCAATAGTGCTGGTGCCCAACTTTCCGAGGTTCTTGGGTCCCGGCGATCAGTTTGAGATTCCAGTTCAGGTCTACAATAATACCGGAAAGTCAGGCAACTTTACTATCGCTATTGAAGCGAGCGGTCCGGTCGACCTTTCTGGAGATAAAGAAAAGAAAGTTTTCCTCCGGCACAAAGCCGAAAACAAATTGGTTTTTACTGCTCAGGCCCGATATGATGCTGGTGTGGCTAAGTTTAAAGTGATTGCCAGAGGTGTGGATAAAGAGGCTGTTAATCAAGCAGAGGTGAGCGTCAGACCTTATACTCATCTGGAATCTACCGTCAAACTGGGAGAATTGAACTCTGAGCAATCAGTCAAAATCAACATTCCGGCAGGATTCATTCCTTACGGTCAGAGAATCCGTTTTACACTCTCTTCAAATCCTTTGATTCAATATCTACAAAGTCTGGAATATCTGATAACCTATCCTTATGGTTGCATAGAGCAAATCACTTCAAAGATTTTTCCATTGCTCTATTTTAAAGAACTAGGCTATGCTACCGGAATGTTTGCCGAAAAGGCCAATGCCGTGGACCTGTTCGTCCAGGAGGGCATAGGAAAAATAGAAGATATGCAACTATCAGATGGCACTTTTGCCTTATGGCCTGGTGGGAGCTTTTGCGGAAGATGGCTTAATCTCTATGTCTGCCATTTTTTGATAGAAGCGCAAAAGATGGGATATAAAATCAATCCGGAGATGATGAGTAAAGTCCTTTCCTATTTAAACAGTCTAAATGTTATCCCTCAGGCTCAAGGTCGCTTAGACCGCAGGAGCCAAAACCTCCCCAGGGAAATTGATGTCTACGCCTTATATGTCAAAACCCTGTCCGGCAGTCTAGACAAAGAACTAATGGCTTTCTTACTGCAAAACAAGTTGAATTCGTTAGGGGAAGTAGACCGGGCCTTACTTTCGTTATGTTATTCCGAAATAGGCGATAAGGCCACGGCCTTACGCGTCCTGAAGCCTGATTTCAAGAGTTTATTCCAGTACCGCGAGCAATACGGCTCATTTAATTCGCCTATTCGGAATACCGCTATGTATCTCTTGGCTTTGGCTTCTTCAGAGACCCCGACTTCGGCCAAGATAAACGAGATCATTCGTTACCTGGGAGAAAATATGAGAGACGGCCATTTCGGGAATACGCAAGAAGACGCCTGGGTGTTTATTTCTTTGGGCAAGGCAGTTCAGGCTTTGGAGCATGGCATTAATGTTCAAATGAATGTTGATGAGAAACCTTACAAAACTATAACCGGCAAAACGGAGATTGTAAGCGATTCTCATCTTAGTGGGAAAAAAGTGGAACTGAAGAATATCTCGGATAAAAAATGCTATTACCACTTGATTGCTGAAGGCACCCCGCTGGAGAAACATCAGTCCAACAATTTTAACGGACTTGAAATCACCAGAAAATATTTAGATGAAAACGGAAAGCCTTTAAACCTTTCCAGCGTGGTTCAAGGACAGATGGTAATAGCCACCATCAATGTTAAGTCGCAAAGAGAAGCAATTCATAATTTAGTGATTGTGGACCTCCTGCCGGCTGGGTTTGAGGTGGAGAATCCGAGACTGGCCTCCAGAGGAAATATTAGATTTCAGCCGGAAATCAGCCTGTATCCGATTTATCAGGATATCCGGGACGACAGGCTCTTGATATTTTTAGATCAGCTATCCGGTTCACAGAGTTTCTCTTATGTGTTAAGAGCAGTAACGCCGGGAAGGTTCACCATTCCCAATATTTACGGCGAGGCGATGTATGACCCGGATATCAAAGGGGAGGAATTTGAAAAGAATTATCTGGTGATTGTGCCGAGTAATTAGTTCTTCCTGAAAAACCCTATCTTCTAGCACAAACAGCACAGAAAATTCAATTCAAAATTAGCAGTGCAAAGCTATCATTTTAAAATGGTAATTACTAATTTTACATTTTGCAATGAAGTTGTGTCCTGCATTAAGGAACAATAGGCAGGAGAAGGGACGAAATTAATCTCTAGCCCAGCCGTTCACGGCTGACCTCTCCCTCTATCCCTCTCCCAGTGGGAGAGGGAAGGGTGAGGTGGTAGGGCGTTTACGCCCTTATAAAGACAGAAATTGTTATTTTTGATATGTCTCATACCTATCATAAAGTTTGGATTCATCTAATCTGGACTACAAAAGAGAGATTTCCATATCTTAACAAAGAGATTAAAAACGATGTCATCTTTCATATCAAAGAAAAAGGTGGTAATGAAGGAATTCATGTTGATACCATCAATGGTGTAGCAGAATATATCCATTGTTTGATAGAATTGGATGTAAAACAAAATATTTCCAATGTGGCTAACCAACTTAAAGGCGAATCATCTCATTGGATTAACCAGCAAAAATTGACGAAATCTCATTTTGCCTGGCAGGAAGGCTATAGTGCTTTTTCCATAGGGGAATCGCAGGTAACAAAGGTAAGAGAATATATTCGCCATCAAGAAGAACATCATCAGAAGATGAGCTTTCAAGAGGAAATGAATAGATTTTTAAAAGCTTACAATTTGAATTCCTAAAGGCCATGAATGGCCTTAAAACAATATTCATCGCTTTATTGTTCTCCCCGATAAATCGGGGGGCTAGAGATTTTTATCCACTTGATCGGGAGAAGACCCGAAATGAATAAGCGACACAGAATAATTCTGGCCATCTTGCAGTATCCGAATTTCAATAATTACCACGAATTAACACGAATAGACATAAAATCTCCCTTTCTCCGTTTTTTAGAGAGAATGGGGAGGATTCCACTAGTGTTCATTCGTGTGCATTCGTGGTTTATCTTAGTCCTAGCCCTTGGGTGGCTGGGGTATCATATCTTGATGTCTCTCTCACTGCTCGTCTTTCCGCTTCCGATGGATGTCTTGGAGCAAGGCTATTCTACAGTCCATCTGGCCAGCAATGAAGAACTTCTAAGAATATCTTTGTCGCCCTCAGGAAAATACCGAATAAAGTTAAGACTTGAAGATTTTTCAGAGTATCTTAGTAAAGGATTTATTATCTACGAAGATAATTATTTTTATTATCACCCGGGGGTTAATCCGTTTGCCCTCATCCGAGCCTTGGTGACAAATATCCGGAAGGGAAAGATAGTTTCCGGCGGGTCTACCATCACTATGCAGGTTGCCAAACTGATGGAACCGAAGGAACGAACAGCAAAATCAAAAATAATTGAAATATTCAGAGCCTTGCAGTTAGAGGAGAAATATTCCAAAAAAGAGATTTTGGAAATCTACCTGAATCTTGTCCCTATGGGCGGTAATATTGAAGGCACAGGAGCAGCCGCTTATCTCTATTTTGGCAAGCCGGCAAAATATCTATCTTTAGCCGAAAGTGCTTTGCTGATTGGCCTCCCCAAATCACCTAATCGGTATAGGCCGGATAGAGCTGTTGAAAGGGCTGAAAAACAACGCAACCTGGTGCTGAATAAAATCGCCACCAAGCTTAAGGTGCAGACAGAATTAGTCCAGACAGCAAAGAATTTGAAAATTCCCCAGCAGAGATTTAAAAATAGTTATGAAACACCGTCATTGATTGTCCGCACGCAAGCTATAGGCCCCAAGTTCGTCAAAAGATATTCAATAGACATGGCGTTACAAAGATATTGCGAGCAGTCGCTGGCAAAGGCGGTTGATAAATTCAAAATCAACGGCTGTCACAATGGAGCCGTCATAGTTTTAGACAACCATACTATGGAAGTTCTGGTCTATGTGGGATCGGTGAATTTCTATGATTCTATTTATGGTGGACAAATAAACTGCGCCAATATCAAACGCTCGCCCGGTTCTCTGCTTAAACCGTTTTTGTATGCGGTGGGGATGGAAAGGGGATTGGTCACGCCCAAGAAAATATTGTTTGATATTGAAAGAAACTATCAGGGATATAATCCCATCAACTTCAATCGGAAATTTTTGGGCCCGGTTACGGCAGAAGATGCTCTCATAGGTTCTATGAATGTGCCGGCGGTAAATTTAGAATATGAATTGGGCAAGGATGGATTGTCTTCCTTCATTAGGGAAACGCATCTTAGCGATGAGAAAAGAATAAAGATTGACGCTGGGCTTTCCTTGGTTTTGGGCGCTTACCCGATGACCTTGGAAGAATTGGTTAAATTATATGCCTGCCTAGCTAACGGGGGAAAATTGAGGGAGATAAGGTTTTTTAAAGATGACTGTGGTAGAAATGAAGGTTTTTCTGTGCTTACCCCCGAGGCTTGTTTTATCATTACTACTATGCTTTCAGAAATAGAGCGTCCAGACCTTCCTCAATGCTGGGAATTCACCAATAATCGTGGCAGAATCGCCTTTAAAACCGGAACCTCGTTTGGACTAAGAGATGCCTGGTGCATTGGATATAACCCCGATTACACCGTCGGCGTCTGGGTTGGCAATGTTGATTGCAAGGGCTCCGATGTTCTGGTGGGAATAAAGGCCGCCGCTCCTATTACCGTAGATATCTTAAATCATCTCACCCGATATAAAGATTCCTGGTTTAAAAGGCCGGACAAGGTTCAACAAAGAGAAGTTTGTGCGATAAGTGGAGAGGTAGCCGGTCCTTATTGCCACAGAACAGTGTGGGATTATTACATCCCCGGCATCAGCAGCAATAAAATATGTGCGGTACATAAGCAAATACATCTCAGAAAATCAGACGGACTGGAAGTCTGCCGTTTCTGCATGAACCAAAGCGCGGACAAGTATTATTCAAAAGTGGTAGAGGTTTGGCCACCGGAGGTGGCTAATTATCTAAGGGCTTCAGGCAGAAAAATAGAAAAAATCCCCAGACATAATCCTGAATGCAATACTATAAACATCTGTGGCGGGTTAAAGATAAAGAGTCCACTTTCTGGTGGATACTATGCCTTAAACGAAAGACTTGATAGCCAGGAACAGAAGATTTTACTACAAGCAGAAAGCGATACTGATTGCGAGCCGATTTACTGGTTTCTGGATGATAAGTTCATTTATCAGGGTTCACCAGACCAAACATTTTATATTAAGCCAGTCCCTGGAGAACACACTGTTACGATAATAGACTCAAGGGGCAGAAATGAAGAGGTGACATTTGTAGTTCATAAAAGATTGTTCCCAAACATAAATGCCTGGACTACGGATTAAATTTTGTGACTCCTATTGGGTACTATATATGGGTCCCTAGTGCTATGTCGCATTAATTTTTGACAGGATGAGGCCTTTATTTTTAGGAAATAAGTTGTTTTTTAATAGCCCCGACCTTTAGGTCGGGGTTGAAAGAGACCCACTCCCCCCCTGTTTCCCCCTCTCCCCGACAAAGTCGGGGAGAGGGGGACAGAAGGGGGTGAGGGTTTTAGTTTTCCCCGACATAAATGTCGGGGCTACTCATATTTCGACATTAGGTCTTTTTTTCTTGACA
>JBFLXN010000069.1:0-12979 GCA_040755715.1 Candidatus Edwardsiibacteriota bacterium
CCGACTTTGTCGGGGAGAGGGGGAAACAGGGGGGAGTGGGTCTCTTTCAACCCCGACCTAAAGGTCGGGGCTATTAAAAAACAACTTATTTCCTAAAAATAAAGGCCTCATCCTGTCAAAAATTAATACGACATAGCTACTAGAAAGTTTGGAAAAGCAAAGTATAATGATGATTACTTTCCGTCTTTTGCCTTTTCTGATTGGTTCCTCTGGTCTTCTTTGTCCCCAGATTCTTCAAACTCAGACACCACTTTCTGTGCCTGCTGAGACAACCAGCATAACCATAATCGCAGTGGGTGACATCATCCCCCATCAATCCTTACTTAACGCTGGCTTTAGGGCTGACTCTAATAAGTATAATTTTGATTCATTCTTTGAACCAGTAGCTTCATTTATTGAGAAAGCGGATATTGCTGTTGGCAATTTAGAAACTACACTGGCTGGCGAAGAAAACGGAAGTTATACGGGCTATCCTCTGTTTAACAGTCCGGAAGCATTGGCCGCTTCTCTAAAGAAAGCCAGCTTTGATATTCTTTTCACTGCTAATAATCATTCTTTAGATAGAGGTGCCGTAGGAGTGAAAAAGACCCTTGACTATCTTGACCATTTTCAGTTGAAACATACTGGAACTGCACGTTCAGTAGAGGAACAAAGCACTCCTTTTCTAATAGAAGTAAATGGAATTAAATTCGCCTTTTTAGCTTACACTACTCTGCTTAATGAAACAAAACTTCTAACCAAAGAAGATTTTCTAGTCAATCTGTTCAGTGAAGACAAACTGAAAGAAGCGATTAAACGCTCTCAGAAAGTGGGTGCAGATTTTATAGTCGTCGCTATTCACTGGGGTGAAGAATACACCCTTTATCCTTCTTCAGCCCAGAGAAAATTAGCAAAGCAAATTATTTCCTGGGGCGCAAACCTTATCTTGGGAACACATCCCCATGTCCTACAACCAGCAGAAAAGATAGTTCTCAAGAATACCTCAGGAGACACATTGCATCAGGGATGGGTTTTTTATTCACTCGGAAATTTTCTTTCCGGTCAGAGGAAAAAATATAGAGATGAGGGAATAATTCTAAAAATAACATTAAAAAAGGATTCGTCTATAGGCAGAATCTTGTGGGATAAAATTGGCTACATCCCTACCTGGGTTCAGTCAGGTAAAAACCAAGATGCTAAACGATATTATCGTATTCTTTCTGTAGAAAAGGCTTTGAAAGATTATCAAAATGAGGCAGATAGTTTATTGGCAAAGCAAGATTATAAAAGACTAAAGGAAATCTGGCAGGAAATGCCGCAAAAGATGAAAGCGATTGAACGATGTTCAATAAAAGATGAAACCACGAATTGACCCAAATTTAAGAATTAGAAATTGATGGAAATAAGAAAATAGAAATTTGTAGAAATTGATAGAAACTGATAGAAATTCATAGAAACCAGATAGGTTTCAATAAATTTCCACAAGTTTCAACAAATTTCTATAAGTTTCTCTTAGATCTATTCGTGTCTATTCATGGTTAATATATAACTATGCAACTCCATAAACTTGGTGAATTCGGATTGATTGAAAGAATCCGAAAAAAATTTAAGAAGGCTCGCTCCTCTAAAAGAATATTGGTAGGAATCGGTGATGACACAGCAATCATCAGCCCTCATATTGATAAATTAGTTCTTTTAACTATTGATACAATGGTTGAAGGGCTCCATTTTGACCTCTCTTATATGACCTTTGCTGACATTGGATGGAAACTGATGGCTTCTAATTTGAGTGACATTGCCGCCATGGGAGGAATCCCGGTTTGTGCCTTGATTTCCTTAGCTGTGCCATCAAGTTATGAAGTAAAATGGATTGATGAGTTGTATAAAGGAATAGAAAAAATTAGCCGAAGATTTAATGTCAGTTTAGTGGGTGGTGATACTGTTTCTTCCTCTTTGTTGGTTGTCTCTTTGAGTCTTTATGGCGAAATAGATAGAAAAAAATTTAGCCTGCGTTCAGGAGCGAAGGTAGGTGACCTTATTTTTGTCACCGGAAATTTGGGAGGCTCTGAAGCTGGAAGACTTGTGTTAAAACATAATCTCCCATTGGGGGGGGAAGTTTTAGCCGAAGTCAAAAGTAAACATCTCCATCCCATTCCTCGAATAGACAAAGCTAAAATGCTTTTGAAAAATGTGAGAATTCATTCAATGATTGACATTTCTGATGGGTTGGCTTCAGAAATAAATCATATTGCTGAGGAAAGTAAGGTAGGTGCACTAATTTATGAAGACAAAATTCCAATTTCAAAATCAACCCAAAAGGTCGCTGAAAAACTGGGAGATAAAGCAATTAACTATGCCCTTTATGGAGGAGAAGACTATGAACTACTTTTCACTTTGTCTCAAGGAGAGCAAAAAAAGGTTAAGAATTTAACAAATCGCATACCCATCGGCGAGATAATTGAAAGGAAAAAAGGAGTGTTATTGATAGATAGAAATGGATATAAACATCGTCTAAAAGCAAAAGGGTATGAACATTTTAAGAATACGATTTCAGCGATAAAAAGGACGAGGACAGCGATGTCTTAATCACCGTAATCGTTGGTTTTTATCGCCGTAATCATTATTTTTAGGAGGAAGAATGAATTACAAAAACCTATTATCTTTAGCAAAAGTAAAGAAAGCAGATTTTCTTGACATAAAGTTTGTTGACTTAATTGGACGCTGGCATCATATAACTTTACCTATCACTCAATTGGGACAAAAACTTTTCAGTGAAGGGGTAGGCATAGATGGCTCAAGTGTTAGCGGTTTTAGTAAGGTAAAAGCCGGCGATATGATTCTCATTCCGGCTCCTGAAACGGCGTTTTTTGACCCCTTCTTTTCCGAATCAACAATTTCTATGATTGGAGATGTAATTGAGATTGAAGTCAAAAGAGAGGGTTTTTCAAGAGACCCCCGCTGGGTAGCTCAAAAAGCCGAAAAATTCTTGCAAAAGACTAAAATTGCCGAAAAAAGTCTTTGGGGACCAGAATTTGAATTTTATCTCTTTGATAAAGTCCGTTACGGAGAGAGTGAAAAGCAAAGTTATTATTTTGGGGAAGCTAAAGAATCAGAAGGAGAAAATTTAGGTTACCAAATTGGACACAAAGGTGGCTATCATATTGCTCCTCCACAAGACCAGACTTATAATCTCAGAACAACGATGTGCAAAATCCTCAAAGAGTGCGGAGTTCCAGTCAAATACCATCACCACGAAGTAGGCGGCGCAGGACAGGAAGAAATAGAAGTAATGTTTGATACCCTCACCAAAATGGCTGACCGTTCAATGTTGACTAAATATGTCATCAAAAATACGGCGGTGGCGGCAGGAAAGAGTGTAACCTTTATGCCCAAACCACTCTTTAATGAACCTGGAAATGGAATGCATGTCCATCAATATTTAGCCAGAAAAGGTCGGTCTATATTCTATGATGCCAGAAGACCTGCTCACTTAAGCGAAGTGGCTCAATGGTATCTGGGGGGACTTTTAACCCATGCCCCGGCGCTTCTGGCCTTTACTAACCCGAGCACAAATTCTTATAAAAGGCTCATTCCTGGCTTTGAGGCCCCAGTGCGTCTGGCTTATTCAGTAGGCAATCGCACCGCCGCTATTCGGATTCCCGGCTATATCACTGAGCCAACCTGTATGCGTGTTGAATTTAGACCACCTGATGCTACTGCTAATCCCTATTTAGCCTTTGCGGCAATGTTGATGGCTGGTTTGGATGGGATAAAAAGAAAGATTGACCCTGGCGAACCTTTTGATAAAGATATCTTCTCACTCTCAGAAAAAGATTTAAAAGAGATTCCAATGCTACCAACATCTTTAGAGCAGGCACTTGATGCCTTAGAGAAAGACCATCAATTTCTTAAAAGAGACGAAGTATTTACCGACGATTTACTGGAAACCTGGATTAAATTAAAGAGAATAGAAACAGAAGAATTGCGGCTGAGACCTCATCCTTACGAATTTCACCTCTATTATGCACAATGAAAGTGGTTGAATGGTTATGATTTGCTAATTACCAAGAGATATGACTGAAATTGAGAACCCCAAAATAAATAAAAGAGCAATTAATCTTTTCACCATCTTTGACCACCTCTTTCTTCTCCGTCCGATTCTTTTAATTCCGGTGTGGAGTTTTCTCTTAATTGGTTATTATCACAGCTTGACAGTTCAGAAATTTCCCCAAAAGGTCGGGGTCTTTCCAAGTGTGCCACATTTTTTGCCCTCAAAGGAAATTTTGCTCACCTTAATTTTTTACAGTGCTCTGATGGGCTCAATTTACATCTTGAATCAGATTTACGATTTAGAAACTGACCGGTTAAATAAAAAATTATTCCTCTTAGTTGATGGTTATGTCAAACCTTCTGCAGCTAAGGCAGAGTTTTTTATTTTAGCTGTTCTTTCCCTTATTGCCTCCTTTTTCCTTTTTCCTTTTTCCTTTTTCCTTTTTATTTGTCTTTCACTTCTTCTGGGAATTCTCTATTCACTTCCGCCTTTTAAATTCAAATCTCGTCCGATTCTTGATTTGCTTTCCAATGCCTTGGGATATGGTGGAGTCGCTTTTATGATTGGCTGGCTTAGTCTCAGTAAGTTTTCTTGGGGGGGGCTAATTAGCAGTATTCCTTACATATTTGCTGTGGGCGGGGTTTATGCTCAAACTACTTTACCCGATATAGAAGGTGACCGCCTCTCAAAAAACATTACCACTGGTGTTTGGCTTGGATTCAAGAAAACGGCTTTCTTGGCCATGGCTTTGATTGGTCTCTCATTCTTCTTTAGCCTCCTTTTAGAGGATAAGCTATGTCTTCTGGCTTCCGGACTTTCCTTTCCTCTCTTCGTTTTAGCCTTTCTTCGTCAGAACCTCAAAATGGTGATGATTTCCTATCAGGTAGGTGGAATAATTTTAGTCTTGGCTATTTGTTTTATCTTTCCTTATTTTTTACTTTTACTCATCTTGACTTTCTTAGCCCTCAAGTGGTATTATAAATTAAGACTCAATATGAATTACCCTAGCTTAGCTGACCGGGGATAGATGCCACACAATAAATAATTACCACGAAAACACGAAACGATAATATGCTGATAAGCTTATACGCTGATACGGAATGAAAAACTTTTATACATATCAGCATATCACCGTGTCCCCGAATTAATGCTGGGTTTTCCTAACATTTCGTGCTTTCGTGGTTCCATATCTTAAAATGCATAATTATTACGATGTGATTGTCATTGGTGCAGGACCGGCAGGCTCTCTGGCCGCTAAAACCATTGCAGAAGCTGGAATTTCTGTCTGCTTAGTAGAGAGAAAAAAAGTAATTGGGGCACCTCTGCATTGCGCTGAAGGAATCAGTCAAGAAAGTCTACCTAGATTCATTGAACCTGATAAACGCTGGATTTCAGCTAGAATAAATGGAGCAAAATTATACACTCCAGACAATACAGAAGTAAATGTTTCCTGGCCAAAAGTGGGGTATGTATTGAATCGCAAGATTTTTGACCAGGAATTGGCTCAAAGAGCCCTTTTAGCCGGTGCAGAAATTTCTCTTGAGACACAGGCAGTTGGCTTACGGAAAGGAGATAAGAATTTAGAAGTGAAATTAGACCGCAAAGGAGAAAAACTCAGTGTCAAAACACAATTGGTGATTGGCGCTGATGGAATTGAATCTGTAGTGGGAAAATGGGCAGGTATCAAGACGACTTTGAATTTGTCTGATTTACATTCTTGCGCTCAATATCTTTTAGATAACATAGAAATTGAATCGGATAAAGTTATTTTCTTTGTCGGGAGAGAAATTGCTCCTGGTGGATATGCCTGGGTTTTTCCAAAAGGCAAAGGAACTGCTAATGTGGGATTAGGAATCGTAGGAACAGAGGTAATCTCAAAAAAACCGATAGAATATTTGAAAGAATTTGTGAACACTAAATTCCCGAAAGGAAAAATCCTGGAAGTTGTAGCGGGCGGGACACCGGCCAGTAATGCTCCACATCCATTAGTGGCTGATGGTCTATTATTAGTGGGTGACGCAGGCAGATTGACAGACCCACTCTCCGGGGCTGGAATCGCCAATGCCCTTATTTCAGGAGAAATGGCGGGAAAAGTAGCGATTGAAGCGTTACGAAAGAAAAACACCAGCAAAAATGTGCTCAGCAAATATGAGAAAGGGTGGCGAAAAACAGAAGGGAAAGAATTGAAATTCCATGCGGCGGTGCGAAAGGTCTTCTTAAAACTCAAAGATGAAGAGATGAATCTAATAGGTAAATTGATTGTTAATTTATTAAAAGATAAAGATCCTTCCAAGATAAATCCCGTTGATTTTTGTAAAGCAGTCATCCGTTCAGACCCAAAGATTTTGCTTCTCGGAAAACATCTATTACGGTGCTAAAAAGCCAAAAATGATCGTTTTATCTACTTTTCCCCCGATAAATCGGAGGGCTTACGGATGCGAGACTCTGACTTGCGGACAAATAAACCCCAGCTATAATCAATGCACCGCCTGCAATTTCGTAAACTGTGGGCTTCTGATGCAATAACAAAAAAGCCAAAATTGATGCTCCCACCGGCTCAGTGATAATTAACATGGCTATCTGCGATGTCGGCAGATACTTTAGTCCACAATTAAAAGAGCTATGACCCAAAACCTGGGGCCCCAAGGCCAGCAAGAAAAAATAGAAAAAGGTAGTCCGACCAAAACCAGAAGATTCCCAAAATTGGCCGTTCCACCAACAAAAGCTGACCTACCACCTATTAACACTCCTCCGACGAGCACTAATACTATGGCCAAAAGGAGCCTCTTCCCAACTCTTTCTCTTAAAAACACCCAGCCCAGAATGCCCACGAATAGAGGGTTCACCGTTACAAAAACTACTGAGCTGACCACAGATGTGTAATTCAACGAATAAATCCAAAGTCCGAAATGAAGACTCAAAAAGACCCCAGCGATGACAGTCCATAGAAGATCTGACCCACAAATACCTTTGAGTGGTCTTTTTAATGCCAGTACCGGCCAGAGCAATATGCTAGAGATGGCCAATCTGAAGAAGGCAATGGCCAAAGGCGGAGCCTGACAGGCCTTAATGATGATGGCGGCAAATGATATAGATACCATTCCCGCCATCAATACCGGCCAGAGATAAGGTGGTTTATTTGTCATCTTAAGAAGTTCTAAGGTGAAAACTCGTAAAGCAATCTCTCTATCTGTTTTACCGCATCCAGACAGTCTTTGCCATACGCATCAGCTCCGATTTCTTTAGCATATTCTTCAGTCACGACCGCACCACCAATGATTGTTCTTGCCTTGACTCCTTCCGCCTTCAGCCTCTTTATTATATTCTTCATCTCAGGCATAGTAGTAGTCATCAAAGCACTCAGCCCAACTATGGCGGGTTTTTCTTTCTTGACAACTTCTACAATCACCTCAGTAGAAACATCTTTACCAAGGTCAATTACCTCATAACCATAACTTTCCAAAAGAGCAATCACTAAGTTTTTCCCTAGGTCATGAATATCTCCTTTTACTGTCGCAATGATAATTTTCATCCCAATATTCTTCTTCTTGCTTTCGGTTTTGATAGAATCTTGAAGGAAATTCAATCCTTTTTTCATTGTCTCTGCTGAGAGAATCAACTGTGGAAGATAAAACTCTCCTTTTTCATACTTCTCCCCTACTTCTTTAATCGCTGGAATTAATATCTCATTTACTATTTGCAGTGCAGAGCGACCTGCATTGAGGAGGTTCTGAATTAGAGAAATTGTTTCTTCACTAGTTCCATTAATCACAGCAGTGCGAAGTAGTTCAGCCGGAGAGAATTTTCTTGGCTTCTCTTTTTTCTCTTCTTCCATCTTTCCAAAGCAAGAGATATAATTTTTGGCCCGCTGGTCCTTCCCTGTCAACACTGCTGAAGCTTTAAGAATACCCATCACTTGTTCATCAAAAGGATTGATTAAAGCCGCATCAAGTCCCTTAGAAATCGCCATTGCCAGAAAAGTGGCATTTAAAAAACTGCGCCTTGGCAGACCGTAAGAGACATTGCTAATTCCCAAAATTGCCTTCACCTGAAACTCCTCTTTAATTCTTCGCAATGTCTCCAAGGTTACTGCAATTCCTTCCTGATTAGTAGCTACTGGCAAAACTAAGGCATCCAGGAAAATATCTTCTCTGCTCAGTCCACATTTTTCAGCCATTTCAATGATTTTTTTCGCTAATCTCACTCTCTCCTTAACAGTTGAAGGGATACCTTTCTCATCCAGACAAAGTCCTATGAAAGCCGCACCGTATTGTTTGGCTTTGGGTAAAAGAGACTCAAGCCTTGATTCTTCAGCGGAAATGGAATTAATCAACGCTTTACCTGCATAAATTCTTAACCCTGATTCTAAAGTTTCTGGATTGAGTGTATCAATAGATAGAGGCGCTTCAATAATATTTTGAAGTGTGATGATTGCTTCTTGCATAAGTCTTGGCTCATCAATTCCTGGCACTCCCAAGTTTACATCAATGATTTCTGCTCCGGCATTAACTTGCCCTATCGCTTCTTTGCGAATTAATTGTAGTTTCCTCTCTTTTAATTCGCTGGTGAGTTCTTTTCGTCCGGTGGGATTGATTCGCTCCCCAACAATACAAATTATAGGGGTTTGATTAATCAAACTCCTACTCCTACCACCGACAAAGACCGTTTTCGTTCTGCTGGTCAATGTTGTAACAAGATTTTTCTTTCTTAAAACAGGTTTCTTATTTTCGACTCTCTGGCTGATTGCTTTAGTATGTTCTGGTGTCGTGCCACAGCAACTTCCCACAATATTCACACCGAGGCCAACAAATTTTTCTGCATATTTTGAAAGTAAATCAGGCGAGCCTTCATAGACAGTTTTTCCGTCTACTAATTTTGGCATACCTGCATTGGGCTGGGCAAAGAGAAAACCTTTATTTATCTTAGCCATTTCGGAGATACTTGAAAACATTTCTTCTGGACCAGTGCTGCAATTTGCACCTACCGCCGTTGCACCCAAAGATTCCAATACCGTAACTGCTGTTATAGGGTCAGTTCCTGTTACCGTGCGGTTCTCTTTAGTAAACCCCGCACCTTTCCTAAAACGATGTCTCGACAACCTCGGCCCTTCGTCTTTGCGAAGAGGAGAGGCGGGCGAGGAGGAAAGGTGCGGGGTAAAACTCATAGAGGCAAAAATTGGAAGTTTGCAGACATCTTTAGCCGCTAAGATTGCCGCTCGTATTTCCTGAAGGTCAACATGAGTTTCTAATAGAATTATATCCACTCCAGCTGAAGCCAGGGCAGAAATCTGTTCTTTGAAAGTGGTGTAAGCCTCATCAAATTCAAGTTCACCAAAAGGCTGGATGAATTTTCCGGTGGGCCCGACTGAACCGGCGATGAAATCTTTCTTATCGCCTATAGCCGATTTGGCGATTTTTACCGCGGCAATATTTATTTCTTTAACTTTATGAGAGAGACGAAATTCTTTAAGAGCCAGGCGGTTTGCTCCAAAAGTATTTGTGGTCAAAATATTAGCCCCTGCCGAAAGATATGCCTGATGGATTTCTTTAACAACTTTTGGATGCGAAAGATTCCATTCCTCAGGACAGGCGCCGGGGGGAAGACTATTTCTTTGAAGCATCGTGCCCATCGCTCCATCAAAGACTAAAATTCTCTCTCGCAAGCATCTAATCAATTCATCTTGTCTATTCATATCTTTATAATAATTTAAACCACAAAGAACACAAAGCACACAAAGGTTTATACAATAAGAAAGATTTCTTCAGTTCCGCCTCTGGCGGAAATCTGTGGCTAACGAGTTTTTCAAGAGCAACTAATTATTTTTCTCCAGCCGATAAATCCAGAAACAGACTTGCGCGGCACTAGCATAAATGACTCAGTCAAACTAACCCCAATTTTTTCGGCTTTCAGTATCTTTAAAATTTCTTTTTGCAAAATGAGACTCAAATCTCCGTAACCGGGGCTAAAGCGTCCGGTAACCCGGTAGCCTTCATCCTTTGCCCGCAAAAAAATAAGTCGGTGTAGCTGAGCGGCCAAGTCGTCAGCCGCCACCGAACCAATTGCATCTAATATCAGCCCTTTGGTCTTTTCTCCAAGTATAAAAAGATTTTCTGTTCTTTTTTCCAGTTCCTGGCCAATCGTCAGTAAGAAAAGAGTCGCCTTGGTCCCTCTCTGAAGTAGTCGGGCTAAACTATTGCTTTTTATTAGGAGGTCTGCACTTTCGCTTGGACATCCCGAAAAAAGAATCTTTTTCTTGTCAATTTTTTTAATCAGAAGGTCAGTATAAACAACTTTTGGCTCAACTAAGGTCTTTGCTTCTTGTATCTCTTCCTCAATCGTCTGCCAAACCACAGGCGGAATCCCTAATTCAGTAACCACAGATTGACACAGATTTTCACGGATTTTATTATTTTTAAATCCGCTGAATCCGTGGTTACCTTTGAAATTCTGACACTGGTAACCCAATTGACGGAGGATTTTTGTTTTATTAAAAGAAATTGAAAAATGATTCAGGATTTTTAACACTTATTCCAATAGTCCCATTTGTTTTCCTGCTTGCCCCTCAACTTGACTACAGAGCGAAGAGGGAGTTTGCCCACCGGTATTTTGGAGGGCCTGAGTTTCAATAGGTTTGTGTTCTTCAATATTAGTCAAACGGTCTTGGAAGCGGTCTAATTTTCTTTCCGCTTCTTCGTATTTATTTTTCGCATTGGCTAAATGGCGACCCATCGTTTCAAAATCCTCCCGAAACTTCGCCAAATCTCCGTCCAATCGTGAAAGGCTACTGATAATCTCTTTGGCACTCTCCTCAACATGCAATCCCCTCAATCCCAAGAGAATTGCCTGAAGATAGGCGTAAAAAGAGTTAGGCGAAACAGGAATTACATGTTGTCCCAGAGCATAATTAAGGAGACTTTTATCCTCACCGAACGATTCATCTTTTATAATTGTCTCATAATAAACATTTTCTGCAGGAATATACATTAGGACAAAATCAAATGTCCCTTCATCTGGCATAATATACTTGGCTGTTTCATCAATCCGTTTTTTTACATCTTTAATAAATTCTCTACGCCAATTTTTTCTTTCCTCTTCTGAAGATGTTTCTAACATTTTCCTAAAATTTTCCAGAGGAAATTTGGCATCAACTGGCACCATTCCTTCTCCCAAATGAATCACCGCATCAACAGGTTCGCCACTCTTGAATTTATATTGCAGGGAAAAATAGGTGCGGGGAAGAATCTGGCTGAGTAGTTCACTTAAGAGAAATTCGCCCACTTTACCTCGCAGCTTTGGTGGTGCCAGAATCTCAGAAAGTTTGGCTATGTCTTTCCCAATTTCACGCATCCGCTCTGTTTCTTTGGTCATCTCTCCAAGATTTCGTTGGACTTCTCCGATTACTTTGCTGGCATTGTCAAGCCTTTCGTTCAAAGTCTTATTAGTAGAATCCATTTGTCTTGCAAGTGTGTCAGTCGTGCGGTCTAAACTGGTGCGAACTTCGTTCAAACGGAATTCAAGTGTGCCTTTAGTCTCTGTCATCCATTGACTAATCAGTTGCAATGCTTGTTCGTTCTTCTGGCTCTCCAAGGACTCTTTAAATCTCTTTTCCATTCGTCGGGCAAAAAACCAGAAAGCTACTATCATCAAAATTACCAAAGCCGCCATTATCATTATTTGCATTTTGCCTCTCCTATATCTAACACTGAGGTTTTGTCAACAACCCACTACAGCCCCGCCTGACAAAGTCTACCTGTCATAGTCCCGACCTGTCCGTTGTGCTAGCCTGCAGAGCCTAACCTGTCCGCCAGCTCTGATGCTTGCCCAATAGTCAGGACGGTCAGGATGGAATCGGGATGGCGGACAGGCGAAGCCGCGGGCAGAAAACATAGAGAAATTCCTTTAACCACAGCAACTCAGAGGTTGAGAGGAATTACCTGAGTATGACCATCTTCTTCGTCGCCGTGAAATCGCCCGCTCTCAAGCGATAGAAATAAACACCTGAAGCTACACTCACCCCACTTTGATTCTTCCCATTCCATCTCACTGCATAATAGCCCGGCTTCTGCGGTTCGTTGACAAGCGTCTTCACCAGTTGCCCGGCAATGTTGTAGATTTTCAAAGTAGTGTGGCTCATAGCGGACAGCGAATAGCGGATAGCGGTCTGCGAGGAGAACGGATTGGGATAATTCTGACATAGTTGATAGTTGATAGTTGATGGTTGATAGTTAATAGTTGCGGTTTGGGCTCCTCCGCCACCTTGCCCGCATTTCTCATACTCGGTAATCACTAACGCATCTAAACCAATCAAACTTCCTCTTGTCTTCTCTATCCTCACCACTATTTCCCCATCATGCGTAACTGCATCCGGAATCCATTTGCTGAAGACTGTCAATTCACCACTGTCAACTTTGAGTTCTCCCATCGGAACATTGTCCACAAAAACTTTATATTTACACTCATCACCACTTTTCTGATAAAACCGTAATTCTAAATTCTGCTTTTTATCCTTGTCTACCAAGAATACTCCATAGACTAAAGAGTCATAGCCGATGTCAACGGTGATTGTCGGTGACTCGGTCTAAACTGCATAACTGTCTCTTGAAATTGTGTAAATTGATGGTTCTATCTGTCCTAAATCTGCTACTGCTAATGGTGAAGTTACTGTGCTACTTCTGTCAAAGCGAATCTCATATAAAGAATCTGGAATAATTTCTTCAGTCCAGACCGTGTATCGCTCCGTCCCAGTTTCTGTCTGGTATAGAAGTGCCTGGGGATATTTTGAGTGAAAATCAGTAAGAGAGAGATTTTCTGGTTGACTGTAGGCGAGAATTTTTGTATCGTAATTCACTTTATAGACTTCGTAATCGTTGCTGACATCTTCTGACCATAAAATTTCTTTGCCCGCAATCACTGGAAATTCTGAATTGGCTTCTGGAGTTTGGCTGAGAT
>JBFLXN010000007.1:0-31476 GCA_040755715.1 Candidatus Edwardsiibacteriota bacterium
AGGGGTTACAATTCCGAAAGTTGCCAGTGGCAAGTTTCGGAATGTCATATCCCGATAGAATCGGGATGTGAAAGTGCTGTGTGACTCCCGAAAAAAGTTACGGAATTTATGTCACACAGCACTAGTGAGATAGGTAATTTTGTGTTCTTTGCGGATTTATCCTGAAAGATTCACTGTAAATGGATATTTTGCGTGCTTAGCGGAGTCACAAAATCAAACCACAAAAAAGGAGGAACAAAGGAATGCTCGGAATTACTATTTTAGTAGTGATAGGCCTCTACATTCTCTTCAGTGCTATCCGCATCTTGCGTGAATATGAAAGAGGCGTCATTTTCAGATTGGGAAGATTAATCGGGGAGAAAGGGCCGGGATTGATTTTACTAATCCCGATTGTTGATAAGATGGTGAAAGTTTCTCTCCGAACCGTGGCGATGGATGTGCCGCAACAAGAAGTAGTGACCAAAGACAATGTTTCAGTCAAAGTCAACGCTGTTCTTTATTTCAAAGTGATGGACGCCGCCAAAGCCATAGTCGCCGTAGAAGACTATCTCTATGCTACTTCTCAGATGGGACAGACGACACTTAGAAGTATCCTCGGTGAACATGAACTTGATGAACTTTTATCTCAGCGAGAAAAAATTAATCAACAGTTACAACGAGTGATTGATATGCGGACAGACCCTTGGGGAATTAAGGTAATGGCCGTGGAAGTCAAGGATGTCGATTTACCAGAACAGATGAAACGAGCAATTGCCAAACAGGCCGAGGCGGAAAGAGAAAGAAGAGCAAAGGTTATTCATGCCGATGGTGAATTCCAAGCCGCCGGGAAATTAAAGGAAGCCGCTGACACCATTGCTCAACAACCAGTAGCTGTTCAGTTGCGATACCTTCAGACTCTGACAGAAATCGCTGTTGAAAAGAATTCAACTATTGTCTTTCCCGTACCTGTAGAATTCCTGCAAAACTTCATAGAAGCCGTCAGGAAAAAGTAGAGTGATAAAGGCGGTTATCAGTATCACCGGAGACGATAACCGCCTTTAAAAACCTATCCTATATCTAATCGCAAACTAGGAATTTCAAGTAAACCCATAGAATTATCCGCCAGAGGCGGATCTGCCTCAGGCATGACACAGAAAAATAGAAATTCATAGAAATTTGTGGAAATTTATTGTTCTTTACCACAAGTTTCTATCATCCCGATTTAATCGGGGTTCTATTAGTTTCCGTATTTCTGTGTTATGCTGTGGCTAATATCTTGACAGAGCACCAAATGAAATCCGCTATCTGTCCTCAATGCCGTCGCCCGGTGATTGTCCGAAGCCAACCGAGATGTCTCTATTGTGGTGCAAATCTATCTTTGGGCACGGTTCAGAATGGCATCACAAAGAAAATTCTCTCACGCCATCCCGGTTTTTCTCTATTAACCTTTGTAGAACAAACAAAGGCACTTTTTTGTCTTCTTCAAAGATGTCGGATGGAGAAGAACTTTGAGACATTGAATTTATACTTTGCCCAGAATCTGGTTGAGCAATACAAGATTGAGAGTTTGAGTTTTGAAAAGAAAAAACTTCAACATCATTTAGAAAAAATTTCCATTGGGGAAATAATGATTAAGGAATATCAGTCCATAGATTCTCAAGAAAAACTGAGCATTCAAATTGACGCAGTAATGGCAGACTATATTGTTGATGAGCAAACTCATATTGTTACACAGGGAATACGCAATCCTACTCCATTTAGAGAATATTGGAAACTAATTGGCAAGGCCCTCTATTTTAAAATACAACCGAGGGAAGCGGAAATATTTTTTTGTCCAAACTGCCATGCACCGCTGAAACTTGGCAATCCTGTGAAGTGTGATTACTGTGGTTTCTGGGTGGTTAGAGGTGATTTCAATTGGCAGGTGACAAAGATTTGGCGCCATGACCAAAAGGAACTCTACGAAGAATGGAAGAATAGATTCGCTGAATTACAGAGAAGTGGTGTCTCTGAATCTTTAGATTCCTTACTATCTTCTGACTGGGGAGATAAAGACCCGAACAATTTTTTGCAGACTCTCTGTTACATTTTCAAAATTGCAGTCCGGTCGTTTTAAAAGTAGGGGCAATTCGTGAATTGCCCCTACAAACCTGTCAGAAAAGGAGAAAAAAATGATTCTCCTCAGAAAAAATATTATAAAATCTGTGTTAATCTGTGTAAATTTGTGGTTTCTTATTCTTTCCCTAGCAGAAGCGAAATTTCATTTTGCGATTATCGGCGACAATACTGGTGGACATGAACCGGGTATTTTACTACAAGTCCTCACAGAAATTGAGCGACTTAATCCTGATTTTGTCATTTGTGTAGGCGACTTGATTGAGGGCTATAGCCAGAATCCTAAAGAAATTCAGGCTCAGTGGGATACATTGCAGACAATTCTAAAGATATTGAATGAACCGTTTTATTTTGTGCCAGGCAATCACGACATCCAAGATGAAATGAGCGAAAAGATATATATTAAAAATACTTGTGTTCAGCCTCATTATTCCTTTAACTATCAAAATAACCATTTCATTGTTCTGGACAATAGTCGTTTTGAGTCAGGCGAAGAGATTTCTGCTGAGCAGTGGAATTGGCTCAAAGACGACTTGGAGAAAAATAAGAACGCTGAAAATGTTTTTTGTTTCTTTCACAAACCATTTTGGGCAGAAGCTTTAGAACAGAAGAAAAATACAGAAAAATGGCATGAACTGTTCAAGCAATACGGAGTAAAAGGTGTATTCTCCGGACACTGGCATAGCTACTTTCGCACATTTTGGGATGGGATAAATTATACCGCAGTAGGAAGTTCTGGAGCATCGCTTAAAGAAGATTTACCTCGGGGCAAATTCTATCAATTTCTCTGGGTGACAGTGGACGGCAAGAGTGTCCAAATAACTCCGATTAAATTGGGAAATATCTTTTCTTCTGATATTCTTACTTTCTACGAGCGCGAAGAAATCAAGTTTATTGAATCTACAAGTCTTGAAATTTCACCGATTACTCTACCGGAAAAAGGCAAAGATAACAGGTTTTCTTTTACCGTAAAAATCAAAAATTTACGGGATACTTTACTTGAGGGCGAATTGAAATGTGAGCAAATCAATCCTGCCTGGACAATCACTCCTACTCAGGCAAAATATTCTCTGGCACCTGGTGCTGAGATGCCTTTACACTTTCTGGCTACTCTTAAAGACAATTCTCTTCTCTATCCTTTGCCGAGTTTCACCACTGAATATCCTTATGGTAAAGACAAAGTATGTAAGATGGAAAAACGTCTGTTTGTGCATAAAATAGGCTCCTGCTCAAAAGTAGGAAAACCACCTGTAATTGACGGTCTGCTGGATGATAATTGCTGGGGAAAAATTAAACCGTTAAAAACATTTGGCGCAATGGACGGTAGTGTGACCAAGGTTGAACCGACAGAAATTTATCTCGGTTATGATGAACAAAATCTATATATCGCCGCCCGGTGTTATGAAAGTCACCCCGAGAAAATTAAAACAGAAGCCGCCAAACGCGACGAACTCACCATTGCAGGTGATGATTATCTCTGGTTTTTCTTTGACGCCGATTCTGACCAAAAGACTTATGACCAATTGATTGTTAATGCTAACGGAATTATTTTTGACCGCCGCTGTAAATTTGAGCAAGGAAAAAGCACCAAAGACATTATCTGGAACGGAAATTGGCAGATAAAAACAGTGAAGACAAACAAAGACTGGACCTTGGAATTATCAATCCCATTGAACAATCTCACAGAAACGGGCAAGCTAGCGAAGACTTGGGGAATGAACATTCGTAGGTTGCAAAATAGCACCGTAGATTATGCTGATTGGCAACCAACAGTAGAACATAACCCCACAAAATTTGGAGAATTGATTTTTAAGTGATTTGTAAAATAACCTCCTGATAAAAATAGGAGAATTAACAGATGGAAGGTATCCATAGGATTGCTGATTGGAATGCTATAGGTGCAGTTGTCCAGGCTCTTGCTACAGTTATCTTGGTCATTATAACTTGGTTCTATGTTCACAGAACGCGAGAAATTGCAGAGCAAACCAGGAGACAGGCGGATACAGCAGCTGCAGCTCTGGAAGAACAGCGCACACTTAAGAGACAAAAGATAAAAATTCTGAGGGCCTTAACCGAGATTCCACCAATCTATGCGCTCACGCTTGAAGAATTAGCGTTTCTAACAGGGATTGACCCCGATGAGATAGAAGGGCCGCTGGTAACTATGATGGCGGAAGCTCTGGTAGAAATAGATTTATCTGGGAACTATAGGTTAAGTAGAACAAAAGGAGGAAAGAAGGAGTAAAATGGTCAAGCTATCGGAGGAATTGAGAAAGTTAGGTGAAGAGCTCGGACGGGATTTCAAAGAACTCAATGAGCGCTATGGACACGCCTGTGGAGATGCACTTCTGCGGAATTTTGCAAGGTCTTTTGACCTACCCGATGAGACAAAACTTGAAGTGGAGACGGACAAGGGAACTACCGCATTGGTACACATCTCCAGAGTGCGAAAGATTCTTGCTGGTGCTCCACCTTCAGAAATAGCTTCAATGGGCAACATTGGAAAAAGGGAGGCAGCTCTTGCCCTACTCAGGATGAAGACCCGGAGAGAGTAAACTACTTCTTTTACACCATAAAACCATCCGAATTTGAAACAATGTCAAAGATCAAAAAATGGTATAGGACAACTAATTTTCTAACGAGAACAAATCAGTGGAGACAAATAAAAAAATTTATCTTGTGTCGATTGGCAAGATTGATGGAGAAATCTTAGATTTTCTAAAAACCTATCTGTCTCAGAATTTTAACTTGCCTTGTGTTGTAGGTGAGGCACTTCCGTCACCTGATTATGCTTACAATCAAGAGCGGCAACAGTATTGGTCAACCGCTATTCTGGCCAGATTAAAACAAAAAATTTCAAAAGATGCTCTGCGAGTTTTAGGAATAATTGACCTTGACCTGTTCGCGCCAGAATTAAATTTTATCTTTGGTGAGGCCGATATTACAGGAAGAGTTTCTCTGATTTCGCTTTACCGATTGCGAAATGAAACCTATGGATTATCACCAGACCGAGATCTTCTCTTTAAAAGAGCCGCCAAAGAAGCCGTACATGAATTGGGGCATACATTCGGTCTGAGGCATTGTGCCGATGTTAAATGTGTGATGCATTTTTCTAATTGTCTAAAAGACACAGATATAAAGAGTGCCGAATTTTGTAAAGACTGCATTGCACGGATGAGGCCAGATGAACACAGATATTTTCGGATGAATCTTAATAATGTTTTGAACTTTTGAGTTTGCCTCGCAGAGTAGGATCCCGCCGTAGGTGGTGATTTAGAGTTTTTTGATTTATCTGCGCTCATCTGTGTTTAAAGCATTATGCAGCAAAAAAAAATAAATCCTGTTAGAAGTCGCCTTACTGTTCCTGAAAGATTAGAAGGAGAACAAGAATTTGATTCTTCAGTTCGTCCTGCTTCTTTAAGAGAATTTGTTGGGCAGGAGAAACTTAAAGAAAATCTAAAAATCTTCATTCAGGCGGCTAAGGAAAGAAACGAAGCCTTAGAACATTTACTTTTTCACGGTCCACCAGGTCTGGGCAAGACGACTTTAGCCTATATTATCGCTAAAGAAATCGGCGTAGAAATTCATTGCACCACTGGGCCAATTCTTGAACGTCCAGCTGATTTAGCCGGAATTCTTACTAATCTCGGTGAAAAAGATGTATTGTTTATTGATGAAATTCATCGGGTGAATCATACCGTTGAGGAATATCTCTATTCGGCGATGGAAGATTTTAACTTAGACATAATGATTGACCGTGGCCCAAATGCCCGTTCCGTCCGATTAAATTTAAAGCCTTTCACTTTAGTCGGAGCAACAACCCGGGCAGGACTTTTGACCTCACCGCTTAGAGCAAGATTCGGAATGAGTCATCGCTTAGGCTACTATAGTCCTGACGACCTCTTTAAGATTGTCCTGCGCTCGGCGAAAATTCTGGACATAGAAATTGAAAAAGAAGCTTCAGTGGAAATTGCTAAACGTTCCAGAGGAACACCACGAGTTGCCAATCGTCTGCTCCGCCGTGTGAGAGATTTTGCCCAGATAAAAAGTTCTGGTCAAGTTACTAAAGAAATCACCGAACACGCTTTAATGATGCTTGAAGTTGATGAATTGGGACTGGATGAAATGGATAAGCGCATTTTGGAAACGATTATTTACAAATTCCAAGGCGGACCAGTAGGACTGAATACTTTAGCAGTAGCAGTTGGTGAAGAAGAAGAAACATTGCAGGAAGTCTACGAACCATATCTTATTCAAGAAGGGCTAATTAAAAGGACACCGAGAGGAAGAGAAGCCACCGCTTTGGCCTATTCGCATTTTAAAATCTCACTGGAAAAAAATTCTCAGGAAAAACTTTTTTCACCATGACTAAAAAAATTTACGACCTCATTATTATAGGAGGAGGACCAGCAGGGTTAACTGCTGGCATATATGCCTCAAGAGCGAGATTGGATACCTTGCTTTTTGAAGCAAAGCTCATTGGTGGACAAGCAACTACTACTGACCGAATTGCAAATTATCCCGGCTTTCCTGAAATTACTTCCGGCTTAGAGTTAACGGAGAGAATGAAAGAACAAGCCCAAAAATTTGATTTGAAGATTGTTCAAGAAGAAGTGACTAAAATTCAATGGGAAGAAAAAAAGATAATCACCAAGAGCAACCAGTATCAAACTAAGAGCATTATTGTAGCTACAGGTGCTGAACAAAAAAATTTGAGAGTTCCCGGGGAGATGGAATTTTTAGGGAGAGGAGTTTCCTTTTGCGCTACTTGTGACGGCCCATTTTTTAAGGATAAACAGGTAATCGTTGTTGGTGGTGGAGATGCGGCTATCACTGAAGCTTTACACCTAACAAAATTTGCTAAAAAAGTGATAGCAATTCACCGACGAGAGGAATTACGGGCGGCTAAAATCCTTCAGGAAGAAATGCAAGCCAATGAAAAAATCTACTCCTTAGGTGGTTATGTGGTAGAACGTATAGAAGGAAAGGAAAGAGTAGAAAAAGTGCTTGCCGAGAATGTAGAGACAGGTAAAATCAAAGAGATACCGGCAGATGGAATTTTCATTTCCATTGGCACAAGTCCAAAAACTGAGTTTTTGAGAGGAATGGTAGAGATGGATGAGGAGGGGTATATTATTACCGATAAGAATATGCAGACATCAGTTTCAGGAATCTTTGCCGCTGGCGATGTGCGTCAGAAGCTCCTGCGACAGATTGCCACAGCCGTAGGAGATGGCGCCACCGCCGCTAAAGCAGTTGAGGAATACCTTAAACAAATTTGTTAATGATTTCTAGCCACTTAGGGTCTAAGATTTTCTTCTTAAGTAGAGCAAAACGCAAACCCGGTTCTAATGATAAAAGAAGAGTAGTAACTTTTTCTACATAGGTTTGTCTCCCTGAGCGACTATAAAGTTCAAAGATTTTATTACAAATTTCCTCTGTATTTTTAAGAGTGGTCTCTTCCTCTATTCCACTTACCGATAAAGAAATTTTTATACCATCAATTTTTTCTAACAGAGAAGTAAAATCTAAAGGTTCCTTATCTCTGGAGATAACCGTATCAGTTGTCTCAAGCACTTTAAAGAAACGGGTCGGTATAAAAAATACCTTTTCGTCTTTAAAAGGTGAAATTTGTTCAGAAGGAACGGATTCGGTTGCTCGAATGTGAACTAATCGTTCACTACGCAATAAATGGGCGATGCCTCCTTTCTGACGAATAAAACTAGGCTTCAAATCAAGTAAATAAGTAAAATTTAACAGTTCGTCTCTGGTTAAACGAGAGAGAAAAGTAAGAGTTTTTATCTGTCGTTCAGAAAGATAAAGAGCAAATTCCGAAATGAGATTACTCTGACGCGAAAGGGGATTTCCCTGGGCAATGATTTTATTACCTATAATACCCAGAGTAAATCCTTCCAAGCCCATTGGAAGTCGCTCAAACGCAGAAAAAAAATCTTCAATAGGAGTCATTATCAAGGGATGATTAAACGGATAAAAGAACAAATGACACATCGTTAGGCCTAAACTTTTAATTAACCGTTCAACTATCTCAAACAGGTCAAATGAGACTGTTTCTCTTTTTGCCATCTCTGTAACAGGGACAGGAGTGGTTTCTATCTTCTCCACCAGCTCAGTTTCTAATAGTTCTCCTAAAACCTGAGCGGTAGTAAACTTGCCCAATCCCGAAATTTCTATCAATTCTGAAACTGTTTTCCTTTCACTTAATAAAGAAAAAATTTTCTCCTGGTCTCTTGAAAGTTGAATACTCTCTGATGGTGAAGATTTCTTTCTAAAGATAACATCTAAACTGGGAATAATTTCTTCCATTCTTAGCCATTCATCACGGCGGCGCATACCTTCTAATAGAAAAGCCTCGGTCTGGAACCTGACTTTAAATTTGCTCTTAGCATAAAGAGTTGAATCGGTTTCAAAGATATACTGTCCATCTGCCCAGGTAAAAACTTCATCCATTATTTCTTGAATCTTGAAGGCAATTACTTCTCTCAATTCTCCCTCTGTCAAATATCCTTGCTGTACCAGTATTTCTTCTAAGGGTATTCCCGATTCCTGATGCACATCTTCGGCTAATTTTAGTTTTTCCTCTGAGATAATCCCCATTTTTTCAAAATAGGTTCGCAACTGTTCTCGCCTCCCACGATGGCGATGAAAAGCACCCACCAGTTGACCTTGTTCAAAACCAAAGGCAACTGTTTCCTTCTCTCTGGTTAAAATCAAAACTCCAGACTTCTGTTGACTAGAAAGAAGTTGCAATATTTCAGCTAAAGAAAAATCTTTGAGGTTTCCTTCTAAGGCCATCTTTATATAAACTCTAAATCCGAAATCCTAAACCCTAAACAAATCCAAATGTCAAAATCTAAAATTTCAAGAATAACCTAAGTGAAAAGTTAGCCAAGAAATATTTTAACATTTGAATTTTGAGTTTGCTTAGGATTTAGAGTTTAGGATTTGATGCGACGAAATCGCATATCTTGTTAGTTCAAAATATAGTTCTTCTAAGTTCTTGCTTCTTTTTTCAGAAAGCTGTCGTAGTTCTTCTACCATTCCGAGAGCAATTAACTTCCCCTTATTTATTATGCCAATACGGTCGCAAATTGTTTCCGCTAAAGAAAGGGTGTGAGTAGAAAGAAAGATTGTCTTCCCTTTATTTCTTTCTTCTTTGAAGATTTCCCTCACTAAATGAGCACTTTGTGGGTCAAGACCAACCATCGGTTCATCAATGATTATTACTTTTGGATTGTGAAATAAAGCAGAAATGAGAACAATCTTCTGTCGCATACCGTGTGAATAGCCCTCAGTGGAAGCATCAGCCCAATTGTTAATACCAAAGACTTCAAAATAATAGGCGATTCGTTTTTCTATTTCTCTTTTTTCCATTCTGTAAAGTCCACCAACAAACCAGAGGAATTCTCTGCCTGAAAGCGCCTCGTAAATAAAGGGGTTATCGGGAACATAGCCTAAAAGACTCTTTACTCTTTCTGGCTCTTTTTGAACATTGTAACCACAGACTTCTATCGTTCCTTCAGTAGGTCTTAAAAGCCCTGCTATTAGTTTCAAAGTAGTGGTCTTACCGGCTCCATTTGGACCGAGAAAGCCAAAGATTTCTCCTGATTTCAAATTCAAATTAAGGTTAGAGACGGCGACTGTCTCAGCAAATTTTTTTGTTAAATGAGAAAGTGAAACCATAACCCTTTATCCAAGAATCTTTCCTATTCCATCAATTAATTCGGGGATGATTCATAAATTTTGACCTTTAAATGTCCAATCAAACTCAGAAGTTCTACTTGTTTTGACAGTTCTCCCTCCAAAAGTTTAATATGGGAAGCATCTGCCAGTAACTGACCAAATGTGGGGTCAACCGCAATCCACTTTCCCACATAGACAAGATTCCAGGCGTGATAATAAAATCTCCCTTCCTGATAGACTAAACCAACACAAATTTTTGTTGGTAGACCAAGTGAACGACCCAGAGCGGTGAATAGAGTAGCGTGTTCATTGCAATCACCTTCTAATGTCTCCAGCACCTCTAATGCTGAAGGAATAGAAATAGTCGGCCTCTTAGAAATATTCTTATAGACCCAATCAACAAGTCTTTCTGAAACCTTGAAGGCATTCTTTTCTCCATCCACAATTTCTAAAGCCTTACTTCTTATGCGCTCATCATTGGATTGAATCAAAGGTGAACTTTGGAGAGCCTCTGAATGAATGCTGACTGGAATCTCTGAGACATCCAGAGCTTCTGCCTCTTCTCTATTTATTTCCAGAACTAACGGTTGAAGCTGAACGATTTTTTGGCGGTCATCGCCTAAAGAAATTTTCTCTCCTGTTTCTAATGGTATTCCATCTATTTGAATCTTAAGATAGCTAATCTCACGAGGTTTTTTTATTTCTCCCTCTACTGGCACAGAGAAAGCGGTGAGAATATCAAAAGAACCTTGGGTAGGACTCATCTTGAGTGCTTCTTCTTTATCTTCTTTGATGGTGGTCATCCCCATCGGGCCTTCTTCTTTGAGAGTATTTCCTTCACTGTCAACCCAAACATCAGAATTTAGCCCCAAGAAGGTTACCTGCAATTTGGTCGCCTGATAGGATTCTTTTTTGATTTCACAAGTCTCATTTCCTATAACCGTAATTTTAATCGGAGCCAAGTTAAAAGTAGTTGGGTCAAACGCTTTGAAGGTATAATGAGTGCCAGGCTTTAATCCTTTTTGAACAATGAGAGGCTCAAGAGCATCTGGAAGATAAATTTCTTCTTCAAGTGGTATAGTCTGTTGTTGAGTTTCTCCGGCGGAAGAAATATCCAGCAGAAGTTTTCTCTCTTTTCCACCTAAACTACGGCGGGTCTCTGACACTTTGCCTTTGGCTTTTAGTGAATGTTCACGAGAGATAAGTTCAAAATAGAAATCTTGCAGGACATAATTTTTGTTGGTAGTGTAGTCAGTTATCGTAGTCACTTCTTGGGTGACACCCATTACCGGCAGTCGCATGCTAGAACGATTAAAAACGAAGCGCACTCCAGATGGTTTTGTTTGCCTGACAATCATTGAATAGCCTATCTTTTGGTCATTTAGATAGATTCCCATCCAATTTTCTTTGCTGCCTTTTTCTGTCTTAATGAGAGATAACGGGGGTTCAATAGATTTCTGCAGAGGATTTCTCTTGTAAATCAAGAAACCAATCATTATCAACCAAAAGATAACAACAAAAGAAATCCAAAGGCGTTTCATTTTTACGCTCCATGCTTTACGCTTTATACTTTATGATTTACACTCCACGCTTCACGCTCTACGCTTTAATGCATCTGACGTTTAGTGTCTGGCGTCCAGCATTTTTAAAATATATCATAAATCTAAGAGACAAGGCAAGAGAATTTTTAAAAAAACACTTGCAATTTCATCTAAAAAAGAGTATCCTTCTTGTCAGAAGAAAACCACTTGTATTTTAGTCAAAACAATCAGTTCTTGGATGGAAATAATGAAAAGAGAGATTGTATTAAAAATTTATGCCTGGACAATCACTATTTTAGGTCTGGGAGTTTTGATTAGCCAGAGTTTTACTCTACCATGGGAATCGGTAGTAGCGATCTTTCTTTTTGCGGCCATTGGAATTGGGCTTAGTTTTTTTGAGATGGTGATGTCCAGCGGAATAATTATCACTCCTCTTTTCATCGCCGCCTACGCTTCTTTTTTGGCTTTAGGTCCGGTACCTTGCGGTTGGACAATCTTAATTGCTTCTCTATTCTTAGGGATAAAAAAGAAACGACCACTGGAACGGGTTCTTTTTGGGTTAGGACAATTTGCCATTTCAGCACTCTTTACCGGAGTAATCTTTGATTTAATTGGTGGAAAGAGAGGTTATGATTTGTTATCAGCTGAAAATTTTGTTGCCTTAATCATTGGTGTGATTGCTTTCAAGACTCCCAACAATTTCTTTGTCTGGAGTTATTCATTTATTCAAACAAAAACAAAAATAAAAGAATTGATTGACCTCCATAAGATTGATTGCTTAGTTGGTTTAATCTTGGTTCCCTTTAGTGCCTTGGCTGCTTATATCTATTTTAGATTTGGTCTCCTGGAAATAACTATTTTAATCCTTCCTCTATTAGCCATAAGTTGGGCAATCATCACTCTATTGAAACCTCTTATCCAGAAGGGAAAAGTAAGTTTAGGAACAAAAATCTTAGGTATGACTACGATTATTTTATACTTTTCTTTAATGCTCTGTACCGCTATCAGTCTGATGGCGATTCTCAATATAGTGAGACAACAAACAAGACAAAGTCTTGAATCAACCGCTTTTGTCTTTAAGAAAGAAAATGAAACTGCCCCTGCTTCTGAATGGACCTCACGATGTCAAAAATATCAGAGAGAACATTCTGTTGAAATTCTCTCTGTTTTCTTGACTGATATTTCTGGGAAAATTCTGGCTCATAGCCGCCCTGAAAAAGTAGGTTTGACCTATGTTCCTTCTAAGGCAGAATTTGACTGTGCGTTCCCCTTTTCTGATAACAGTATATTCTTGCATTTGATAAGTTCTAATATTTTATTAGAAAGAAAAATTCGGCCTCTACTCCGACTTTTAATGTTAGTCTTTTTGCTCTCCTTTGCCCTGGCCATATTTGTAATGCAAGGGTATATCTGGACGACATTAACTAAACCGGTAAAAAAAATAACTTCAGGATTGCAAGAAATTGCCAGAGGTGAAGGAGACCTGACAAAGAAACTCGGAGTCTATTCAGAAGATGAAATAGGCGAATTAGCTAATTCTTTCAATGAGTTTTTGGAAGGCACAAGAAGGATGGTGGAAGTAATTATCGGTGTTAGCCAGGAACTGGCGGAAACTTCACATGAAATTGTCACCTCAATTGAGGAGGTAACAACTGGCTCACAGGAAATAGCCCTGAGGTCTACCACAATTGCCAGTGGAGCTGAAGGGCAAAATTTAGCTGTCAAGAATGCCTTAGAGAGAACACTAAATTTGGTAAGTCATTTAGAAGAAATTGAACAGCATTCCAGAGAAATAGAAGAAAAGATAAGCAATCTTGTAAGGACAGGAATAAAAGGAGAAGAGTATGCGGCAAACGCTTTGGAGAAACTAAATAAAATAACTAAATTTTCCTTGGATAATTTAGACAAAACAAAGGAATTGCAAATTAGGTCAAAAGAGATAATGAAGGTTTTGGAAACAATTAGTCAATTTACTCGCAAGACAAATTTATTAGCTTTGAACGCCGCTATTGAATCGGCTCAAGCGAAAGAATTCGGTCTGGGCTTTGCAGTGGTAGCGGCGGAGGTAAAAAGATTAGCCGAAGGTTCAGAAATAGCCGCCAAGGAAATAGAACAAATTGTGAGGTCTTTATCTTTTTCAATAGAAGAAGTATTAGTGGTCAATACAAACGCAGTTCAGGAAATTGGTGAAGGCAAAACACAAGTTGATTCTGCCGTCACGATTTTGCTGAACATAGAAGAAGAAATAGAAAAGACAGCCTCACGAGTAGAAACAATTTTCAAAAAACTAGAATCCCAAAAAACTGAGATAGAAGATTTAGTTAACGCTATCCGGGCAGTCTCTGAAATCAGTAATCAGAGTGCAGTGGAGTCAAAAAATGTTTCTGAAACAATTACCTCTGAAACGACTTCTTTAGAAGAAATATCTCGCTCAGCCGAAAGAGGTGCTGAACTGGCTGAAAGATTAAAAACCCTAATTGCTAAATTCAAAATCTAAAAATGATTCGTTCTGAAAACTTACTTATCAAAGCAGAAAAATTAAAGAAATTCTTGATTTTTATCCGTCGCCGAATACATAAGAATCCAGAATTAAGCTTCAGGGAAAAAGAGACGGCTAAAATCATTGCCAAACAACTCCAATGTTTAGGACTAAAGGTGAAGGAGAAAGTAGCCGAGACTGGTCTAGTTGGAATCTTAAAGGGAACAAACAAGTCCGAAAGGCTCAATGAAGATAAGTCTCTCTCAAAAAGAGGCAAGTGTCTCCTTTTACGAGCAGATATGGATGCCTTGCCTATTGAAGAAAAAACCGGCTTTTCTTACAAATCAAAAATTTCCGGAAGAATGCATGCCTGCGGCCATGATGCCCACTGTGCTATACTTTTGGGAACTGCTTATCTTCTTTCAGAAATAAAAGATTTATGGAGTGGGACAGTTAAATTTGTCTTCCAGCCGGGTGAAGAGACACCACCGGGAGGAGCACAATTAATGATCAAAGAGGGAATATTAGAAAGACCAAAAATAGACGCTGCTTTTGCTCTGCATTTAGACCCGGAAATCCCTTTGGGTAAAATTGGGCTAAAACCTCATACTTTGATGGGGGCCGCAGACAATATAAAAATTATTATTATTGGTAAAGGCGGACATGCGGCTCAGCCTCATAAATCAGTAGATACCGTTGTCATCGCCGCCCAAGTTATTCAAGCCCTCCAGACAATTGTCAGTCGCAAAGTGAACCCTCTTTCGCCAGTTGTTATTACTATTGGCACAATTCAAGGTGGCTATAGGTCTAATATCATTGCCGACAAGGTAGAAATGGAAGGCACAGTCCGGACCATTGAACCAGCCGTTAGAGAAAAAATGCCCCAAATGATTGAGAAAATCATTGCTGGTATTACCAGGGCCTCGGATGCAAAATATGAATTACAATATCTTTGGGGTTATCCTCCGTTATTCAATGATTTGAAAATGATTGATTTGGCTCGTCAGAGTGCTATTTCACTCTTTGGCAAGAAAGCAATCTTAGAAATTGTGTATCCACTAATGGGTGCTGAGGATTTCACTTATTTTTTGCAGAAAGTTCCTGGAGCTCTTTTGCGTTTAGGCACCCGGAATAAAGCTAAGGGAGTAATCTATCCCTGGCATCATCCAAAGTTTAATATTGACGAAGATGTTCTGCCGATTGGTGCGGCGCTTCTGGCGAAAATTGCCTTAGATTATCTCAAATAAAATAGTAGTAAAGCATTTAAAGTATTGTTCTTTTGATAAAAAAATCTTTAAAAAAAACTTGACAAATTTCTTACAAAGTTGTATAATTTTGTTCAGATATGAGTTTCTGGGAACTTTTAACCTTAATGGGCGTTTCCTCCACAATCTTAGGAATCTTTCTTATCTTGTATGCAGTGGTCAACAATAGGACTTTAAAACAAGAGCAAAAACTAACAAGAGAACTGATTGACAGCGCATTTAAGACATTGGGAGAAGAAGAAAGATTGACCAGAGAACTGATTGAGGAAGGTAGGAAAGAGACACAAAGATTGATTGAAAAGATTTCTCAACAAATAGAAAAAGTGCCCGAAAAAACAGCAGTATTAATGAGATAAATTCCAAAAGGGAGGAGAAGAACAAATGTTATCCACACACATACTCTCTCTCTCTCGTAGTTCTATTGATTTTAACGCTACCCTAAGTAGAGGCGTTCGGCTGAATGGTTCTACCGAAAGCGGTAGCGTTTATTTTTTCAGGTCTTCGTGGTACCTTTATCCGCCGAGGATAAGAGAACCTCTTTAACTCGCCCCACCCTGGCCGTTGGGCTGGCAAGTAGAGGTCAGGGGCAGGCTGGCGGGGCAGTAGAAATAGCCAGGGTTTGTAACTTGAAACCTAAATTGAAAAAACTTTTTGAAAAGAAGAAGCAAAAATGAAAAGAGGTTCTCTAATTGTGCTGGTAGCATTGAGTGCGACAATGCTACTGCTAATCGGTTGCGGCAAGAAACAGCCAGTAGGAGTACAGCCTGCTCCTGAATCTCCTCAAACAACAAATCCATTTCAAAGGAGCACCGGAGTTCTCTCGGCTACATCAGACACATTTCTAATCTTTCAACCCAAGACCTATGTTCGGACTACTGGCGCACCAAATGTTTACACCGATTCCCTCTTCGGCGGTACCGAACCCACTTATATTTTCAAGATTCAAAATGGAGACCCTTCTGGCAACAACCGAGTTTCATCAGCAAGTATTTATCTCAACGATGTAGAAATTTTTACCGAGAATGAATTCAATCAACAAGTAGCTACGATTACCAAGACAATTCAACTGCCCAAAGATGACAATCAAATCCGGGTAAGATTGCGAGGTGCTCCTAATAGCTTCATTACACTCTCAGTAGAAGGAATATTTTGGCTTCCGATAAAAACTTTTCCTGTGGGGAAAGAAGAATATCTCAGCGACATCAGAACTGTCACCAAGAATGTTGCCAGAATGCTGGGTCATCACTCAATAGTTGTGCCAAATCAGACACTTCAAGATTTAATGGCGGCTACTACGACACCTGACCAAAAGATTTCACTTTCGTCTTTTACCTCAGCGGTTGGGACGGCTGACCCTGAGATTGCTGCAATTGTCAACGAGACCCAGACAATTGTAGACAAATATGCTCAGTGGAACGAAAATTTGGTAATCTTCCATCCAAAAGAGTGCGCTCCACTGAATGACGCTGCTCCCTTGGTTCTTTACACACCCCTCTGTGAGGAATCAGAAGCTGTGATAGTTCAGGGCTACAATTCCAGTGGTGATGAGGTGAGCGTATTAGCAGTTTCACCTCCGGGTGAACCTGTCGTTATTCTCGATGTTCAACAAGGCTCACCTCAGTGGCCACCATCACCTCCGCCCCCAGAACCTTATTGGACTGTGCGTGTGAGACACTTTATTTTGTTGGATGACCACGAAACCTGGTTCGGTGGTCCCCCAGAAATCTATGTGAAGGTTTGGTATACAGATGGGAGTGCTGTGGACACATGGTTTGACTCAGGAGACCGTGATGTGAACGAGGAGAATGTGACATATCCTGAATATAAGGGCTGGAATTGGGGTTGGGGGATAGTAATTTCTAGTCGCAGAAATAAAAACGCTCACTGCGCAGTTGACGTTTGGGAAGAGGATGGCGGATTGACAGGTTCGGACGATTTTGTTGGTAGGGTGTCCTATCAGCAGGGTTATCCCGGTCAGTACTACTACTTGTATGGCTATACCAATGAAGGTGCTAAATTAGAGCTTTACCAAGCATGGGAACAGTAGCGATTACTACTTGGGGGCAGGGCGAAGGCAAACCTTTGTCTTGCTCCCCAAGAGAATACGATAAGCTGGGTTTTGCTCGGCTTCGTTTCCACTTGTAGGAACACACTAATCCCACATCATCAAAATAAGCGAGACAAGAATGTCCCACTTATGGGGACGTGTTCGTCCACAAAGGAAACCAATACGAGGAGGTTTGAGATGTCTATTTTACATACAAAAAGATATTGGGTAGAAATCGCGGCGGTGATTTTTATTCTTCTTTGGTTAGGCAATAACAAACCCTGCGCCTCAAGTCCATTAACCATAGGGGCTCATCAAGGGTTCAACGGCTATTCCAATCTAAATCCACAAAGTGGACGGCTAGTATATGGCGGAAGAATTCAATACCTATTAACTGACAAGATCTTCCTTACTGCGATGTTTGATTATTATCAAATCTTGCTTAATCCAAAAAGAGATTCTATTGGTCCCGGAGTTTACCTTTGTAGAGGAGGGGGAGGACGGGGAGATGAACTATCAGAAACAGCCCTGGGAATTAAGGTCAGCAGAGTTTTCTGGAAAGGTTGGAACTTCAAACTGACTACCAGTCTGGACATTTGCGAGACTGTGTCTAATGTTACTTACTCTGCCTGGCTTTATCCTGACACAATTCCTCCTTATCTTGAGATTGTACATCATTATGACAACACCTTATTGTTCACTACCCTCAGACCAAATCTGGGAATTGAGTATGACATTCCAAAGACAACCTTGCATACTGGTCTTGAACTACGATTTACTCATCACTTTAATTACTGGAAGGAAGACTGGAAGAGCTACAACAATTATCCTTCCCTGGTTGGTTTCCTGACCTTTGACCTTTTGAAGTAGCGCTTCTGCCAGCACCGCAAAACTTTTTGTAACAAAATTGCCCTTTGAACAAAAGTAAGAGTTTCAAAGGGCAATTTTTGTTTTGATTGACAAAGAGAGGAAAAATGTGATAAACTCATTTTCAATATAAAATGAGAAGAGTAAATCCCTATACAAATTCTATATCCAAAGCACTTCTGCTAAAGGCAAATTTTGTTTTGCTTATCCTTCCTTGTTTCTGGACTATTTCTGTCTTTTCATCGGTAGCACCACAATCTTTGGGACAAGAAGAGCCATCCCCTGACAGTCTCTTTGCCAAAGTTGACACTACCGGAAAAATAGTTAGATATGAAGCTGACACGATGCAATATAAAGTGAAAGAGAATTTAATCTTTCTTTTGGGGAATGCCAAGGTCTATTATCGCTACCTTCGTCTGGAAGCTGATAGCATTGAATTCAATACTGAATCACAGCTCTTAAAGGCTACCGGCAATCCCAAACTTTGGGATAGAGATGAAAAAATCGAAGGGGATAAATTAATTTATAGCTTAAAAACTGAACGAGGAGCTATGCTAAACGGTAAGACCCAATTTGAAAAGGGATTTTATTGGGGCAAGTGTATTCGTAAAGTGGGAGAACGAGTTTTAAATGTAGACCGGGGAACCTTTACTACTTGTAACCACAATCCCCCGCATTATTATTTCTGGTCCTGGCGAATGAAGATTTATCTTGATGATAAGGCAATCGCTGAACCAGTAGTCTTATGTATAGAGGGTATACCTATCTTAGCCGTGCCATTCTGGTTCTTTCCCATAAAAAAAGAGCGACATTCTGGATTTTTGATTCCCCGAGTTGGTCAAACAGAAAATGAAGGACGATATATTAAAAATATTGCTTACTATTTGGTTCTCGGTCCCTATGCGGATGCTACTCTTTCCTATGATTATCTGGAAAAAATTGGCTGGGGAGGAGCGGTGGAGGGTAGATTTATTTATGGTTCTTTAATCTCAAGCCAATTGAATACATCTTATGTGGAAGAGAGTCGCAAAGGGCCTCTTCGGAAACGCTGGAGTCTGAGTGAAAATCATAGTCAAACTTTACCATTTAAAATTCAACTGCTCGGCAATGCTAATTTTATTTCTGACCAGACTTACTATCGTGAGTTTGGTGAACAGCGAATCCAGAGAATGGTCAATACACTGAATTCTAATCTCTCTTTGAGTCGCACTTGGTCTGGAATCAGTGCTTCCTGTCTGTTTAATCAGAACAGAAATTTACAGTCTTCAACTCGTCACGAGGACTTACCCCAGATTTGCTTTAGCCTTTTTACCCGACCGCTGTTAAGAATAATGTATGCCTCTTTTAATTCATTCTACATCAATTCCAGAGATATGACTCCAGGGCAAAAGGAAATCCATCAGGGACTTGACCAACAGATATCAATTTCAAGCACACCAAAACTCTTTGGTTGGCTCTCTTTTTCTCCGCGTCTCGGACTTTATCAAACCTGGTATGACCGTGATAGACTGGGAAAGAAAAATGCCTTTCGTCATTTTTATGATTTCAGCTTTACTACCAGCACTAATTTTTATGGATATTTTGAAATCAATTGGGACAAACTAAAAACTCTCCGCCATATTGTTTCTCCTCAGGTTAGCTACAATTATGCACCTAAAATAGACCAAAGTAAATTCTATTCATTCGGAGGTATTAGAGAATTTGGACAGCAAAAATCAATGAGTTTTTCTCTAAGCCAGAAACTTCAGGCAAAAGTAAAAAGCAAAAATAAGGAATTGAAATATGATTTAATGGCTTTGAATTCCTTTGTCAGTTATAATTTCTTACAAAGACAACCTCACCGTCTCTCTGAACTCAATTCACAATTAACACCTTTGCCAGGAAGTCGTCAGCTTCAGACAAGAATTACAATGACACATAATCTTCCTAAGAAGAAACTCACCTATTATTCAATCACTACCACACTGAATATTTCTTCTCCTACTGAGACAAAAACGAAGGTGGACCTGTCTGTTGAATCCCAACAAAGTCGGGAGGAGGCGAAAAGCACTACTGTTGATACCCTTGAAGAAACAGAAACACCAATGACTCTGCCTTGGAACTTGTATTTGACACACAATTACTCTAAAAGTTCTGAACAACCAAAAGGAATCTCTTCATTTAATGCTCATTTACAATTCAATCTAACTAAAAATTGGCAAATTGACTATTATCTTAATTACAATCTCGCCACAAAAAAAATTGTTTCTCAAGACTGGTCTGTTTATAGAGATTTACACTGCTGGGAGGCAAGATTCAGCCGACAATCAACAGGTGAAAGATGGTGGTATGAATTCAGAATTAATATTAAGGCATTACCTGAAATCAAATATGAACGCAAAGGAAAGAGAGAATAAATGACCAATAGCCAATAGCAAACAGCAAATAGCCAATATACCATTGACTTTTGTCTATAAATTGTGCTATCCTTTTATCAAATCCCAATACTACCAAATCCAAATAAATACCAGAAAAACCACTATTTCCCATTTTGGTATTATTGGTAGTATTTGGATTTAGGATTTGTTGGTAGTAAGAGAATATGCCTAAAAAGGTTGCCATACTTGGTTCAACTGGCTCAATTGGCCAACAATGTTTAGATGTAATTAGAAGATTTCCTGAAGAGTTTGAAGTCTTCGGTTTATCAACTAACCAAAATCTCTTAACCTTGAAACAGCAAATAAAAGAGTTTTCCCCAAAAATTGTTTGTGTCACAGATGAGAAATCCGCAAGAAAATTAAAAAGAGAATTATCCAAGCAAGAAATTCTTTATGGAATTGAAGGATTGTCTTTACTTTCTACCGCTTCGGAAGTAGATATAGTAGTGAATGCCTTAGTGGGCGCCGTTGGGTTAATACCCACCATTGAAGCTATTAAGGAGAAAAAAAGAGTTGCTCTGGCTAACAAAGAAACTTTGGTTTGTGCCGGCGAATTGGTGATGAATTTAGTAAAAAAATATAAAACAACACTTTTGCCAATTGATAGCGAACAGGTAGCCATTCATCAATGTCTGCATCAGTATCAAAATTATGAAATAAGGCGAATAATTCTCACTGCCTCAGGTGGACCCTTTTACGGTTATAGTCACAAGCAACTGAGAAAAGTAACTCTAAAACAGACCTTAGCTCATCCCACCTGGCGAATGGGAGAAAAAATAACTATTGATTCAGCCACTTTAATGAACAAGGGATTTGAAGTTATTGAAACCCGTTGGCTCTTTGATGTTTCGCCTTCTCAAATAGAAATTGTCATTCACCCTCAATCAATTGTTCACTCAATGGTAGAATTTGTAGATGGTTCAATCCTTGCCCAGCTTTCTTTACCCGATATGCGCCTGCCAATTCAATATGCCCTGACTTTCCCTGAAAGATTCCCCTCTCTTAGTTCTAAATGTGATTTAACAAAGGTTAAAAATCTTAGTTTTTTGCCGCCCGATTTTAACTCTTTTCCTGCCCCTCGCTTAGCTTATCAAGCAATAGAACAAGGTGGAACAATACCAGTTGTATTAAATGCCGCTAACGAAATAGCTGTTAAGGCATTTCTAAAAGGTAAAATCTCATTGGGGGAAATTATTCCTTTAATAAGAAAAATAATAAAAAAACATTCTGTCAAAGTTCATCCCGAATTAGAAGAAATCATTCAAGCGGATAGCTGGGCCAGAAATGAGGCTAGGATGATAATTGGCACTGTAGTCTAAAAAATGAAACTACCTCTATCTCTTATCTCTATTTCTATCCTCTCCCCCATTCTTTGTTTTGCTACCGCTTATCAACCCGGGGATTGGGTTCTTTACGGCGGTTATCGCTACGTGACTTCATTAGCCCTGAATTGGCATTATCTCTATGTGACCACCACTAATGGAGTCATTTGCTACGACCATATTCGTGATGAATGGTCGTTGTTATCTTCTCCTCCTTCAACAGCAATTGAGATAACCGCACCAGACCATTACTCAAACAATGTCTGGTTTGCTACTTCTGCCACACTTTTTCGTTATGAACCGACCTTTGAAAAATGGTTCTCTTTCCCCTCACCGTTTTCTAGACCAATTGATTCTCTGGCAATAGGACGATTTCATATTTGGATTGCCAGTGAAAACAAATTTGCCTGTTTTTTTAGAAGAACAAATGATAGATTCACTATTGTCTCTCAGGATTCGCTTCACTCTGAAGAAAATATGGTCTGGTTCAAAAGAAGAAAATTTTTCCTTTCAAAAATTCTCTATCGCTATGGTTTTCTTGCCCCTTATTTTTACTTAGATGAAAATCTCCGTCGCTATCAGATTACGGCGGTGGTTGAAGACCCATTTAGCGCCGATGTTTGGGTAGGAACTAGTGGACTTGGGGTTTTTCGCTATAATCGCTACACCTGGCAGAAAACACATCTCCCATTTGGTTTTACCTCTGAAAATATTCGGGCCATAGCCCAAGATGGCAAAAATCTCTGGTTTGGTGGTCAGGGAATTACTTATTGGCAAAGGGAAGAAAAGAATTGGCAATATTTTGAATCACCTTATAGTTTAGGACTCCTCAGCGATAGAATAAAATCTATTTTGCCAATTAATCATTTAATCTGGTTTGGCACTTCTTATGGACTTGCTAAATATGATTTAACTGAAAAGCGATTCACTACTTATACCATCTTTGACGGTCTAAATGACAATGATGTTTTTTGCCTGGCTTCTGAGAGAGCATATCTCTGGGTTGGGACAAAATTTGGTCTTTGCCAGTTAGATTTATATACAAACAATATCGCTAAAATCAAAGATAGACTTCTGAATGATTTTACTATTTATGATATTGGGGTTGATACTTTCTTTGTTTGGGTAACTACACCCAGAGGTGTATTCCAACTTAACAAAGAGAAAAACCAGTGGTCTTGTTTCAATCATCCTGAAGGTTGGCTAAGTTTTGAGGTGCAAAAAATTCTTCTTGATGAAGAAAAGATTTGGTTTGGACTTAAAGGATTAATCATTTGTTATCATCGGCAGACGCAAACCTGGGAGCGACTCCCTGCTCCGTCCTTTATTCCTCAAAGTGATATTTTAGCTTTAGCCGCTGATGAAAGAAACCTCTGGATTGGCACAAATAGCGGGGTAGTGCGATTCAACAAGCGATTGCAAAATTGGAAAATTTATACCACTATTGACGGTCTGCCTGATAATGTGGTTCAGGCAATCCTAATTGATGGTGATTATGTCTGGTTTGGCACAAAAAAAGGGGCAGTCCGATTTTACTGGAACAGCCCCTTCAGAGCTGAATGACATTTTAGAGTATCGGAAATTCAATAATTTTTTTAACCACGGATTAAACGGATTATTTGAAAAGGTAATAATGAATTTTCTCCGTGGTTAAATCAACACCCTCAGTTGACGAAATGAAAAGGAGGACCTATGGCTCAAGTAGAGTTAATCAAGAAGATTCTAAGACGGTTAAATGAACTCACCGGGCGAACAGAGACAGTTCCGGATGATAAATTGGAGTCCTCTGTCTTCAAACAATTGGACCAGGTTCAGAAGATTATTAGCGCCATCCAGCGTTATTTGCCACGGAGGGTAATTGATAAGATTTTGCTCAATCCAGAAGGGGTTAAAGTTGAAGGCGAACGGAGACCGGTTACTATTCTGTTCGGTGACCTTTCTGGTTTTACCGCTATGTCTGAGACGATGGACCCCGAACAGGTGGTGGAAGTAGTCAATAATTACTTTGACCAGATGGTAGAAATTGCTTCGCGCTATGGAGGACACATTGATAAATTCATGGGCGATGCTTTGATGGTTCTATTCGGTGCCCCTGTGGTTCATGAAGATGACCCTTTGCGAGCCTGTTTAGCCGCTATTGAAATGCAAGAGGCTATGCGGGCCTTCAGCCGAGAGAAAAATTTTGACCTTCCTCTGGCAATGTCCATCGGTATTAACTCTGGTGAAGTAGTGGCTCTGAATGTAGGCTCAAGAGAACGAATGGAATACACGGTAATGGGGGACAATGTTAATTTAGCTTCGCGTTTAGAGGGCGTAGCTCAAGCCAACGAAATTGTAATTGGAGAAAATACTTATCGCCAGGTGAAAGGCAAAATACGTCTTAAGAAACTGCCACCAGTCAAAGTTAAGGGTAAGACTAGACCGCAGAATGTCTACTTAATCTTGGGACGACAAGAGATTTCCAGAGAAATAGAAGGTGTGCGACCTGGCAGTGTCAAATTAGTAGGCAGATTAACTGAAATGGAACAAATTCACCAAGCATTGAACAAGGTAAAGATAGGCCAAGGACAGGTAGTAGCGATTACTGGCGAACCCGGCATCGGGAAATCAAGACTGGCTAAGGAACTGGAAATTCTGGCTCGTGATGATGGCTTTCAGTTTGTCAAGGGCAAGTGTTATTCCTATACCTCAGGCATCGCTTATTTGCCATATCTCCGTCAGCTTCATACATTACTAGATATTCAAGATAAGGATTCAACAGACAAGAAGCGCGAGAGACTACAAAAAAACTTACCATCTTGGAACTTCTCGGATTATGAGCCATTTTTGGGACAGTTATTAGGATTGTCATATCCAGAAGTGGAAGTTTTGGACCCAGAAAAGAAGAAAAGGAAAACTTTTGAAGCCATTCGGTCTATCTTCTTAAAAGCAGCCACTCAACAGCCATTGACTCTGGCTTTTGAAGACCTGCAGTGGGCTGATTCCTTGAGCCTGGAGCTTTTGGAACAACTTGTGGAAGAAGTTACAGATAAATCTATTCTTATCTGTTTAGATTACCGGCCGGAATTAGCCTTGCCTTTTATTGGCAAATCATATTGCCTCAATTTAATCCTGAGTAATTTAGATAAAAGGGAAAGCCTACAAATGGTTTCTGCTTTGGCCAACGTAGCCGATGTCTCAGACGAGGTATTGGACAAGATGATGGGGCGCACTGAAGGTAATCCGCTATTCATTGAAGAAATTGTGAGAAGTTTACTCTCCCGAAGACTGGTCAAACGAGAACAACAGATTTTGGTGGCGACCAAGCGTTTTGGCAAGATGGCTCTTCCTCACACAGTTTCAACAGTAGTGCTCAGCCGAATTGATAAATTAGAGGAAACGTTGAGAAAGACACTTCAGTATGCGGCAGTAATCGGCAAAGAGTTTGACCAAGAACTTTTGGCGAGTCTGACCCGTGTCTCTGAAGAAACGATGCAGAACCACTTGGAGAACCTAGAGCATTTTGAAGGACTACTTTACTCTAAAGAAATGGAAGGAAAGAAAACCTACGAGTTTCACTCTACTACTACCTATGAGGCGGCTTACGGCACACTATTGAAAGAACGACGCAAGGAGTTACACGGTAAAGTGGGTCAAACCTTAGAAATGATTTATCGGGAAAGTTTGGAGCCACACTATGAGGATTTGGCACATCACTATTATAATAGCAAAGACCAGAACAAAGCAGTCTTCTATCTTCACAAAGCAGGTGACAAAGCCAGAGGATTTTATGCCAACAACGAAGCCATTGAGTTTTACCAGAAAGGATTGAGTGTGCTAAAGCATCTTGAACTTACCAGAGAAAATCAGGGCGAAATGGCTGAAGTGCTATGGGCTGAGGGAGCAATCTTGAGACTGGTGGGCCAAATGGAGAAGGCTCTGAAAAAGTTTAATACTGCCACACGGATCGCTACGAAACTATTAGATAATCATGCAAAACGAAAATTTCTTCTATCAGCAGGTATTGTTTACGATATGCTGGGTCAACCAACCAAGACACTGGAAATCCTAAACAAAGTTTTGAAAGACTCCGAATCCTGTGGGGATAAAAGAGCCCAAGCGACAGCTTTAGCCAACCGTGGGCATATCTACTTGCGTGGCGGCAATATTCCAAAGGCGATAGAGGGCTTTGAAGCCGCTTTGAATCTCTATGAGAAACTCAAAGAGAATAAAGAGATAGCACGGGTTTCCGGCAGTTTGGGTCACGCCTACGAGCTTATGGGTAATCTCCCATTGGCTATAGAACATTACCAGAAAGCATTGACAATCTCTAAAGAGATAAATTATCTTGAAGGAATAGCGCTATATAGTAATAGTCTGGGGACCCCGTTCTTAATGACTGGACAAATGGACAAAGCCACACAATACTTCTCTGGTGCACTGGAGGTAGCAAAAAAGATTGGTGATATACGGGTTGAATCTTTGTCCTGTCTGAATCTCGGTATCATTCAGTTTATGAAGGGTGAACATGACGAAGCGCTCCGTTTGTGGGAACAATGTTTGAAGATAGCGGCTGAACTCAGCGATCTTAACCTCCAGATGATTGCAATGATAAACATCGGCTGCGTCTACCAGTTTCGGGGCTTAGCTGAAGAGGCTCGGTCTCGCCATCAAGCAGCAGTGAAGATGGCTATACAACTTCAAGATAAGGGAAATGAAATTGAAGCACGGAGAAATACAGGAATAGATTTAGCTATGCTTGGACATTATCAAGAAGCCCTGAATCAATTTTCCAATGCATTACAGCTGGCCACTCAAATTGGTGACCCACGGATGCAAGCATATATTAAAGCCAACCTTGGAGCTTTACAACACCAACTCGGCAATAGAGAGGAAGGGGAAAAACTTCTAACAGAATCATTGGATGAGGCTCTAAAAGTAGGAGACCCAGAAGTCATCCTTTGCGCTCTTAGGGGATTTGTAGAACTCAAACTGGACATTGGCGATTATGATTCTGCTCAGGAACAAATAAACCGGGCTCTACGGATTGCCGAAGATACCCAGAACAAAAGAGAAAAGGCTTATGCCTTACTTAACTTGGCTGACTTGCATTTTCAAAGGCAAGAATTGGAAGAAATCACAGGCCCTTTATCTGAAGTCTTGGAGTTAGCTCAGCAACTTAAAGATAAAATTCTCCTCTGTCGGTTATATTTGCTTTCGGCTGAAAAGGCACTCGTAATAAAGTCTTATGAAGAAATGGAAAACTATCTCCAGGATGCCATTTCCGCAGCTCAGGAGATAGAATCACCAGACTTGTTCTGGCAAGTCCACTATCTTCGGGGCAAGATGTATGGAGTACAGGAAATGGTAGCTTTAGAAAAAGAAGAATACGAAAAGGCTAAGGAAGAAATAGAAAAGATGAAGGCTGAATTGCCAGAAGAGATGAAGACAGCATTTATAGACGGAACGAAGAGGAAGGAGGTTTATGAGATTCAATAGCCCAGATCAATAGCCCAGTCCTTTAGGACTGGGAAAAAGGAAGTTCCCAGCCGTAAACGGCTGGGCTATTGAAGGACTAGAGAAGAATGATATAAATTTTACCGCACAACCACCATTTTAATAGTCTTCTGCTCTTTGCCGACCGAGAGGCGAATGATGTAAACTCCACCATTTAAGCCTTTCAATATAAGCTATCGGGTCAACAAATGCCGGGGTCATATCTACCTTATATCCCAACTTGAGCAGACCAAGCAATATGTTTTTCTCACAACCGATGAGGTCAGCAGAGGGGAGAGTGGAGTCAGGGTTAAGAAACTGCAAGTTGTTGTCATTATCCCAAAGCCAGACGGAAACGGATTGGGTTAATCCTCTACCTGCCATTAAGAACAAACAGATGGTCAAAAGTAAATTTTTCTATCTTCATGGCATTTTCCTCTTTCTTACCTCAAAAGAATAACTTTCTGAATTAGACTCCCATCGTTTGTGGATAAACGATAGAAGTATACTCCTGATGCTACTGCCTTACTTTCGTTGTTATCGCCTTTCCAGACCGCAGGATATCTTCCGCGTTCTTGATAGCTATCAATTAAGGTGCGAACGAGACGGCCGCAGATGTCGTAAACTTTCAGAGAAACATTTCCGGCTGTCGGTATGGCATAATTGATGGTAGTCTCATCGCTAAACGGATTTGGCGAACAATGTGAAAGTGAAATTTGATTGATAACAGGAGACAAGGCTGTAGAAACGGATATAGGTCCATGCCAGGTGATGACACCGTTTATATCTACATCACCCAATTTGTAATAATATGTCTTGTCCGGCAGAACAGTTCTATCAATATAAGTATAGGTGTGCCCCGCCGAATTGTTACCAGAAGCTGGAATAGTGGCTATCCGCAAAAAGCCTTCTTCTGGCATTATTGAACGGTCTATCAGCCAGGCATAATTATCAATTTCGCTTTCGGTGCACCAGGTAAGGAGAACGGTGTTATCTAAACTTCTGCAGGAAAATTCGGTCAACTCTACGGCCAATGGAGCACTAACATTTCGGGGCGAAACCCCAGAAATTAACCCGTTGTTAACTTGATAGAAATAGGGATACTGTGTCAAGGCCTTGGTTTTGCCTATAGTGTTCTGGAGAGGAAAAGCATTAAATGTGTGCTCGTTGTTTTCATACTGACAGAGCACTTGATATCTAAAAACATTACCCACAGTGTAGCCGATTTTGCTAAAGTCTACCCGCATCTCGGCATAGGTATGGTTATTGATGCTATCCAGAGAATAATTGAGAGAGGAATATGTGGCAATAGATTCTGCCCAGGCTGAACCATTCCACCACATCAATTTACATTTACTGCCCAACGAGTCCAATACCAGGCAAAAATCCGGCTTAAAAACTCCACCAGCATCAAATAAAGCGGCAGTATCTGCCGTTTCTCCATTCCAGTTGCCAATGGTAGAATCAGCCCCTCCGGCTTGGGTATCTATATATATAAACAGGTCCCCCTCTGTCCGCCAATCGCACCGGTTGAAGCCTACATAAAAGTAGCTGGCATCCCAGGTAACAAACAAGGTATCACTGTTTCGTATATCAATTTGCTCGCTCCTAACAAAATCGTTGACGCAACCGTAAGTATAACCAATTCTCAGGGTATGAGGGGTGAGAGTATCGCCTGTAACTACTACTCGCGGCTGAGCGCCCAAGGTTCCCCAACGCCTCGGATTTGATTCGTCACCAGCTTTTAAGGCAAAGATTAAGGTGTCGCCAGGAGGCAGTCCGCTAAACAATTTCCACTGTCTAATCCCCGGAGCGGCAGGTGCCCAGGTCTGATAGTAAGTCAAAGCAGAATCAGAAAATGCTGTCTCGGAACTCATCTTTCCTGAATCTGGGCGAGTGCTATCATACCTGCGGAATTTCAGGCGATATACAGAGGTAGAATCAGATAACGAATCATCACTCACTGCTGTCCAGACTAACTTGGCACAACCTTCGGTAGAACCTGTATAGTTTGAATCCTTGAGGTCATATATTGGCTCAGGCTCCACATTGAAGCCTTGAAAACCCAAAATCCGACGCATTAACTCAGACACCGTATTAGGATGAACACCAGTACTGCAAAGTGCACCAAGTTGGAAGGTTAAATAGACATTGCGATGTGGGTAAGGGGCTCTTTGTCCTTTCCAATACGCTGAGTAGGAGACACCACGACCATAAGAAACTTTTGCCGGTCCTTCGCTTACAAATATAAGTTTTGAACCGGAAGCAGATGCATTAATTATATCCACCGAATTATCCGCCGTCTGTTTGAATGGAAAGTCAAAGACCATCCCTCGGGTAAAAGTGCCGCTCTGGCCTAATAAGGAGTCTATATTTCCGGTGCTGGTTGGATTTCCGGGACCCTGATAAGAAGCACCGAATTTGCTGAAGAGAGTTGCCGCATTGTACATCTGACCAAAATCATTCCCGGAGCAAAGCAACGCACCGCCTGAATCAGCAAAAGCTACCAGAGAATCCTGTTGAGCATCAGTAATTGCACCAGCAGAAGAGCCATCTTCAGCATAGCCCAAATCCATTACGCAGGCATCATAATCCCTGCTGTTCAACTTTCCCTGTTGGCGCTCATTTGCTCTGAGGGTATCAGTATCATCAACTTTAAAGAACGCTTGTCTGGGTATGTTTCTATCCAGAATTGCTCTTACAAAAGCCGAGTCCGTTGGGATATATATTGAGTCAGGTTCTACGATAGGGTCTTCATTCCATAATGGAGTGTTAGGGTCATTGTAGTTTTTCTTCGGATGATACCAGACTTTACGGCCTCCAGAACGATTATAGTCTATGCGGTAGTTATTTCCTACAGGGCTTATTGTATCTACCTCTACTCCAGTCACTACCTTGTAATATTGTCCAAAGATGTCTCCTTTGCCCTCACGCCGGCTGAAATCTTGCCAGGCAATGGATAATAAACCGTAGTAGTAGCAAGCGGTTGGGGTTATTTGATCATTAGTGTTGACCCTGTTCACTGTCCAAATTGTGCCACCCTGTCCTCGCCAATCATAGTATCTGGTTCTAATCTGGTATAGGCTTGATGAGTTTACTGAATCCTCCCAGGTGACTACAAAAGCGTCGTTTCTATCCATAGCTAAAGAAGGCCGTCGGTTAGGAATCCCGCTCAGAGAATTGACCCGGAAGTTCTGGCCCTGTGGATGGCCATCAGAATAATAGCGTTGGCAATAGATATTGGGAGTGGTGATACCAACGTCGGTCTCCCGATAGTCTTCCCAGACAATTGTATAATATCCGCTATCAGCACGGGCAATGGACGGATACAAGTGGTTATACAGTGGTGTGGTTTCATCGTTGACTATCTTGCTGGAACCCAGTGGCTCCAGCAATCTGTTATATCTCCTGGCGTAGATATCATAACGAGAGCCAGAGCGATAGTCTCCCCAAGCAATAACTATGCCAGAATCATTATAGGCTACCACTGGTCCTCTTTGAGGGCGAGCCGTGCCATCATCGTTGATGAGCAGGGCATTACTATAAGCTGTGCCGTCGTTCTTATACAATCGTGCATAAATCTCGTAGTCTGTACCACTATTCTCTTCCCAGACCACTATAAACCAACCAGTAATTCTGTTTCGGGCAACCCGAGGCTGTTCATTTGAGGCTACAGTGTTTTGGTCTATTCTAAACTTAAGACCCAGGGGGTTATTGAGATAATCAAAGAGTCTACCGTGAATCTCCCAAGGGTCCGAGGTGCCTACAGGCCGTTGCTGCCAGACAACCACAAAATTTCCGCCTGAACTACAAGCCACAGATGGATAGCGTTGGTCCTGCCCGTCATATTTCTCGTTGTTGACCAGAAAATTCAATTTCCAGGGACTAGGTTCGCTACTCCATTGTTGACCATAGATGTTCCATTCTCCATCGCGGTAATCAGCCCAGACATAATAGGAGTACTTAGTCTTATCCATACTGGCAGAAGGTCTCTCTTGAACCGCTTCTCCAGCATCATTGTCCCAGACCAAAACTCTGACAGTATCGCTTTCAGCCAAAGCAATTCCCGTAACGCCCAGGACTAATGCAAATAGGGTTAAGAGTTTATTCATTAGAGTGTTCCTCCTTTCTTTTTACATTGTAAAGACTTCTGTAAAATTCATAACCTGCTGATATTTTGCAGGTTATCTGATTATTTTTCTTGACTTTTCCTCCAGCTTTTGATATAATTTAACTCGTTATAAACAAAAACCTTACATCAAAAAACA
>JBFLXN010000070.1:0-12784 GCA_040755715.1 Candidatus Edwardsiibacteriota bacterium
GCCACAAGAGCCTCGGTGGAGGATTTATCAGATTATTCAGTCGTCTGTTTGGTAAATTTCTTGCCCTTCTCCGAGAGAGATAGAGCACTTTTTTATAGAGTAGAACAATTTGTTAATTCTGGGGGGGACTTTCTATTTTTTTAACTGAAAAAATAAATCCAGCAGATTATCAACATTCGCTCTTAAATTCACTTCTGCCCGGTGAAGTATTAGGCAAGAAGGACTTTTATCTTTCGTCGGTGATTCTTCAATCCCGTTATGGGCAGGAGTTATGGAAAGCTTGCCTCTGGATGGCTTTTATTCTAATGATTTTAGAGATGGTTAGCCGGGGTTGGCCTTTCAAATTTTAAGTTTTTCTTCTATCTTTGCGATTTCAAAGACTATTCTGAACAGCCCTTCATAAGCCTGGTTCATTGAGACATTTCGCCGGGACATCACGGTCTTAGCAGTCTTGAGTGCGTTGTCCAATTTGTGCTCCACAAATTTTTCTGAATCGCCCCAGCTAAATGACGGGAGAAATTTCTTCACCACACCGCCACCGAAGACATTGCTGACTACTCCAATAATTGTGCCAGTGTTGATTAAGGTTCCAATTGCTGTCTTGGTATGGTCGCCGATAAAACAACCAACTTTTAATGAGCGGGTATTGATTTCTCCCGATGGTAGAAATACCTTTACTTCCCCGTAGTCATTTTTTAGGTCGCTGTTGGTAGTCAATGCACCAATATTTATCCATTCACCAAGATAGGCATGCCCTAAAAATCCATCATGATGCTTGTTAGTGTAAGACATAATAATTGATTCTTCAATCTCACCTGCTATACGACAATAATTTCCAATCGTAGTTCCCCCCCGAATCTTTGCTCCATCTATCAGTGTATTTTCTCCAATATAACAGGGTCCATCAATAATACTTGGTCCCCGCACCAATGAATTTTTGCCGATACTAATTGGACCTTCTTTCGTATCCAAGACAACTCCGGCTTCAACTCTAGCACCCCGGTCTACAAAAATCTTTGAGGACTTTCCATAAACAACCACTCGCTTATCTATCCAGCCGGAGTTTTTCTGTGGTCTCCCCAAATCCTGAATCAACAAGTTGGCATTCTGATTGACTAAATCCCAGAGATACCGAATTACATCTATTTTTACCTCTTTTGTCTCTGTCTCTTTGGCTATTTCTCCTAAAAACCTAAAAGAGAGGGGATAGGTTATTCCTTTAGAAAATTTTTCCTTTAGCTTTTCAGTAGCTAAAAATAGCGCTACTATTTCTTCGGCATTTCGGAAGACTGTGTCTGTAGTTGTGGTTGGAAGCCTTTTATGGAGAATGGCTCGTCCATTGATGAGAATGAGTGGTTGTCCCGTCTGTGGCGGGACTTGATTGAATTTAGCCAATGGCTTTTTTCCTTTTCCGCCAAAACCACGGTGGATCCTTTCGGACAGGGTTTCTACGAGGTAATCCCGGCAGAGAAGATAACTGGGACTTTTTGGATATAGTTCTTCTATGCGTTCCTGCAAGGTCTTTGTGCCAGTGATAAGTTCAAAAGATGGACGAAAGTAAGTCAAAGGTAAAAAATTCTTATACCCTTCGTCTTCGTAAACTAGGTAAATAGGCGGTCGCATTTTGGTCTCCTTTTCTTGTTTATCTCTATCTCTCGTTTCTATCTCCCCTTTCTATTTCGGTGATAACAAAGGTTTGCCATATTGACAGATTAAATTGTAAAATTTCTTCCAGACCAGAGGCAATTCTGGCTCCAGTAATTTCCAGGCTTTGATGATTCTTTTGATGAACTCTTTAGAAAGTTTATCTTTTAATGGACAATAATCAATGAGAAAAAACTCCATTCCCTTCTTGTCTAGGTGGAATCTTGGGAGCAGTGGAAAACTCCGGCAATCAAAGGGGCGAAATGCACGGATAGAACACTCCTTACCAGAAAGAAATGGACAAGGGACAGTATCTGGCATCGTGCCATAAATAAATCCATCAATTTCCTTGAGAGTAAATTTATTCTCGGTCGCCTTAATCTTTTCATTTATGTATTCCATCTCGTAAGGCAAAAAGACGACCAATTCTCCACTACCAACAGCCTCACAGGCACCCGTGGGGCAAACCTCTACACAAGGCATCGTGGCTTTGGAAGTAATCTTATAAACCCGTTCAATTAGTTCATACCATTTTTGTTTATTGTCCATATAAGCCTCCACTTGTAGTGTAGCCCTTTATGGGCGTAATGTTTTTCTTTCGCATTTCTTATTTTGCAGTTTGCATTGAGGTTTCACGGGGACGAGCCCCTGCACTACAACCCCATTTTTTACCCCTCCTTGTTTTACGCTCTCCGAATTCCGCTTGACGCTTTACGCTTTCTGGCGTTAAGCATAATGCGTTCAGCGTCCGGCGTTTATTTTTCTACCTTTAATATGGCACATTTAAGATATTCTGTCTCCTTTGCGGCCAAAAGAACTGGATGGTCCATCGACTGGTGGCGGAAGCCCAGAAGTTGTAAAACACAATGAGCATCCCTGCCTGCTTCTAAGAGAATCTCTTTGAATAGTTGATTTTCAATGTGATAAGAGCAGGACCAAGTGACTAAGATACCTCCGCTTTTTAGAATTTTCATTGCCCTCAAGTTTATCTCCTTGTATCCTCTGATAGCTCCCTCAATCTCTTTTTTACTTTTAGCAAAAGAAGGAGGGTCAAGAATGATTAAATCATATTCTTCTCTCTTTTCTTCTTTTTTTCTTAAAGCTTCAAAGACATCGTCAATTTCAAATCTTACCTTCGCAGAAACTCTATTTAACTTTGCATTTTTACAGGCTAAATCAATTGCTGTGTCTTTACTCTCAATTCCTTTTACCGCAGTAACTCCGGCTTTAGCCGCATATATAGAAAAGGCGCCGGTATAACAAAAACAATCAAGGACTCTGGCTCCTTTGGCATAAGAACTCATCGCTAAACGATTTTCTCTCTGGTCAAAGAACCAGCCTGTCTTTTGACCCTGTTCAATGTCCACCAAGAATCTTAACCCGTTCTCCTCGATCATTAAGGGAGAACCGATTTCTCCAAAGAGAAGTCCCTTCTCTTCTTTCAATCCTTCTAGATGGCGCAAAGTAAGGTCGCTTTTTTCATAGATTCCCTGAGGTTTCATTATCTCTTGTAAAGCCTCTAAAATCTTTTCTTTCAATCTTTCCATCCCTAAGGTTAGAACCTGGATGACCAAGAAATTTTCATATTTGTCAACAATCAATCCAGGCAAAAAATCCCCTTCACTAAAGATTAAACGATACGACTTTTCTTGCGGATAAATCCTCTCTCTAAACTGTTGTGCCTTCTGAATGTGCTTGATGAAAAAATTTTTATCAATTTCTTCTTTCTCTCTACTTAGAAGGCGAATGGAGATTAAAGAATGAGGATTGTAATATCCAATTCCAAGAAATTTGCCTCGGAAGTCAAGGACTTCTACTATTTCGCCCGATTCTTCTGAACCTTCTACTTTCCAGATTTCGTTAGAAAAAACCCAGGGATGTCCGGAACGAATCCGCCGTTCTTGATTCTTCTTTAGGAATATTTTGGTCATTGCTCTAAATTATATACTTTTTATATTCTAAATGCAAGAGATTTTTCTAGCTCCAAGAACGCCTTCTTTTTTTCTTGCTTTCATTTTTCTATTTTTGCTATACTTTATTTTGTCCACAGAGGACGCAGAATAGAGATCAATTAAAAGGACTATAATTTCTCTGCCTAGTCCGCGTACTTTTTCTGTGTAATCTGTAAAAAAAGAGGAGGGGAAAATGCCCAAGCAAGAATTGCCCAAGATTGACTTGGAAAAATGTGATGGTGATGGAACCTGCGTAGATTCCTGTCCAATGCAGGTTTTAGAGATTGTTGATGGTAAAGCCAAGGTCGTCCGACCGGATGACTGCACTGCCTGCACCATCTGTGTTGACGCCTGTCCACAAAAAGCCATCGTCTTGGAAGAAATGGACTATTGAAAGATAGGGAGTGGACGAAAACCACGGAGGGCACAGAGGTAATGAACAAATAAGTGGGAAGTGAGAAGTAAGAAGGGGAAAGTTATGAATTTCTTCAGTTCCCATTTCCAACTTCCTACTTCCCAGTTGAGTCTTCTCTGTGTTCTCTGTGGTAAAATTATAAAATTGAATTTGTTGCTATTCAAAAATGAACGATAGAATAACCATTAATACCATTCTCCTCGCTCACGGCGGTGGTGGACGATTAACCCACGAACTGGTGAGCAAAATTTTTAAGAGCAAATTCAATAACCCCATTTTAGATTTGCTTGATGATTCAGCCGCTTTTGAGATTCAAGTAGGGGCGTTAAATTTAACGCCCCTACAACTGGCCTTTACTACTGATTCCTATGTGGTTAAACCTTTTTTCTTCCCGGGAGGGGATATTGGCAAATTAGCGATTTGCGGCACGGTAAATGATTTGTCAATGAAAGGAGCCAAGCCACTCTATCTCTCCGCAGCATTTATTATAGAAGAGGGATTGGAAATTTCCATCCTTAAAAGAATTGTTGATTCTATGGTTCAATCCGCTAGAGAAGCAGAAGTGCAAGTTGTAGCCGGGGATACCAAAGTAGTAGAAAAAGGAAGTGGTGATGGACTTTTTATTACTACGACAGGAGTAGGAGTGATTGAAGATAAATCTCTAAAAATCTCCGGTTCTAACGCCGAGCCGGGTGACCTAATCATTTTGAGTGGTTCAGTCGGTGAACACGGTATGGCTGTAATGAATGCCCGCCACCAATTTGGATTTGAAAGTGAATTTCTCAAGAGCGATTGTGCTCCATTAAATTCTTTAGTGACAAAAATGTTAGAAACAAATCAAGAGATTCATACCTTACGGGATCCGACCCGGGGAGGTTTAGCCACTACGCTCAACGAAATCGCTCAACAGTCCAAAGTTGGTATATTCATTGATGAGAGAAAAATTTTGGTAAAGGAAGAAGTCAAAGGTGCTTGCGAACTATTAGGAATTGACCCTTTATATGTTGCTAATGAGGGTAAATTGGTAACAATGGTAAAAAGAAAAAGTGCAGAAAAAATTCTTGAAGTAATGCATACTCATCCTTACGGAAAGGAGGCGGTTATTATTGGCGAAGTGAAAGAGGAGCCAGTAGGTGTTTTTTTACAAACAGAAATTGGCGGCACCAGACCACTATTAATGTTAGAAGCAGAACAATTGCCACGAATCTGTTGAGAAATTATAGGAGAATTTAGACCATAGAAGCACGGAGGAACGGAGACACGGAAGAATCAAATGACAGATTATAACTAAACTCTAAGTCCTAAATCCGAAATCCTAAACAAACTTAAAATCCAAAATCCCAAAATTTTTATTTTAGGTTTGTAGTTTTGGATTTATTTAGAGTTTAGTGTTTCGAGTTTAGAGTTTTTGGTCTGATTTCTGACTTCTGTAATTTTCCGTGCTTTTCGTATTTCCGTGGTTAATGATAAAAGGAGTAAGAAATGAAGATTAGAGAAATTTTGAGCGAGGATTGTATTAAACTTCCCCTCATTTCAAAAAATAAAAACGAAGTCTTAGAAGAATTAGTGAACATTCTAATAAAGGCTGGAAAGATCACCGAGAAGACGGCTTTGCTTGACTCTGCTATTGAACGAGAGGGTTTGATGAGCACCGGCATTGGCAAGTCGGTGGCCATTCCTCACGGGAGAACTGAAGCGATTGAAAAGATGGTATCTTCATTTGGTATCAGTAAAGAAAAGATTGAATTTGGCTCACTAGACGGTGAACCAGTGCAGATTTTCTTTTTTCTGGCTACCCCTGCAGATATTATTTCAGAACATGTGCGGGCACTGGCTTTGATTTCTAGAATGCTCAATAAAGACAAGGTGCGCGAAGTATTGTTGAAAGCAAAAAATTCTTCCGAAGTGATAAAAATTCTTGAAGAAGGGGAAAAAGAATTTTAAACAACCAACAAATTTCTGAAGCCAAAGAAGTGGTCTCTTTTGCTGAAGAAAGATTTGAGTGGTGGCGAAAAACTATTGGGCTTTTCGCTGGCCCAGTTGTCTTTTTATTTTTCTACATTTTACCAACTCCCTCTCTCTCCTGGCCAGCACACCGTTTAGGAGCTATTCTGGGACTGATCTTATTCTATTGGATTACCGAAGCCATTCCTATACCCGTCACCGCTCTTTTAGGTCCAATACTTTGCATAATCTTTGGCGTAGCTCCAGCCAAAGAAGTATTAGCTCCTTTTGCCGACCCGGTCGTCTTTCTCTTTATTGGTAGTTTTATCCTGGCAGAATCAATGATGGTGCACCAATTGGATAGACGCTTTGCCTATTCTATCCTTTCTCGTCCCAGCGTGGGAAAGAGTCCTTTTAGAATTTTCTTCGCCTTAGGAGCTATTTGTGCCTTTATTTCTATGTGGGTTTCCAATACCGCGACTACGGCGATGATGTATCCTATCGGACTCGGCATTCTCTACACCCTCTCGGAGATGAAAGGTGAAGACAAAAAAATTTTCCCAAAGAAATATGCCGTTGGAATGATGCTTTTGGTAGCTTATGCTTCTTCTATTGGTGGCATTGGAACACCCGTGGGCACACCGCCGAATTTGATTGGTATTGGTATGATTCATAAATTAGTGGGATTACGGATTTCTTTCTTTCAGTGGATGCTTTTCGCCGTTCCTGTGATGATGGTGATGTATTTTTTTTTGTATCTTTTACTCATAAAACTCCATCCTCCAGAAACAAAAGAATTGCAAGGTGCCGCCGAATATGTGCAGATGAAACTTTCTGAGATGAAAGGATGGACTGCGGGGCAAAGGAATTCTTTAATCGCTTTTTTAGTAGCGGTGTTTTTGTGGGTCTTTCCGGGATTTTTAGCAGTCATCTGGGGAACAGGTTCACAAATTTATCAATGGTATAATTCGCATTTCCCAGAGGGAACGGTAGCACTTCTTGCCGCTTCCTTGCTTTTTTTCCTACCAACTAATTGGAAGGAGAGAAAATTTACTCTTTCCTGGAAACAAGCTGTCTCTATTGACTGGGGGACAATTTTGCTCTTCGGTGGCGGACTTTCTTTAGGAAGTCTGATGTTTAGCACAAAATTAGCAGAGAATTTGGGACAATCAATCGTTCATTTAAGCGGTGCCACTGACCTCTGGACAATCACCGCCGTTTCTATCTTCTCCGGCATTTTGATTAGTGAGACAACTTCTAATACCGCTTCCGCAAATATGGTTATTCCAGTAATGATTGCTATCGCCAAAAGTGCTGGGGTCAGTCCAATTCCTCCTGCGCTCGGCGCTTGTTTAGGTGCCAGTATGGGCTTTATGCTACCAATCTCTACACCACCAAATGCGATTGTGTATGGTTCTGGAATGGTGCCAATTACCAAGATGATTAGAGCTGGTGTGATGATAGATTTCCTCGGCTTTCTTACTATTTTCCTCGGTTTGCGAATACTTTGTCCCCTTTTAGGACTTTTGTAAAAGGGTAAGGTCAACAATGCCTTATTTGGGCAAAAAGAAGATAACGAAAAACTATGATTAAAAACACCATAGCGCCAAAACAAACAAAACAGACGACCATGTTCGGGACGTACGAGTTTCCTTCTTACGAAGAGATAATGGAAGCTTATGCTAAGGAATTTGCAAATTATGTCCTCCCGAAGGGGGATACAATATTTGGCTTCTGGATGCAAACATTAGCTGATTTGGAATTTTTAGATTTGGAGTTACAAGGGTTAACTAAGGAATATATCATAGACCCAGTTAATAGGGTTGTTAATCTCAAGGGTGACGAAGATTTTATAAGATTGAGAATTGCCCACCTTGAAAAAGTTAAAGGAAAAACAACTCTCTATACTAATTTGGTAGATAAATTTGGCGATACTAATGCCTACGCTTTTCATAATCTTTATCCATATAAAGGTAAATTTTATCCTCGTGTAGTGCGAACTTTAATCAATGCCTTCAAGTTAGATTACAATTCGTTTCTTCTTGACCCTTTCAATGGTTCTGGAACTGCTACTCATGAGGCTTCTCTAATGGGAATTAAGAGCATCGGCATAGATGTTACTCCAATGGGAATCGTTTTATCTGAGTTAAAAAATGATTTGCTTTTCATTGATGAGGAAAAATTGAGTTTTACACCAAAAGAGCTACAAGAGATTTTGCATGCAATAGAAAATAAAAGATGGAAACATGCTGATTCTATAATTCACAAATTGATGTTGGCAGTATATTTTGATACTGTTGATGCTTTTGTGAGGACTTCGAGATATAATAGAAAAGGGAAGGTGGGTCTTTTTCTCGAAAAGTTCCATTACATAAAAGATTGCTATAAAAAAACTATGGAGATTAAAGAAAAATATGGACTTAAATTTGAGCCTGCCCACATTATACAAGGGGACATACTTGAACTAAAAAACATGAATGAAATGCAAGAAAAATTTGATGTCTGTATTACAAGTCCACCTTACTATTTTTCTATAGATTATGTTGGAAAAGATAAAATTGCTTATGATTATTTAGGTGCTGATATGAAAGAGATTGAATCTAAGTATCTGGGAATGAAAAATAATGGACAGCCAAAAAGCAACTATAATGGTTTGCCTCCAAGGGTTGCTATGTATTATGAGGATTTAAAGGATTCCGTAAATAATATCTTCTGGGCATTAAAACCCGGTGGGAAGTTGGCAATAATAATTGGAGATAGCACTGTTAATGGCAAAAAAATTCCAACAACTATGACGACTAAAAAGTTCTGTGAAGAAGCAGGATTCAAGTTTGAAAAGTTAATATTTAATCCTCTTTTAGGTGCTCGTAACAGGGCAATAAGAGGAGAAAGTGTGATAATCTGTGAGAAGGGGCAATAAATATGATTATGAAAAGGAACCTTCTGTGTGTAAAGGCAAGAGAAAAACTAGACCTTGGTCGGCTATTACTCTATGAACCATACAAAAACATATTGGTGAAATTTAAGGAGCTATGTATGGATATCAATGCTAAAGATTTCGATCCTGTAGCCAAAGTTTACCATGGATTATTGAGTGTCCCTCCTGAAATTAGGGAATATTATGAAGCTTTATTAGGTGTTACTTCCTATTATGAATCCAGTCATGGTGGCAGAGGAAAATATATTGAAAAGAAAATTGCCTCGTCTTTTGAAACTTGTTCTCTTGACATAGAACTTAGTAAACTTCCATTTTGGTTGGAATATCCATCGCTTCATAAAAAGAAAGGAATCTTTACTCAGCAAGGATTGTCATCAGACGAAAAGAAAATTTTAAGAACAATTGAATGGGATTGGATAGGTGATAGAGATGTAAGCACAGATGTGGGAAGCATTATACATAATGAAAGAGCAATGGTGTTGGTTGAACTAAAAAATAGAGTAGATACCGGTGGAACGGCTGGAAGGCGAGAGGTTTGGACTTCAGAAAAGTTTGGAATCTTTGTAGAGTATCTAAAGTCCAATAAAAAGTTGTTTAGAAAAAGTGGCAAAGAATTTTCTTTGGCAGAATTGCTTGAAAATTTTGGAATTGAACATTTGGAAATTTATTTAGGTGTTTTATTTGATAAGGGTGACAGGCCTGCAACATTGGAAAGTGACAAAATCAACGGTTTTTATTCTTCAAGCAAACAGGGTTTTGAATATTTACAAAATTTAGTTAAACAAAGTTCAACAATAAAGATAGTTAGTGAGGATCCGGAAAACCTGCAAATTGAACTTGACTCTGTTTATTCAGATTTGAAAGTTAAGATAGGTACTTTATATGGAAATGATATTTCATTAAAGCTTTTTAGAAAAAGTTTCCCTGTAGCTGACTTACTCTTGTTAAAATATGACGATATTTGGTTGTCTCAGCTAATAACCATTGATGAAAGAACCATGCTACTCAAGTATCGAAAGAATTATATGTCAACTTTTCTGGACTTATTGAAAAGAGATAAGGATTTGAGAATAATGTACGACAACATTATCAATTCGGAATGTGAAGAAGGCGAACTTAATGCGATTGTAAATTACATACTTGATAAATATACTGCTATCTTTGAGGACAAAATGTTACCTACCGGTAGGGAGAAAGTCCAATATTTAGCAGATGTAATTCAAGTTTTATGTGCTGCGGAGTCGTAAAATGGCAATTAAGTGTGAAGTATGCTGTATCAATGATGCACAAGCAAAGGACTATAGAAATGTTGAAGGGATGTATGGTAAATATTTAGTTTGTCCTAATTGCTTTATATTAAATGACAAATGGTTCTTCAGGCTGAACTACGCAAAGGAAGGGGTGGGTAAGAAAAGGATTCTGTCACAAATTACCGAAGGGAGCTGGAAAGATTACCTTATAACAAAATAGTGATATAAACAGAACAAAATGTAAGGTGGATACCCAGAAATCATCGGGATAGGGAGAATAGCACGAAAATGCTCGGACCCCTCCCATCCTGACCCTCGGCTCTGCATCTTTGCTCAACGGACAGGTTTGCAGTGCTATGCATAATTCCAAATAATGCGTGAAGGAACCACGAATGAACACGAAAGTTTTGAGTTTGTTGAGTTTATTGGATTTGTTGGGTTAAACTCAATAAAATAGTGTTACTTCGTGTCCATTCGTGGTTAATGCATAATTTGGGATAATTGGGACTCCGCCTCAGTTAAAAGGGTATTCCGAACAAGGTGAGGAATAATTTAATGTTTTTAGAAACCTTGAAAGATTGGCGGCGCACTCATAATTGTGGTGAATTGCGGAAAGAAGAGGTCAACAAAAATGTGATTCTAATGGGTTGGGTAAACCGCCGACGGGACCACGGAGGCTTAATCTTTATTGATTTACGCGACCGTTACGGTGTTATCCAAATCGTCTTTAGACCGGAAGAGGGCGAACCCTTGATAGAAAAAGCACGCACTCTGAAAAACGAATTTGTGATTGCTATTAAAGGAATAGTGGAAGAAAGACCAGCAGGAATGGCTAATCTTTCTATAACTACCGGAGAAATAGAAATTCTGGTGAAAGAACTACGCATTCTCAACGAGTCGCTCACGCCACCTTTTCTTGTTGACGATACAGTGCAGGTAAATGAAGAATTGCGATTGCAGTGGCGCTATCTTGATTTACGACGTCCTCAGATGAATCAAAATATTATTTTACGTCATAAGGCGGCTCAAGCAGTAAGAGAATTTCTCAACGCCCACAATTTCATAGAGATTGAGACGCCAATGCTAATCAAAAGCACACCAGAAGGGGCACGAGATTACTTGGTTCCCAGCCGAATACACCCTGGAAAATTCTATTGTTTGCCGCAATCTCCGCAAATTTACAAACAACTTTTAATGATGTCAGGTTTTGACCGCTACTATCAATTGGCACATTGCTTTCGGGATGAAGATTTGAGAGGTGACCGCCAGCCAGAATTCACCCAGATTGATATTGAAATGAGTTTCGTCGGTGAAGAAGACATCTTTTCTCTTGTTGAACAATTGATGCGACATATCTTCAAGTTCACGAGAGAGATAGAGATTGAAACTCCTTTTCCCCGAATTCCATACAGTGAGTCAATGGAATCCTTCGGAACCGATAAACCAGACTTGCGTTTTGGTCTGAAATTAACAGAGGTAAGTGAAATTGTCAAAGAAAGCAATTTTTTTATCTTCAAGAATGTGCTGGAAACAGGTGGTATAGTCAAGGCCATCAATGCCAAAAGTGCCGCTCATTGGAGTAGAAAGGAAATTGAATCTTTGGCAGAGATAGTAAAGCATTTTGGCGCCAAAGGTATTGTCTGGATGAAATTTCAAGAAGGAAAATTTTCCTCACCAGTAATCAAATGTTTCCCAGAAAAAATCCTACAGAGGTTAAAGGAAAGAGTAGAAGTAGAGGAAGAGGACTTACTTCTCCTTGTGGCAGATAAGCCCACCGTAGTGCTTCAAAGCTTAGCTGCCTTGAGAAACGAACTGGCAAAGAGATTGGGACTTTTGAAAAAAGATGTTTTTAAATTTTGCTGGATTGTGGATTTTCCTCTTTTTAAGTGGAATGAAGAAGAAAAGAAATGGGAAGCAGAACACCATCCATTTTCAATGCCCCAGGAAGAAGATTTGCCATTCTTAGAATCAGACCCCAGTAGGGTTAAAGGTAGAATTTATGATTTGATTTGTAATGGCATTGAACTCTCTTCTGGGAGTATCAGAAACTATCGGAAGGATATTCAAGAAAAAATCTTTCAGATAATGGGAATGAGCGAAGAAGAAGCAGCAAGGCGTTTTGGCTTCTTGCTTTCTGCACTGGAATACGGGGCTCCTCCTCACGGCGGCATTGCCCCTGGCTTTGACAGAATTGTGATGCTCCTTTCAGGACGAGAGACGATTCGTGATATTATTGCCTTTCCCAAGACCCTACAGGCAACTGCCCTTTTAGAAGGTGCTCCCTCTTTAGTAGATGAGAAGCAATTAAAAGAGGTGCATATTTCATTAGATATACCGAAAACAGACCGCTAACCGCTGTGCGCTTTCCACCAAACCGCTACTCGCTTGGTGCTTTACGCTCTACGCTTTTGGCATCCTGCGTCTAGCGTATTTTTTAGCGGTCAGCGGAATGCGGAAAACGGACAGGTCGGTAACATTAGGGCAATTTTTCTTGACAATTGAGGGTAATTGATGATATAATAGTTACTGGTGAAAAATAGAGACTTCAATATAACTGGTTCCTGATAAGGGAAGCCAAAGTTTTTGCTCTTTGACATTTTCTATTCTTATTTTCTTTTTCCTTTGCGAGAACGATAAATTC
>JBFLXN010000071.1:0-12446 GCA_040755715.1 Candidatus Edwardsiibacteriota bacterium
TTCTTATGCAACTGTTTTGCCATAATCCAAACCCTCCTTTTTGGGTTAGATTATAGCAGTTTAAGAGTTCACTTTTGAACTTTAAATTCGCTAAAAAGAGTTCACTTTTGAATTTTAAATGACACGAAGGCGAGATTTTCCTTGACAAATTTGTCCCCGATGCATTAAAATAAACTAGTCCTTCGGGGTGTCTGCCGTAAGTCGTGGCGGATCCGCCAATGTTATTTGGCGGAAGGTGCAAATCCTCAACCGGCGGTTTACCCCGTTAGAAATCGGGAAAACATCCGAGATGGACTTCCTGTTTCTAACGGGGTTCATCCCGTACCTATCCTAAATTGGCGCCATAGGCGCCACCTGGCATCGTGGAGGATAGGTGCGGGGTAAAGCCCGCGAGTCCAGCACCTTTCTTAAAACGATATCCGAACAGTGTAAAGAAAAGGTGCTGGATTGATCCGGTTAACTTCCGGAGCCGACGGTGAAAGTCCGGATGGGAGAAGGAAGATATTTTTCTATTTCCCGAAGGAAGTAATCTTCGGGTTTTCTTGTTTAGTTCATCTACCAAAGAATTGGTAAAATCCTATCAAAGTGCTAAAGGGGAGTTCACCATAATTCTTGAACTCTTACCACCGACTAAAGGAGAAAACAACTTCTTAGAATGAATTTATTGCTTCTGGATGCCTTGACGCCCCGATATGTCAGGGCGTAGGCTGTCCTTCTTCCCCCGACTTGTCGAGGGACAAGAGAAGAACAGAAAAAAATATGGACAACGTTCACCCTGTTAGAAAAGAAAAGAGGCTCTGTCCCGATGAAATTGGGACGGGGATTGAAGGAATAAATAGTTTGGGAGAGAGTGAAGCCTGTTCCCAATTTTCTAACGGGGCTCATTACATGAAATTAGCCCTGAAGTTGGCCCAGAAAGGCAGAGGCAAGACCTCGCCTAATCCAATGGTGGGAGCAGTAATTGTTAAAAATGGAAGAATTGTCGGACAGGGTTTCCACCAAAAAGCCGGAGAGCCACATGCTGAAATAATAGCCTTACAAAAAGCCAAAGGCAAAACTAAAGGAGCTACCCTCTATGTAAATTTGGAACCTTGCTGTCATCAGGGAAGAACTCCTCCTTGCACTTCTGCTATTATCAAAGCAAAAATCAAACGGCTGGCCTGTGCGATGATTGACCCTAATCCCTTGGTTAATGGAAAGGGAATAAATACATTGCGCCAAGCGGGAATTGAGGTAAAGATCGGAATTTTAGAAAAAGAAGCCAGAGACTTAAATGAAGTTTATCTTAAATTTATTCAGAAACACTTACCATTTGTTACACTCAAAGCAGGAATGACTCTGGATGGGAAGATTGCCACCAATGCTGGAGAATCAAAATGGATTACCTCTGAAGAGTCCAGAAAATTTGCTCACAAACTCCGCTTTGAAAATGAGGTGGTGATGGTAGGTGTAAATACTATCATCAATGACGACCCCGAACTGACGGTCAGATGGCAGAAAGAAAAAAAAACGCAACCAATAAGATTTATTCTTGACAGCCATTTGAGAATTCCCTTGAAGGCAAAAGTAATTAGTGATAAAAAAGCAAGAACCATTATCGCTACCTCAAAAAAAGTTTCTCTTAAAAAAATAAAATATCTTGAAGACCAGGGTATAGAAGTGTGGCGTATTGAATTAGATGAAACCGGAAAGGTCAGTCTAAAGAAAATAGTCTGTAGAATGGGAAAAGAAAATTTCACCAGTCTTTTGATTGAGGGGGGGGCTGAAGTAAATGCTGCTGCCTTAAAAGCAAGATTAGTAGATAAAATATACCTCTTCATTGCACCCAAAATTTTAGGTGGGGAACACCTGTCAGTAGTAGGAGATTTAGGAATAAAAAGTTTAAGGACTTGTATAAAATTGTCCAATCTAAAAGTAAAAAAACTCGGAGAGGATTTTTTTCTCACGGGGTATCTCTGAACAGACTATATCCATCAAAAACTTCATGGTAAGATGATAAAATCCCCAAAAATTAAAAATGACCTAAAAAATCAAAGATGAAATTTTTTGAAAAAATTGTAAAAAGGTGAGAGGGAAGAGCCTTATGTTCACTGGTATCGTTGAAAAAACTGGAAAAGTCCAAAGAATAAGGAAAACCTCAAAGAGTGCAATTCTGACAATTACCGCACCAGAGATTTGTCAGGGAATGAAGATTGGCGACAGTATTGCGGTCAACGGTGCCTGTCTCACGGTAATCTCTCACTCAACCCAAGATTTTATTGTTGAACTAATGGAAGAAACCTGGTGCTCAACAAATCTTAAATATCTCCACCTCACTAGTCCAGTTAATTTAGAGAGGGCACTTCAGTTGGGAGACCATCTGGGTGGACATTTGGTCAACGGACATATTGATACGCTCGGACGGCTTATTTCCATAAAAAGACAGGATTCAAGCAAAATCTTTGAAATACAACTAAATAAAAAATTCATCTCTTACCTTATAGAAAAAGGTTCTATTGCAGTTGATGGTGTGAGCCTTACTATCATAGAAGTTAAAAGAAACTCCTTCACTACCGGCCTCATTCCGCACACTTTGACTCAGACAACTTTGGGCTTACGGCGAGTAGGTGATGAATTAAATATTGAAATAGACCAAATCGCTAAATACTGCAAACAGTTTACACACAGATGAGCACAGATAAAGGCCACAGATGAGCACAGATAATCTGTGTTCATCTGTGAAAAAATCTTTGCTTATCTGTGTTTAATTGATAAAGCCTTATGAAAAGCCATTTCAGTAGCATCCCTGAAGCCATCAGGGAAATTAAAAAGGGGTGCTTCATCATTGTAGTAGATGATGAAGCTCGTGAGAACGAAGGTGACCTGATAATGGCGGCACAAAGAGTGTCACCCAGAGCAATAAATTTTATGGCCAGAGAAGCCCGCGGTCTGATTTGCGTTTCCCTCCCTGCCAAAAGGCTTGAAGAACTGCACTTGTATCCTATGACTGTTCGCAATACTTCAAAGCACGGAACTTCTTTCACGGTTTCTGTTGATGCACTTCACGAAACGACCACTGGTATCTCCGCTCACGACCGAGCATTGACTATAAAGACATTGCTTAACTCAAAGACTCGCCCTGAGGACCTGGCCAAGCCAGGTCATATCTTCCCTCTGCGGACAGCTGAGGGTGGTGTCCTTCACCGAGCTGGACATACAGAAGCCGCCAGTGACCTGGCAAAATTGGCTGGGCTATATCCTGCTGGGATTTTGTGTGAAATTATGGCTGAAAATGGAAGAATGGCTAAATTGCCAAAACTAATAAAGATGTCCCAGCGGTTCAAACTAAAATTGATTACGATTAAAGATTTAATTGAACATCGGCGTCGGACAGAAAAACTGGTGAAAAAAGTTGTCCAGACCAAACTTCCCACTCGTTTTGGTGAATTTGATTTAATCGCCTATGAAGATATGGTGGAAAAGTATCACCACTTGGCTTTGGTCAAGGGAAAGGTAGCTGGCGAAAAAAATGTTTTGGTGAGAGTTCACTCTCAGTGTTTGACTGGCGACATTTTAGGTTCTCTGCGCTGTGATTGTGGGGAGCAGTTGGTAAAGGCTTTGAGTCTGATAGAGAGGGAAGGTAAAGGTGTCTTTCTCTATATGCGCCAGGAAGGGAGAGGCATCGGACTTCTGAACAAACTCAAGGCTTACGAACTTCAGGACAAAGGGCTTGATACAGTGGAAGCCAATGTGGCTTTAGGGTTTCAGCCAGATGAAAGGGATTATGGAATTGGGGCACAGATTCTTTCTGACCTTGGACTTTCTACGATTAGACTCCTTACCAACAATCCTAAAAAGATTGCCGGTTTAGAAGGCTATGGGCTGAAGATTGTCAAGCGTATTCCTATTGAGGTGCCGCCGCATCCGAAAGTTAGAAAATATTTAAAAACAAAGAAAGAAAAATTAGGACATTTCTTAAAAGTTTAATTTTCATCTTGTATCTTCGGTAGTAGTTGTGGTAAAATATTAAAGATTATGATTCAGAGATTGTGGGAGAAGGATTGAAAGGCATCCGTAAAGAATCTTTTCGCCTTTGACCTTAAGAAAATATCAGAAATAGTGAAATAAAACAGGAGGTTTCAATGAAAGTCTATGAGGGTAAACTCACCGCCAAGGGTAAGAGATTTGGTTTGATTGTCTCTCGCTTCAATGATTTCGTCTCAAAGCATCTCTTAGAAGGAGCCCTTGACTGCTTAAGAAGACACGAAGCGGAAGAGGAAAAGATAGAAATAGCTTGGGTTCCGGGTTCGTTTGAAATTCCCGCCGTAGCCAAGAAGATGGCTCTCTCTAAGAAATATGAAGCGATTATCTGTCTCGGCACCATTATTAGAGGGGAGACCCCGCATTTTGATTACATCGCCTCAGAAGTGGCTAAGGGAATTGCCCAGGTGAATTTAGAAAGTGGAATTCCAACCATCTTCGGTATCATTACCGCTGATACGATTGAACAGGCAATTGACCGAGCAGGAACAAAGTCCGGAAACAAAGGGTGGGACGCCGCCCTTTCAGCAATGGAATTGGTCAACCTTTACGGACAAATTGGGTAAGAAGCCCCTGAAGAACTCATTAACCACGGAAACACAAAACGATGATATGCTAATATGCTTATACGCTGAGACGGATTCATCCTAAACGGAAAGTATATATGGCGGACAGGTTAGGGTTACGGTTAAAGGGTTACGGTTACGAGGCCCGTTTCGGTCAATAAGTTTATTGGGTTTATTGAGTTCATTGAGTTTCTTGAGTTTTTTAACCCAAGAAACTATGTAAACCCAAAAAACTGTGCAAACTTTCTCAAGATTGACGATACAAGCCTCATAACCCTAACCATTGGCGATGTTGCCTATACATATCAGCTTATCACCATATCAATCTGCCATAGGCGGATGTTTCTGTAGTTTTTTAGGAGTAACTAAGTAGTGGGGAGAAGAAAAGCCAGAGAGCTGGCATTACAAGTTCTTTATCAGATAGAAATTACCGGGGATAAACCAGAAAAAGCCCTAACTGATGTTTCCTTGAGGGTAACGCTTGAACCAGAAGTTTTTGAATTCATTGACCAACTCGTAAATGGAACAATCAGGAATCTTGAAAAAATAGACCTGATGATTCAAGGAGCTCTGGAAAATTGGCAGCTGGAACGTCTGGCGATGATTGACCGTAATATTCTACGTTTAGCCTTGGGTGAAAGAATGACTTTTGGTTCCGCTATCCCAGCCAAGGTGACGATTAACGAGGCGATTGAATTAGCCAAACGCTATAGCACCGAAGATTCTGGCACCTTTGTTAATGGAGTCTTAGACCGCTTGATTGAAAAGGAGTGAGTTTACTGAACGCTAGACGCTGGACGCTAAACGCCAAAAGCGTAAAGCGTAAAGCATAAAGCATAAAGCGTAAAATGAAGCGAAGATATGCTTTAATCTCAGACATTCATAGCAATCTGGAGGCCTTAGAAGTGGTTCTGGTGGCCATTGAGCAAGAAAAGGTAGATTTTATTCTCTGCTTGGGCGACCTGGTCGGATATGGTGCCAATCCTAATGAATGCATTTCTCAAATAAAAGAGCGCACTGATTATATTATTGCTGGCAATCACGATTATGCCTCAGTGGGCTTAACTTCCATTACCAACTTCAATCCTTTGGCAGCTAAAGCCGCCCTCTGGACAGAACAGGTTTTAAATCCACTACACAAGTTATTTTTGCGTCAGTTGCCTTTAGTAATGAAGGTTGATGATTTACTTTTAGTCCACGCTACACCTTCAAAACCCGAAGCCTGGGAATATATCTTTTCCTTAAAAGACGCCTCTAAAGAATTTAAGTTTTTCCGTGAAAAAATCTGTTTTGTTGGACATTCACATCAACCATTCATAGTAGTGGAAAACGCTGGAGAACATAGGATTCACCAGGGATGGCAAATCACTCTGGAACCCCCAAATCGCTATTTAATCAATATTGGTAGTATCGGTCAGCCGCGAGATGGAAATCCAAAAGCCGCTTACGCCATCTACGACCAGCACACCAAAACCATTGAAATTAAAAGAATCGCTTATAATATTCAGGAGGCCCAGCGGAAAATCAGAGAGGTTCAATTGCCGGCTTTCTTAGCTGACCGCTTGGCTACCGGAGAGTGAAACCAAAAGTTAGTATCATTATCCCACACCACAATGGAGAAGAAATCTTACTCCATTGCCTTCAGTCTCTCTTTCAGACTGACTATCCAGACTTTGAGGTTATTCTGGTAGACAATGGTTCCACTGACAGAAGTGTCATCAAAGCTAAAGAGCGTTTTGAAGGGAGATTAAAGATAGTAGCCCACCAGAAAAATTTAGGTTTCGCCGGTGGGTGTAACTCTGGAATAAAAGTCGCTCAAGAAAAATATGCGGTGCTTCTCAACAACGATACTGAGGTGGAAGGTGGATGGCTAAAGAGGCTGGTAGAAGTGGCAGAGAGTGATTCCCAAATTGCAGCCTGTCAGCCCAAAATGCTCTCTTTCAAAGAAAGGAATCGCTTTGATTATGCCGGTGCGGCTGGAGGAATGATTGATATCTTTGGTTATCCCTTCTGTCAAGGAAGGGTCTTTGAGGAGATTGAATTTGATGAAGGGCAATACGACAAAGTTTCTCCCATCTTCTGGGCTTGCGGAACCTGTGTCCTTTTGCGCAAATCTGTTCTTGAAGAAACCGGACTTTTGGATGAGGATTTTTTCTTGCATATGGAAGAAATTGATTTAAACTGGCGGATGCATTTAGCCGGTTACAAAATTCTGTTTGTGCCCACGGCTAGAATTTATCACCTTTCCGGAGCTTCTCTTCCAGCTGATGATGAATTTAAGATGTATCTCAACCATCGCAACAGTCTGTTGATGCTTTTGAAAAACTATTCTTCTCTAAGTCTTTTGTTTCTATTTCCGGTTAGACTGATTTTGGAATTGGTCGCTTTCTTCACCTCTATGAAACATCAAACAAAACGCTCCAAAGCTATAGTCAGAGCACTTTTCTGGTTTTTTACTCATCTAAAATTGATTAGGAAAAAGCGTTATGAGACACAAAAAAGACGCAAAGTTACTGATAGAGAGATTATGAAAAAGATGTATAAAGGAAGCATCGCCTTTGACCATTTCTGCCGGAAGAAAAAAATGAAAACCACGCTGTTCGTTTAAAAGAGAGGAGGAATAACCTTGCAAGAATATAAGATTGAGAATTTACGAAATGTGGCCTTGGTAGCTCATGGCAGTGCCGGCAAGACCACTCTGGCTGAAGCTATTCTCTTTAATACGAAGAACACTGAGAGATTAGGTCGGATTGAAGAAGGAAATACGGTAATGGATTTTGACGCCGATGAAATTGCCCGAAAAATTTCTATCAGCACCAGTTTAGCCTGGTGCAATTGGCAGGGTAAGAAGATTAATCTTTTAGATACACCAGGATACGCTGATTTTGCCGGAGAAGTGAAGGCAGGCTTGAGAGCGGTTGATTCTGTAATAGTAGTGGTTCAAGCGGTCGCCGGAGTGGAAGTTGGCACAGAGAAAGTCTGGAAATATGCTGAGGACCTTTCTTTACCCCGAATGGTCTTTATTTCTCGGCTACAAAAGGAACACGCTGACTTTTATAGAACCTTAACAATGTTGCAGGAAATCTTTGGTCGCTCATTGGTGTCTCTGACATTACCCATCGGGGAATATACCGGCTTTAAAGGTGTAATCAATTTAATCAGGATGAAGGCGATAGTATATGACTCCGAGGGAAAAGGAAGAGAGGAAGAAATTCCGGCAAATCTCCTGCCGAAAGCAAAAGGATACCAGGAAAAAATGGTTGAATCCGCGGCTGAGTGTGATGATGAATTGATGACCAAATACCTTGATGGCGCTACCTTAAGTGAAGAGGAAATCCTGAGGGGTTTACATCTGGGCACCATTACTGGAAAGGTCGCGCCTGTTCTCTGCGGCGATGGATACTCTAATATGGGTATTGACCTTTTATTGGAAAATATTGTCACACTTCTGCCTTCACCAGTTGAGCGCGGTTTGGTTTTGGGGAAGAAGCCCGGATTAGAGGAAGAAATAACTCGCCAGGTCTCCACTCAAGAACCTACCTCGGCTCTAGTCTTTAAAACACTAATTGAACCTCATGCCGGAAGTCTTACCTATTTTCGGGTCTTCTCAGGACTCATTGAAGCTGGCACCGAGATTTACAATGCAACCAAAGAAAAATCTGAGAAGATTGGACAACTCTTCTTTGGTCGGGGGAAAGACAGAACCGATGTCCCTAAGGTGATGGCTGGAGACATTGGAATTGCTGTGAAATTGAAAGATACCTCTACCGGAGATACCCTCTGCTCCAAAACAGCGCCTATTCTTTTTCCACCTCTGGATTTACCAAAGCCAACCATCTCCATGGCCATTGAAACCAAATCAAAAGAAGATGAAGGAAAAGTTGCAGTAGGTTTGGCCAGACTGCATGAAGAAGACCCCACTTTTAGTTTTGGCTATCAACCGGAGATTAAGCAAACATTGATTTCAGGATTGGGCGAACTCCATTTGGATGTGATGATGACCAGAATGAAACGCAAATATGGCGGTGAGGTAAATGCCTTCAAGCCCCGCATTGCCTATCGGGAGACGATTACAAAAAAGGTGGAAGCAGAATATAAACATAAGAAACAGACCGGCGGTCATGGACAATTCGGACATGTCTTCTTGAGATTAGAACCTCTGCCACGGGGTAATGGTTTTGAATTTGTGGACGAAATTGTTGGCGGAGTGATTCCTTCCAATTATATTCCTGCAGTAGAAAAAGGAACCAAAGCGGCCATGGCCGAAGGAGTGCTGGCTGGCTATCCAATTGCTGATATTAGAGTCGCTCTGTTCTTTGGTTCCTATCATCCGGTTGATTCCTCGGGAACCTCTTTTGAAATTGCAGGAGCCCAGGCTTTGAAGAAGGGTGTTTTGGAGGGCAGTCCTGTTCTTTTAGAACCGATTATGAAAGTAGAGGTGATGGTACCAGAAGAGTTTGCCGGCCAGGTGATGGGCGATTTGAATGCCCGAAGGGGAAGGATTCAAGGAATGGATAGCCACCAAAGCAGTCAGATTGTTAAGGCTTTGGTGCCTCAAGCCGAGATGTATAAATATTCCACCTCTTTGCGTTCAATGACACAGGGAACAGGAAGTTTTGAAATGGGATTTTCACATTATGAAGAAGTGCCATACGAACTTACCCAGAAAATTATCGCTGAAGCAAAGAAAGAAAAGGAAGAGAAGAAATAAAGCCACGGAGACGAGAAATAGATTCAATATAAAATTAATCCCGATGGACATCGGGACTAATTTTGAATTGAATTCTCTGTGTTCTCTGTGCCCTCTGTGGTTAAATCAACATTCTGATTGCATTATAGAAGGGAGGGAATATGTCGGGTCATTCTAAATGGGCAACTATTAAGCGTAAGAAAGGGAAGGCTGACCTGGAGCGAGGTAGAATTTTTACCCGTTTGATTAGGGAAATTACTGCGGCTGCTCGTCAAGGAGGCGACCCCGAAGCCAATCCTCGTCTGCGCACCGCTGTTGCGGCGGCAAAGACGGCCAATATGCCGCAAGATAATATAGAGCGGGCAATCAAAAAAGGAACGGGCGAATTGCCTGGTGTAACTTATGAGGAAGTGACTTATGAAGGCTATGGCCCAAACGGCGTCGCCATTTTGGTAGAAGCCTTGACTGACAACAAGAATAGAACAACTTCAGAACTCCGACATCTGTTCTCCAGACACGGTGGGAACCTCGGTAGCGTTGGTTGCGTCTCATGGATGTTTGAGCATAGAGGAATAATTACTATTGACCAGAATAAGTGTGATGAAGACTGCTTATTAGCTTTAGCCTTGGAAGCCGGAGCAGAAGATGTCAGAAGTGAAGACGGCACTTTTGAAATTATCACCAGCCCAGCAAATTTTGAGAAGGTGAAAAAATCTCTGGAAACGCAAAAGATTGAATGGATTAACGCTGAACTCACGAAAGTCCCACAAAGCAATGTCCCCTTGGAAGGGAAGGATGCGGAACAAATGCTGAAATTGATGGAAGCGATTGAAACCTGTGAAGATGTCCAGAAAGTCTACGCCAATTTTGATATTCCAGAAGTGGTAATGGAACAAATAGCCAGCTCCACTCAGTAAAATCAAAAATCAAAAGGCAAAATGTCTTTTAATGGAATTTCTAAATATTTGAATTTTGGTTTGTCATTTTGATATTTGATTTTTAAATTTTGATTTTTACCTTACAGATGTCCTCACGAAAAATCTTAGGTATTGACCCGGGAAGCCTTTCTACGGGTTATGGAATTATTAAGACCCCACCCTTACCCTCCCCTTCACCGCAAATGCGGGATCCCGCTCTGGCGGGACAAGAGGAGGGATATAGGGAGGGGTCAAGTGACAGGATTGCCAAGCGGAGTGAAGCACATCTTGTAATTTGTGGTTGTCTCAAAAACAAACAAAAAATCCCTTTCTCTTTCCGGTTTCTTCACATTTATGAAGGATTAGAAGAAATAATTGCCCGCTATCAACCTGACGAAGTGGCGATAGAATCTATCTTTTATCATAAAAATGTGCGCAGTGCCTTATTGATGGGTGAAGTTAGAGGAGTGGCTCTTTTAGCCTGCCAGAAGGCTAACCTACCTATTTTTGAATATTCGCCATTAGAAATAAAGCAATCGGTGGTTGGCACGGGGTCTGCTTCAAAGAAACAAATTCAATTTATGGTGAAAACACTTTTGCGACTGAAAGAATCACCGGCGGAAGACGCTGCTGATGCCTTAGCGGTAGCCTTGTGTCACCTACACAGAAGTAGATCGTGCTAGACGACATTCGTAATGGGGTAGTATAAGAAGTCCTTCAAGTTTGAAGAGGGAGGTGAAATGTGAGTATCACGTTAAAGGAACGTTATCTAATAGATGAAAAGGGAAAGCGTGTTGGCGTGCTACTAGATATGAAAGATTACCGTAGGTTGCTTGAGGATTTGGAAACATTGGAATCTATTCGTGCCTATGATGCCGCTAAAGCCTCTGGTGATGAGGCTATTCCATTTAAGCAAGCAGTTGATGAGATTGAGCGAAAGCGACGACAATGAGTTATAGCGTTTTCATTCTGCGACGCGCCCAGAAGGAGTTGGCACAATTGTCCAGTGAGGCTTATGAACGCGTTAGAGATGTCATTCGTACTCTTGCCAAAGACCCTCGACCAGCCGGCTGTCTCAAGTTGATAGGCCGCAATGGATGGCGCATCCGTATAGGTGATTATCGTGAAGCATCGGAATTTGGAAAATTCCGATGGTGTAAGGAGAGGTTTGGAGAGGAAAAACGGTTTTCCTCTCCAAGGGGTGACAGCGGAAAAATGCGACGAGTAGGAGCATTTTGGAGCGCCATAGGGGCTATCGCCCCTATGGACAAGATTGCGACGAAGTCGCATATCTTGTGATTTATGAGATAGACGGCAAGCAACGGGTGGTGACGGTCCTTCATATCGGTCATCGGCAGGCTGTTTACCGCTGAAAGAGATTTGGCGGCTTTAGCTATTAGCGTGTTTTACAATGCTAGTGCCAAAAGCCTTCGGCACTTCGTAAATACCCAAACCATTACCATATTTATTGGCTTATATGTTCTCCTATCTTTGCGGCAAGTTAATAGAAAAACATCCTACCCACCTGATTCTTGATGTCCAGGGAATCGGCTATCATATTTCTATTCCACTTTCTACTTATGAAGCTCTGAGCAGTGGCGGAGAATTGTGCAAAGTTTTTACCTATCTTTATGTGCGTGAGAACCTTCTACAACTCTTTGGTTTTGCCACACCCCAAGAGCGAGAACTTTTTGAAATACTAATTTCTGTTTCCGGAGTAGGACCAAAGTTGGCAGTAGCAATCCTTTCCGGAGTCAAAGTGGAAGAATTTGAGTTAGCTATTATTAGAGGTGATTTGAAGAGAATCACTGCTATTCCCGGCATTGGCAAGAAAACTGCCCAAAGACTAATTTTAGAACTAAAGGAACGCTTTGCCACTCAACTCCCTGAAGGGAAGACAGTAATGGCGGGAGAAAGAAGCATTTTTGAAGAAGCGGTTTCGGCCTTAGTCTCTTTGGGCGTCAATTATTCTAACGCCTATCAGTCAGTGCAAAGAGCAAGAGAAAGACTTGGTGAAGTGAAAGGAATAGAAGAACTAATTAGAGAAGCATTGAGAGAACCCAAATGAGAAAAAATCTCAGAGACTCCGTATGGATTGGTTAAAAATAATCTGCGAGTGCAAAGAATTTTCTGTTAGCTAAATTTCAAAAGTGAACCATTTAAACTTCAAAAGTGAACTGCTGTAGATCACTGATTTTTACTCTTTGAACATCGATAAGTTTGTTATTACACCAGAATCTGACCTCAGCTATG
>JBFLXN010000072.1:0-12097 GCA_040755715.1 Candidatus Edwardsiibacteriota bacterium
GTACTCGTCAAAAGTTCAAAAAGAAGTCGGAGTCCAAAAGGAAGATTAGACCATCTTAAACTGTTTCAAATTATTCATTACCTCAAAGAACAATTAATATGATTTGCCAGTAAAATGGGAAAGACCCAAGTTTTGTATAAAATAAACTGGATTATATATGCGTAGGTTAATTCTATCGCTGTTTTTTCTTTCGCTTTCTTATCTAAACCGTTTAAGTATCCCTCAATTTTTAATTTATTCTTAAAACCTCTAATCAATTTTGTAATATCCTCAAAAAATACTTGCCGATTTCGTTCAACTGGTAATATCTGCTCTTCTTTTAAAAGGGTGAGTTGTCCTTGAGGTTCAAAAAAGGAAAGGTAGTAAAACTCGGGTTTTATATATTCCTTCCAAAATTCTAAAAAGAGTTCGGTTTCCTCAAAAATTTGGTCCAAATTAAACTCTTTAATCGGAATATTGTTATTGTAAAAACGCCAGGAGAAACCGTCTGTCAAAATTCCATATTGCTTGTCAAAATCTTTTTGATACTCAAATAGTTGCTTAATCCCAGCCTTAATGTTTCCGTAACACTCAGCTTCTAAGGGAATTATAACATCTGGATTTATGTAGATTACAAAATCAGCCTTTCTTTTTTCTTTTGCCTTCTTTTCGTGAATGTATTCTCTTTTCCTTGATTCTAATTTAGTGGAAAGTGAACCTTCTTTTAAGGAAAAAAGCTCTTCACTTTCCAAACAAACCCTAATAAAGCTATGAACTCCCGACCCCACCTCTTGAGTTTTATAGCAATTTTTTTCTTTGTCCCACTTATTTTTTAAATCTTCAATATGTATGCTTTTATATTCTTTTTCAGGCATAAGATCTATTTCTCCTTAGTAAAAAGCTGATGTAGTGATTTTATTCCAAAAGTCATTGCACTTATTTTCTCAGCTTCCGGTATTTCTCCCAATACTCTTTGGCTTTTTTCAAATTGCCCTTTTGAAGACAAAGAGAAATTAAACGGGGATAGGTCTCGGCAAAATTGGGATTGAGTTCAAGACTTTTTGTGAAATATCTATAAGCCAAAGGCACCTGCCCTTTTTTCTCATAGATAATCCCCACATTCAAATAAATATCGGCAGACTTCAGCCTGAGGCGCAGGACTTTTCTATATTCTTTAAGTGCTTCTTCGTATCTTTGTCTCTGGAGAAGAAGATAGGCCAGACTATTTCGGGCGAAAGCATATTTAGTATTGAGCTTTAAGGCGGTTCTAAATTCATTCAAGGCTTTTTCATATTGTCTTTTCCTTTGATACAGCAATCCCAAATCATAGTGAAGGTCAGCATATTGAGGATGAAGTTTGATTGCTTTCTTGAATTCAAACATTGCTTCTGTAAGTTTTCCCTGCTCGCTTAGTTCGTAGGATAAATTGATGTGGGCTTTTCCATATTTTGGATTGCATCGCACCGCCCTTCTATGCTCCTCAATGGCTCTTTTGGCTTGTCCCTTTCGGGCGTAAAGTGAGCCGAGACTATTGTGATAGTCCGCCGGGTTAAAACGGTAGAGCAGTGCTTCTGCATATTCCTTTTTTGCCTCAGCATATCTTTTTTGTGAAAGATAGAAGTCGCCTATTTCTTTGTGAATTTCAGCAAAATTGGGATGGAAAAAAGATGAATCAAGGAAATTTTCTTTTGCCGTGATAATCATCTTGAGTCTTCCCAAAAGATCGCCATATCTTCTGTAACCATACTGGGCCACGGCAAATTCTTTACCGGCCTCTTTTTGTTTTCCTTCTTTGGCAAAGACAAATCCGAGGTTACGGTGGAAAAGAGGATTTTTTGGTTCTAAAACCAAGGCTTTTCTCAATTCCTTCTCTGCTAAAGTAAGCATCCCCGCTTGAAGACAAAAAAATCCCAAATTATTATGGGCTTCTACTTCCTTGGGAAATAGTTTCGTTATTTTCTGATAAATCACTTCTGCCTCTGGATATTTTTTCAATCTTAGTAAACAGTAAGCCAGATTTGTCATAGCTGCCTTATATGTTGGATTAATTTCTAGAGCCTGGCGAAAAGACACTTGTGCCTCTTCCCATTTCTTCTGATACGCCCGGATGAGTCCAAGCCGATTGTGCAAGTCTGCATAGTGGGGACTATTCTTTACCATTCTTTCAAGATTCTCCTCAAGTTTCTCTAAAATTTTTTCTTTCATATTTCCTCTCTGGTTAATAATGACAAACAAAATCCAAAACTCAAATACCAATCTTAATTATCTTTCTCTGGAAACCCAGCCGCCACCGGTCTTTTTCAAATCAAGAAGGTCAAAGACAACATCTCTGACTCCGGGCAGTCGACGAATATCATCTTCAATATGTCTCACCAATTTTATATCAGACTTGATTTGTGTTCCTTCCATCAATTTTGCTTGACTTTCAGACCTGATAATACCCCGGATATAGACGACACCATTGGTGCAGCCAAAGTCTACCTTCTGGGTATCAATCCAGCGATGTGTCAGAATTCTTCTCACTATAGAACGAATTTGATAATCGTCACTAGGCATTTTACTTCACGCTCTATGTTTTGGCGTTTAGCCTATTTTAATATTCATATCTTCTCAACCCAATATTCAATACAATTCCGACCATACCCATCATTGAAATCAGGGCTGAGCCTCCATAACTCAAAAAAGGAAGTGGCAGTCCTGTTATTGGTAAAAACCCTACCGTCATCCCCATATTCAAAAAGATGTGAAAGAATAAAATCGCCGCAATTCCGATGACTACTAAGCTGGCAAAGCTATTTCGGGTTTGTCGGGCAATTCTAACCGCTCTATAAAGTAAGAAAAAATATAGTCCCAAGAGAATGGTGGCGCCTAAAAAACCAAATTCTTCTCCAAAGGTAGAAAAAATAAAATCGGTATGCTGTTCCGGCAAAAAGGCTAACCGCTTTTGAGTGCCTTGCAAAAATCCTTTACCCAAGAGTCCTCCAGAGCCAATAGCAATTTTTGATTGGAGAATATGCCATCCTGCTCCTTTTGGGTCAAGATTGGGATTTAAGAAAACGAAGAGGCGCTTTTTTTGATATTCTTTAAGAGAATGCCAAACAACAGGGCTAAGTATACCTAATCCGACATTGATAGAAGATAAAATTAAAAGGTCTGTCAAGCGAATTCTCGTCACGATGAATAAGACAATCAAGATAATAGCAAAAATTGCCCAACTAGGAAGAGTAACACTGAAGATTACACTTAAGACAGGAGAAAGCAAGAAAAAAAGATAGTAGATTGATGCTCCTCGCCAATAAAGGAGAACGAAAAAGATGAAAGGGAAACCCAGGGAAGTGCCCAAATCCGGCTCAATCAAGACTAAAGCAAATGGTAGGCCCATCAAGAGAATAGGAGTGAAGAACTCTCTTAAATCAGGCAATCTCATTTCCTTCTGAGAAAGATATTTTGCTAAAGCAAAAATAGTAGTAATCTTGGCAATTTCTGAGGGCTGAAAATTAAAAAGGCCCAATTTAAACCAGCGGTGTGCTCCCGCAGATGAAGGAATAAAAAGCACTAATATCAATAATCCCAGAGAAATTCCATAAAGCGGATAAGCATAAGCTTCAAAAATGCGATAAGGGACAGCAACCAAAATGGATAAAACAAAAAGACCAATGACCAGCCAAAAAAAATGTTTTTGGAACAGTTCCAGAGCTACCAAATTCGGTGTCTGGGTAGCACTATAAACAGCCACCAGGCCGATAAGACAAAGAATAACAGTGGCAGATAAAAGAAAAAAATCAAAATCCCGCCAGTTCATACTGTTTCTGAAAAGCAGCGAGTATTTGGTTAATTAGGTTTGTTGAGTTCGTTGGGTTTATTGGGTTTTAGTAACCCGATAAACTCAATAAACTGGGTAAACCCAATAAACCTAGCGCTTTCTCTCTACTCGCTACTGTTTTATTGAAATAGGTTTCTACTATTGTCTTGGCCATGGGAGCGGCGAATTCACTCCCATGTCCAATATTTTCCACCATCACCGCTACTACAATCTCGGGATTATCAACCGGCGCAAAGCAGACAAACCAGGAATGGTCTTTACCATGGGGATTTTGAGCTGTGCCGGTCTTGCCAGCAATTTGCACTATTTCGCTGCGGGAAAACCAAGCTGTTCCCTTAGAATCATTGACTACTCCCCAAAGAGCTTTTTTTAAAATTTCCAAGTTTTCTTTTCTAATTGGCAAAGAATCTATTTTCAGTTCTGGTATCTCTACTTCACTTTCATTCAAAGATTCCACTTTTAACAACAGATGCGGTTGGTGTCTGATTCCTTGACAACCCAAGGCTCCGTAAAAAGTAGCTAATTGAAGTGGTGTAACCAGTATTTCTCCCTGCCCAATGGCCATATTTACTACTACTCCTGGACTCCATTTTTTTTCACCAAATTTTTTATTGTACCAATCTAATGTTGGCACCAAACCATTACCCTCTTGAGGAAGGTCTATCCCTGAAGCTTCACCAAAACCACATTTCAAAGCAAAAGAGGAAAGTTTCTCTAAACCCAACTTTGCCCCTAATTGATAGAAATAAATATCACAGGATTGAACGATGGCTTGATTCAAATCCAGACTTCCGTGCCCCTCTTTTTTCCAGCATCCAAACCAGCGATTTCCATATTTGAATTTGCCAGTGCAGGGTATGAGCTTTATCTTTTCATCAATGAGATTTTCTTCTAAGGCGCAAGCCGCCGTCAGTAGTTTGAAAGTTGAACCTGGAGGATAGCCACTCTTCACGGCCCTATCCCAGAGTGGAAAACTTTTATCCTTTGTCAATTCTTCCCATTCTTCTTTCTTCATCTCAGAAAATATATTCGGGTCAAAACCTGGCTTGCTGACCAAAGCCAAAATCTCGCCGTTTTGGGGATTCAGAACCACGATTGCTCCTGCAGGGTAGGGAGCCAAGAGCTCTTCGGCTACTTTTTGTAGCTTGGCCTCAATAGTGAGGTAGATTATCTTTCCTGGTAAGGGTGATAGTGTTTTTAGGTCTTCTATGGAACCGACCTCTCTACCCTGGGCATCAACTTCTATAAATTCAACCCCAGCCTCGCCGCGCAAAAGTCTTTCATAGGTCTTTTCTATTCCATCCCGACCCACATAGTCTCCGAGTTCATATCCCTCTTTCCCGCCAGAGGCGGCTCCTTCGGATTTCTGCTTTACCAGTTCAGCTTCTGTGATTTCTCCGGGATAGCCTAAAAGATGAGCGGCAAAAATCCCTTTTGGATAAAACCGAGTTGGCTCAACTTCTACCTTCACACCAGGCAAATCAGAGATTCGCTCTTCAATTCTGCTTACCGCAGCAAAATCCAGATTTCGGGCAATCTTCAGCGGTTCACCCCAACCCAATTTTTTCACCTGCTCAATTCTTTTGATAATTAGTTCCTCAGGCAGATTCAAAAGAGCAGATATAGTTTTGATTATCTTATTCTGTTCTTTAATTTTCATCGGGAGGAAAGACACATAGAATTTCGGCCTACTTTCAGCCAGGATTTCACCCTGGCGGGCTAAAATCAATCCCCGGGGAGCAGCCACCAAAACTTTCTTAATACTATTCTCTTTAGAAAGGCGAAGATATTTATCTTTCTCTTTAACTTGCAATTGTAAAAGACGAATTCCTAAACCGAGGAAAACAATCAGGAATAAGAAAGGGAACCAAATTGTTCTGGTATATTTGGATTGTTCCATCTAAACTCAGAATAACCAATAACCAAATTACCATAATCAAACATATTAAGGTGCTTTTAGTTTAGTGTTTGGAATTTGATCATTGGTGATTATTTGGTTATTGGTGCTTGATTATTGAAGTTTCTTTTATCTTTGTATCCAGAAATCCTTGGCAAACCATCGTTTTAAGAGGGGAAAGACTAAAATTCCTATAACGGCGTTATAAATGCCTCCCCCGAGACTAAAATATCCTAAGGAACTCAAAATCTTGTTAAAATCCCCTCTGAATAATAACAGAAAATACAAAAAATCATGCATCAATGTTAAAAGTAATAATAGTATGCCTTGCGTTTTCTTTTTCTCCCGATAGACTTTTGAACGCAAAGAGGCACACAAAAAACTCACTACTACCTTGCTGATTATATTCAGCCCCAAATAGCTCGGAGCAAAAATATCTTGTAGAAAACCACCTAAAAATCCCAAAACAACACCATAAACACTTCCCTCAAAAAGAGCAAAATATAAAACTAAAATCAAGCTAAGGTCAGGTTTTATTCCCTTTATTTCTATCAAATTCACCAAAGTGGTCTGAAGGACAGTGGCCAGCCAGAAGAGCAATCCGATTTTCAAGAAGCGAATGGTCATTTGTTCTTCCCTGTGTCTTCCTCTTTGCCACAGAATTTCACAGAGATACACAGAAGAAAAAAATCCCTCCATTTATTCTGTGGCTTGTGTCATTCTCTGGCTTTTTCCTCGGAAATGGGACGACGAGGAATTATCACGGAATCAATCCGTTCCTTCCAGATGAAATCTTTTGGCTTGAAATAAAAATCTTCTTTAGGAATAAGAGGACTTTTCTCCAAAGAGTCAGAGAGAGAAATAATTTGTGGGCTTTCTTCTTTTATCCCTGTGATTAAGAAGACGCCTTCTAATTGAGATAAATCTATTTCAGGTTCTACTTCTATTTTTTCAAAGAAACCGGTAGGCTTGGGTTCAATGCCAACAATTTTTCCTAATTTCAAGCCTTCAGGGAAGATCCCTCCCAAGCCTGAAGAAACAACCTCGTCACCCAGTCTTAGATCAGACCGCACCGGCACCATCTCCAAAGAGAGAGATTTTCCTTTTTGCCAGCAAATGATTCCCAAGACACCACTTCTGATTACTTTAGCGGAAACACGACAATGTCGTTCAAAAATAGTTTGAACTGTGGCTGTCTCTTTTTTCACCTCCATTACTTTTCCTACCAGACCTACGGAAGAAACTACCGGTAGATTACATCTCACTCCTTTTTCTTTTCCCCACTCTATCTGAAAACTGCTGATGACTTTGCCGGGGTCACGATTAATGATTTTAGCCGCCAAGAAGGAGAAACGGCTCTTTCCTTTCATTTCCAAGAGAGCCCGCAGATATTCATTTTCTCTTTCTGCTTGCTTTAGGCGACTATTTTCAAAAGTTAACTCTAAGACACTTCGCCTCAATTCTCTATTTTCTCTTTTCGCCTTCAATGTTTCAGCAAATTCCAGAGTGGCCTTTTGAAATGGGGAAAAGAGCGTTTTTACCGAAAAATCGGAAAGGAAGAGTTTGACGCTCATCGGCAAAAGAAAAAGAGAAAAGGAGAGGAGCAGAGTCACTAGGAATAAAAGGAAATCTCCTCTTTGCAAAAGAGAAATAAAGTGAAAATGTCTCATTCTCGTCGGCTGGGCATTAATACTTTCTCATATTTTTTCATATTTTCTAATACCTTACCCGTTCCCAGAACAACACATTCTTTTGCGTCCTCCGCCACCGTAATCTCCAGATTCGTTTCTTCTTTCAAGAGGTCATTCAGCCCGCGCAGGAGAGAGCCTCCGCCGGTCATCACAATCCCACTATCAACAATATCAGCGGCTAATTCGGGGGGAGTTTTCTCCAAAGCCAATTTGACCGCTCGCACAATTTCGCCCACCGGTTCTTTTAAAGCTTCTCTAATTTCAGTAGATTTCAATTTTACTGCCCGGGGAATAGCCGAGACTAAATCCCTGCCTTTGACCTCCATTTCCTCATTTTCTGTGGTAGTAAAGGCAGAGCCAATATTAATCTTAACGGCCTCGGCTGTTTGTTCACCAATTAAAACATTATAGGTTTTTTTTACATATTCAACGATGGCTTCGTCCATTTCATCTCCCGCAATGCGAATAGAGGTATTACTCACAATGCCGGAGAGGGCAATCACCGCAATCTCGGTAGTCCCCCCCCCAATATCAATTACCATACTACCGTGAGCCACATCCACCGGCAATCCCACTCCGATGGCGGCGGAAATCGGTTCGGCAATCAAATGAACTTCTCTTGCTCCGGCATGTTCGGCTGAGTCCCGGACCGCTCTTTTCTCTACTTCTGTAATTCCTGAAGGGACACAAATTACCACTCGAGGTCGGATTACAAATCGTCTTCGTTGCACTATACCAATGAAAGCCCGTAACATTTCCTCGCATATTTCAAAATCAGAAATCACACCATCTTTCATTGGGCGAATGGCTTGAATTTCGGTGGGTGTCCGACCCAACATCCTCTTGGCTTCATTACCTACTGTAATGACCTTTTGTGTCTTTTTTTCTACCGCTACCACCGAAGGTTCATTTAAGACGATTCCCCTGCCTTTCACAAAGATAAGGGTGGTGGAAGTACCTAGATCAATAGCCATATCATTTGAAACAAAACCAGAAAAAAATCTTTTCAGGAAATCTAAACGCATCATCATCTCCTTATCTGATTACGCAAATTTTTAATAGCAATTACACATATATAAGTGGTGAGCCTCTAAAGGGACACTACCTACATATAAGTATAGCAAAAATAAAGAATGAAAGCAAGGGAAAAAACTTGACATCGCCAGAAAAATTAGAGTATCCTTTAGAGGAATTATGCATACCACCCGTCGCCTATTTCAAGACACCATCAAAAAGATAGAAAGATGGGAGACATTTAAAACGGCTCTTTTTAAGGAAAATCCCATTTTGCTATTGCTCTTGGGAATTTGGCCGGTGGTAGCTTTAACCAAAACTGCCAAGGAAGCACTAATATTCGCTTCCATCACTTTGTTGCTTCTTTTCTTTTCTAACTTCTTTGTCTCTCTCTTTTTCCGCGGGGTGCCTTATCAACGAAGAACTTGTGTTTTCTTGTTTCTGATTGCAGTAGAAGTAACTCTCCTTGATTATTTTCTTCGCCTACATTATCCAACTTTTCGGGAAAGTTTGGGAATTTTTCTTTTACTTCTGGTAATGAATGAAGTCATCTTATCTAGAACCCAAACCTTTGCCGTGCGAAATAATTTGATTTTGTCTTGCCTTGATGCTTTGGGCGCGGGCTTTGGTTATGTCTGGGGAATGATGTTAGTTGGTTGTATTCGTGAAATCTTGGGCAATGGCACTATCTTTGGTCAGATTGTCTTTGGCAAAGAATTCCACAAGTCTCCGATGCTGGCTTGTAATCTTTCAGGCTTTGCCTTTATTCTATTAGGTTTCTTAATAGGGTTCTTTAGAATGATTAACAAAAGGGAAAAACGAGTATAGATGAAAACGAATTTATTTTTTATCTTTTTTTCTGGCTTGGTGTTGAATAATATTATCTTAATGCAGGGATTACTCCCTACATCTTTCCTCGGTATGTCCGCAAAGACTAAGAGGGCAGTCAATTTAGGAATAGTAGCTATTGTCCTGATGCTTCTGGTGACAATTCTAACTTGGCTTTTATATCATTTTGTTCTGGTCTCGTTACACCTTGAATTTTTGGTACTTATTTCCTCTGTCATAATTATCATTTTGTTAACGCAATTTTTGGGGGGGGAAATAATCAAACAATTTTTGGGGAAATGGAGGAGTGAGTTACCTCTATTTACTTTGAATTGTGCCCTGTTGGCCGTGCCGTTGCTGAATCTACAACATCAATATAATTTGGGAGAGAGTATAGTCCATACTCTGGGGATTTCTTTTGGATATTGGGGAGCCTTGGTTTTGACGGCCACTCTACGTCAGAGATTAAACTTGAGTCCTGTAGCTAAAATGTTGCAGGGTTATCCCATAGTGTTGATTACTTTGGGGATACTTTCCTTAGTCTTTTCTAGTATTGCCCAAATGCTCAAAATGGTCTGGTAGATTTACTGGATGGCCTAGGAAATTATAAATCACTGAAGTGAAAATAAGGTTGAGGTTAAGATTGAAAGAGGTAAGATATAACACCTTAACCTCGCTCTAAGCCCAGTGGTTATAAATTTCCTTGACAACCTGGAATATTATTTAACTTAAATTGTATTATAAAAGAAGGGTCGGGGATGGCAGAAAAACCAGCAGAATCATTGGATGAAACTGGTTTAGTTGTCCAGGCAAAAGGTGGCGATTTAAGGGCTTTTGATTCGTTAGTAGAAAAATATCAAAAACGAATTTATGCCCTTGCCTATCGGATGACCAAGAATCACGATGACGCTGATGACATCGCCCAGGAAACCTTTACTAGAGCCTATTACGCTTTGGCCCGCTTCAAAGTAGGGGAAAGTTTTTTTTCTTGGCTCTATAGAATTGCCATTAACCAGTCTCTGAATCAGTTAAGAAGAAAAAGACGGCTGCTTTCATTCACCTCCCGCCACAAACATGGTGGATTTGCCAGAGAAGAAACTTCAAACGGGCAATCAAGTTTAGAAGAAGAATTGGTTTCACCACAACCTTCACCTTTGGACTGTCTGGAAGCAAAGGAAATGAAAAGGAAATTGGAAGAAGCCATTGATTATCTTCCGGCGGAACAGAAAGCGGTCTTTCTCCTGCGGGTTCAAGAAGAAAGGAGTTATGAAGAAATCGCCAGAATACTTCATATCCCTAAGGGAACGGTTATGTCTCGACTCAATCGGGCCAGAGGGAAGTTAAGGGAAGAATTGAAGGAATATCTATGAAACACAAAAAAATCAAATCTTTGCTCGATGCCTATCTGGACAATGAACTCAAAAACGAGGAAGAAAAGAAGATAGTTGAAAGGCATCTAAAAACCTGTCCAGAATGCGCCAGTGAATTTGTCCATTTAAATTCACTCCAAGAATTAGCTAAAATACCTTTAGAGATTGAATTACCCGAAGAATATTGGAAAGCCTTTCCGGCCAGGGTGAGGTCAAGGATTGCCAAACAAGAACAGAAATCAATGGTAGTGAAAGCGCGGGAATTTCTGGTTAACATTCTCTCTCCCTTTAGTCTGACCTTTAAAGTAGCCACAGGCATTACTTCGGTGATAATCATAGTTTTGGTGACGACTTTTTATTTTGAGCAGAAGAGAGTCCTAAAAAGCCAGAGTGAATTCGCCCAGCCAACGGTCCGACCTACTAAAGAAAAATACTTGTCCGTGCCGGCAGAAAAGCCATCAGAAAGAATAGCCAAATCTAAGACAGCAGAGGAGATTACTGGTTTGGAAACAAAGCCTCCGGCACCGCCGTCAGTAGGAGAATTAACGAGTCCCGCCATAGTCCCACCGAGGCGGGACATGGGCGGGAAGAGTCCGACAAATAAGCCCGAAGACAAAATTGCTATTGCTAAAAGTGTAACACCCGTGTCTGCTATAAAGACGGCTGGGGCGGAGAAGACTGAAACCGAAAAGGAAGAAGAAGCCAAAGGTGCTGGTGGAATAGCCTCAGTGACAAGAGGTCTCAAGGCTCAAGAAGAAAAATATCAGAAAGGGCAAGTCTCACAAAATACTGGTCGCTACTCTGAAGCAATTGATTATTACAATTTAGCGATTGCCGAGAATCCCAAGACAGAAACGGCGGCGGCGGCCCAGTATCAATTAAATATTATTCACTCGCAACAAGATACTATCCCCGAAGGTGCCCCAAAAATCGGGGCAGGTCAGGGTCTTGCCGACAGAGATTTAAGCACATTAAGGAGAAAAAAAGAAATGTGGGAAAGATTTGTCTTCACCTATTCACAGAGTGCCTATGTTGAGCAAGCTTATAGGAACCTGGCTGATGTTTGTTATCAATTGGCTAATCACACAAAAAGAAAGGAAGATATCACTGAGGCAGTCCAGAATACAAATCAATATCTGCAAACCACCAGGGATAAAAACGAGAAGAAAATTTACCAACAGCAATTAAAACAGTTGAAAGAATTGAAGAGAAGAGTGGAAGAATGAGTATGGCTAAAAATGGGATAAATGTTTCACGTGAAACATTTAGGGGAATACCCCGTTAGAAATTCTTATTCTGCCAGACATGCTTTTCAAATTTCTAACGTGGAATATTTACCTCTTTTCTGGGTATATCCTTTTGGAACTCATAGACTTCTGCAAAATGAGAAATATAAGTAAAGATTAGGGATGGAGAGAAGAAAAAGAGAGAGATTGGGGAGATAAGAGAAGAGATTTAATGAGCTTTGTGGATGAAGATAGGCTGTTTATTTAAA
>JBFLXN010000073.1:0-11995 GCA_040755715.1 Candidatus Edwardsiibacteriota bacterium
ATCTTTAACCTCCTCGGAAATTTTTTGACATTTAAATTATATCATAATTTCCGAGGATACTCAAGAAATAATCAGACTGGAAATCACTATTTTTTGTTGGAATAAATAATTTTTCACCAGTAACTATGATATATCCGCCATCAGAGGTCTGCTGGACAGAATGGCCACCATCATTATTAGTTCCGCCAAAAGTCCTCGTCCATACGGTATCACCTGTAGAATTCGTTTTAATAAGATAGACATCACCTAGGCCTGCACCAAAAGAGTAGGTCCATCCTGTAATGATATATCCGCCATCAGAGGTCTGCTGGACAGACCAGCCCTCATCAGTATCAGTTCCGCCAAAGGTCCTCGTCCATACGGTATCACCTGTAGAATTCGTCTTAATAAGATAGACATCATCTGAGCCTGCACCGAAGGAATTAGTTCGTCCTGTAATGATATATCCGCCATCAGAGGTCTGCTGGACAGAATGGCCATTATCATAGTTAGCTCCGCCATAGGTTTTTGTCCATACAGTATCACCTGTAGAATTCGTCTTAATAAGATAGACATCACCTGAGCCTGCACCGAAGGAATTAGTCCCTCCTGTAATGATATATCCGCCATCCGAGGTCTGCTGGACAGACCGGCCACCATCATTATTAGTTCCGCCAAAGGTCTTTGTCCATACGGTACCACCTGTAGAATTCGTCTTAATAAGATAGACATCATAATCGCCTGCACCAAAAGAGTAGGTATATCCTGTAATGATATATCCGCCATCAGAGGTCTGCTGGACAGAATGGCCCTCATCACGATTAGTTCCGCCAAAGGTCTTTGTCCAGAGGGTGTCTGGAGCCTGGGCAAAACTGACAGAAGGCAGAAGGCAAGAAGCAAAAAGCAGAAAGCAAAAGATCACACACCCCCTGCCCCCTCTCAAGAGGGGATTTGTCGGTGCAGTCCCCTTTCTCAAGAGGGGATTTACGAGTGTAGTCCCCTCTCTCAAGAGGGGATTTGTCGGTGCAGTCCCCTCTCTCAAGAGGGGATTTGTCGGTGCAGTCCCCTCTCTCAAGAGGGGATTTGTCGGTGCAGTCCCCTCTCTCAAGAGGGGATTTGTCGGTGCAGTCCCCCCTCTCAAGAGGGGATTTGTCGGTGCAGTCCCCTCTAATAAGAGGGGATACAGGGGTGTGTTCCCCTTTCTCAAGAGTGAATTTACGAGTGCAGTCCCCTTTCTCAAGAGGGAATTTACGAGTGTAGTCCCCTCTAATAAGAGGGGATACAGGGGTGTGTTCCCCTTTCTCAAGAGGGAATTTACGAGTGTAGTCCCCTTTCTCAAGAGGGAATTTACGAGTGCAGTCCCCTCTATCAAGAGGGAATTTACGAGTGCAGTCCCCTTTCTCAAGAGGGAATTTACGAGTGCAGTCCCCTCTATCAAGAGGGGATATAGGGGTGTAGTCCCCTCTATCAAGAGGGGATATAGGGGTGTGTTCTCCCCTCTTAAGAGGGAATTACGCGGCTTATCCGCCATACTGACGGCGGATCTGCGATTGAGTTTCATTGGTTCCTCCTTTTTGGTTTGTGGCATGTAATCTACGGATTACATGGAAATCAGCCAGGGTTGCTCTACTAACTTTTAACCTTACCCATTTCTCCTTATAGTAGTCACATTCATTGTTTTATCGCGCATTATTACAATCATTCCTTGCCATTCTGCTTTGGGGAAAGAGCTAGAGGAATATTTTCCTCCAATAGATTTTGGATTTAGAACTTCTTTCTCCCTTTTCAGTGCTTTGTTAAATTTTGGCTCAAAATCTGCCTGAAAGCCTTCTGGCACAATAATATAAGCCTGTTTTGCCTTTACAACGACGCCCTGCCTGCCTCTTGGCAAGGCTGAGGGCCTGCCCGGAGGCTTCAATCTGCTCCGTAGGAGCAAACTGTTTGTAGAGAAAATAACCCATAACATAAAAAATCTACTACAAACAGGCCGCCTCTATGAGGCTTTAATTTTTCTCTCGCAACATCATTCTACAAACAGGTCGCCTCTGCGAGGCTCGGAGCAAGAGAAGAACAAGCCAAGAAGGCTTAAACGCTTGTCAGTGTTGATTTTCCTTCACTCCGTTCAGGATAAATCGTGCCAATTTTAGACAAAATTTTAACAAAGTCGTGCCTTTTAATACTTTGCGATTTTCGGATAAAGACTAGCTAACGCTTACGGTGATTTCTCATCACTGGCATCATCTTTTCATCACCGTCATCGGCCTTTTCACGGATGGGGTGGTGGCAAAGGAATTTCTGTTTCACCAGGAGGCTTCTCTTCCTTTTTACCTCCGAGAAGCAAGGCAGCGGTAACACCACCACTAGCGACAGCTCCACCCAGAACAAACCATAGCCAAGTCTTTTTCTTCCCCTTTGGTTGAAGCGCTCTTTTGGCTTCTTCTTCTTGCTTTTTTTTCAATTGGGCTAGTCCCTTCTCTTCTTCGGTCCTTTTCTTGGCTTCTTCCTCTCTCATTTTCATCTCTTCAGGAGTAAGTTTCCTTTCCACACCTAATACTTTGTTCGCCATCGTCTCCGCTATATTTCTCATAGTGATAACTAACAATCTGTCTATCGGCCCAGTGCAGTCTTCAGTAACTGCTTCATCAATCTTTCCTGTCTCCACATCAATTAGTCTTAAATTCACGGTATAGGTATTTCCAACCTTTCCAATACTTCCAGCAATCATCTTTTCTACGCCAATCAACTGTCCAACCTCAACTGCACAGGCATCTGAAGTGCAACCTGTCTGTTGAAATCCTTGTTCCTTTAAGATTTCCTCCATTTTTGCCCTTTCCATTACCTCAAAAGCACGGGTGTTAAAAAGCTCTGTTTTCAACCGGTCAGAAAGTGCAGAAACTTCATCAGCAGGAACCCCTAAGGCATCCATCGCCAGAATGCCTATGGAGAATTTCTTCTGCCTCTGCTCTTGGGCGACGGCGAAATCACCACCGATATTTACTACTATGAACACCACTAAAAGAACTGATGATATGAATCTCATTTTTTGTTCCTCCTTTCTATTTTTTATTTCCCCTTTCTTGCAATTCTTTAAGAATCTTTTCTATTTTTTCTTTAAGTTCAGGAAGATTATTATTACTTACTCCCCATACCACTTCCCATTTTATACCAAAATAATGATGAACTATCTTGTCCCTTATTCTTGCGGTGTTTTTCCAATCAATATCTTTGTATTTATCCCTAAAGTCAGATGATAAATTTTTAATCGCTTCACCAATAATTTGAATATTACGAACTATTGCATCCTGGGTCTTTATATCCTGTAAAAACTCCTCATAACGCATTTCCCTGATATAGTTATTGATTCTGTTTATAGATTCTATAATATCACGAAGGAATTCTTCGTCGCCTCTCTTAGACATAAATCACATTTCTTTTAATTTCTTCAGCGATTTTCTTGATTCTTATGGTCTCCACACTATCAGGGGTTAGAATATCCACTTTCCTGCCAAATAGAATTTCAAGACAGTAAGATAATTCCATAAATGCTTCAAAAAGTCCTTTGAAATTTTTGCCAAAAGAATTGAGGTCAAACTCAACAAGCAAATCAACATCACTCTTTTTTGTTTGTCTTCCCACAATCCAGGAGCCAAACAAACCAATTCTTTTGACTCCGTACTTTTTAAAAACATCTCTATTTTCCTGTAAGAGTTTTATTATTTCATCTTTTGTAAGATTTTTTAGTTTCATTTTTATCCTTCAATGAAGTTTGCCCTGAACCATTATCTGCCTTCAGGTTCTTTCGCTATCATCTCTTGATGTGTGTAATAGCCGTGGATTTTTAATCCACGAGCAGTTTGGTGATTAAAAATCACTGTCTACTCTCAATATCTGTAGTCTCGGGTATTCCTAAACTTCTCCCCACATTTTTTAGCATTTCTTCTTTCTTTTGTTCAGAAAATCCTGTTTTAATCCATCTGATTGTTCCTTCTCTATCAATAATAAACAGCGTTGGCAAGTTTTCTACCTGATATAGTCTTTTCACTCTTGAATACTTATCAAAGAGAACTGGTAGAGAGATTACTCTGGTAAAAACGCTATCTTCAATCGTTTGTTTCTCTTCACCGCTGGCAACCAAAAAAATGCGCAGAGAATCCAATCCAAATTTTCCTTGAATCTCTTCTAAGAAAGGTATTTCCTCTTGGCAGGGCTTGCACCAGGTTGCCCAGAAACTCAAAATAACTACATTCCTTTCTTGTTTGCTTTTCTTGTTTCTCGGTTTTCCGCAATAATCACTCAGATAGAAATCATTGTTGTGAAGCGTCTTCAGATAGAAGGTGGGTGCTCTATCGCCCATTTTCAAAGAATCCTGAGCATAGGCAGGAATAGTTAAAAATATGCCTAAGAAAAAAGAGAAAATTTTCATATTTTAACAGCGTTTAGTAATATTTTATACTTTTTAAATATAAAAGTCAAGAAAAATTATTAAGCGATAAAAGATTACCACCTTTTAAATATAGAAGTCAAGAAAAATTATTAAGCGATAAAAGATTACCACCTTTTAAATATAGAAGTCAAGAAAAATTATTAAGCGATAAAAGATTACCACCTTTTATAGTGCCAAAATAGGAGAAAACCAAGCATAGAGAAAATGGCTAACCCTGCTATTATCCAAAAAGCATAAGTAAGATTCTGCAGAGGTATCTTTACATTCATAGAAAAAACGGAAACAACAAAAGTCGGCATCATAATAGCGATAACAATGACATTCAAGGTTTTCATTAGCACATTCAGATTATTGTTCACAATGGAAGCACGAGCATCCATTAAACTGGCGAGGATATTGGAATATATTTCTGCCTGTCTATAGCACTGACTATTTTCAATGATAATATCATCTAAAAACTCCAGTTCTTCCTGAGTAAATCCTACTTTTATAGCATTATTTTTTAGTTTTTCTACCAGGACCCCGTTGGAATCTATAGCATTTAGATAATAAACCAGGCTTTTTTGAAGAGTAAACAAATTTATAAGATGTTTGTTTTCCATTGAGCGGTTAATTTTCTGTTCTAGGTCATCAGAAATCATCGTCATAACTCTTAAATGTTCTAAGAAATGATAAATAGAGCGATAGATGAGTTTAAGCATAAGATTGGCGAGAGAAGTAACTTTTGCGAAGTGCTTTCCATCAAAAGGATTGATTTCTTCGTTCAGCACCAGGATTAAAAAATCACTAGAGAAAAACACACCCATCGTAGCAGCTTTAAATAATAAGTAGTCCTTGGCTGAGTAGTTTCTGGGTCGTTTAAAAATAAATGCCAAATGATTTGGTTCAAATTCCAATCGTGAAGGTTCATCAGGGTCTAAAGCGGAATTAAGGGTGTGTTCATCTATTTTATAATTATCAACAAGAAATTGCTTTTCACTTTCGTCAGGATTAAAGTAGACCAAAATCGGACTCTTTTCTTCGTCACTTTCAACAATTCGTTCCGAAACAATTTGATATCTTTTCAACATCTTTATTCCTCCTTTGCTCCGCACCCCTAATAATGCCTCGCCCGTAAGGAGGGAATAAAAAGAGGGGCGAAAAAAATCATTTAAAGAATGTCTCACCTCGTAAGGGCGAAGCATGTCGGTCTACCAGTATTTATAATTATATACTTTTTTAATAGAGAAATCAAGAAAAATCTTTGTAAATTTGTGTCTACTTATTCAAATCGCGAACATCAATATCTCAGGTCTTGACTATTCTTGAGTTATTCTCAGGCCCCATTGAATCAATGCGTCTGGATTTTATAAAAATAAGTCATTGATTTACAATAAGTTATCAAAACAAATTTTTTACAAAAAAAACTTGATTTTTAAAAGTCCATTGTGATAAAATATTATATTGTTGATTTTAAAGATATAGGTGGTGGTAAATATATGGCCAAGAAGAAAAAATGTTGAGAGTTAACGAGAAGACTATTTCTTTGGTGCAAGGTGATATTACTGAAGTGGAAGCGGATGCAATCGTGAATGCGGCTAATAATTATCTGTGGATGGGGGGAGGTGTCGCTGGAGCCATTAAGCGAAAGGGCGGAAAGGTCATTGAAGAAGAAGCAGTAAAACAAGGTCCAATTGCAGTTGGAGAGGCAATAGTTACATCTGCCGGAAATCTTAAAAAAGCAAAATATGTAATTCACGCCGCGGTGATGGCCCAGGATTTACGAACTGATTCAGAAAAGATAAGACAATCGGCTGAGAGTAGCTTGAAACGGGCAGAAGAATTAAGAATTTCTTCTATTGCTTTTCCCGCTTTGGGTACAGGAGTCGGTGGATTTCCACTTTCAAAATGCGCCAGGGTTATGTTTGAAGTAATAGAGAAACATTTTGCAGGGGAGACTTATTTAACAAAAGTAATATTCGTCCTCTATGACCAAAAATCTTATGAGATATTTAATGAAATAGTAGCGAGCCCCGTTAGAAATACCGTCTACACAAAAGGATATAGCAAAATTTCTAACGGGGCGAGTAAAGAGTAGCAAGTAAAAAAGTTTATTGGGTTTATACAGTTTATTGAGTTTATCGGATTATTAAACCCAATGAACCCAACAAACTCAATAAACCCAACAAACTCAATAAACCCAACAAACTCAACACTCACTACTGCTGAGCCCCGTTGCAAATTGCTAGGGGGTGAGCAAACCGAGGCTTATCTGATGATAAAAGCCATTATCTTTGACTTAGATAATACATTAGTTGACTTTATGAAGATGAAAGAATTGGCCGTGGAAGGAGCTATTGAGGCAATGATTGATGCTGGTTTAAAAATGGAGAAACAACGGGCCAAAGAAAAGATTTATGAAATTTATAAGGAAGAAGGAATTGAGTATCAAATGATTTTTGACAAGTTTCTCCAGCAGGAACTGGGGCGAATTGATTACAAGATGCATGCCGCTGGCATCGTTGCTTATAGAAAAGCTAGGGAGGCGGCTTTGGTAACTTACCCACATACGACCTTGACTTTAGTAGAACTTCTTAAACGGGGTTTGAAATTAGCCGTGGTCTCTGATGCCCCACGACGGGAAGCATGGCTAAGACTATGTTATCTGGGTCTCCAGAACTTAGTTGATTGTGTAGTAACCTTTGAGGATACTGGAGAAAAAAAACCCTTACCTACTCCATTTCAGAAAGTACTTTCCTTACTAAATTTGTCACCAAAAGACTGTCTAATGGTGGGAGATTGGGCTGAGAGGGATATTGTGGGTGCGGCTAAACTCGGGATGAAGACCGCCTTCGCTCGTTATGGAGATACCTTCGGCACAAAGGAGTCAGGAGCTGACTACGAGTTGAATGACATTATAGAACTACTGGAAATTGTTGATAGGGAAAATAACGCAGAGAACGCAAAATACTCGCAGATAACGCAAAGGAAAAAATAAATAGACTTACAGATAAGATTCATAAGACATTAATTATAATTTCAGCGTAATCTGTGGAATTTCTGCGGACTTTGCGAACTACAAAATAATGGCTGAGTCAATCGGGGTTGATTTAGTAGAAGTCCAAAGAATTCGTCAGGCAATTGAAAGGTGGGGTGATGCCTTTCTTCATAGAATATTTACTCCAACGGAGATTGCTTTTTGTGAAAGTAGAAAAAACAAGTACGAATCTTACGCCGCTAGATTTGCCGCTAAAGAAGCAGTCTCAAAGGCTTTGGGAACAGGTTTTAGAAAAGGAGTATACTGTCGTCAAATTGAAATTATAGATAACGAAAAGAGTATTCCCACAGTGAGACTTCACGGGAGGGCAAAAGAATTGGTGGCAAAAGGGGGAATTATTTTGAGTCTCAGTCATACGAAGGAATATTCTATCGCAATGGTGTTAATAAAGAAAAGATGACACAGTGATTATTAAAGATGAAAAGTCTCGCCGTAATCATTTCTCTCAAAAAGGGAGGAAACTTATTATGTTAAAAGTTGCTTCTTCAGTGGAAATGAAGAATATTGACCGACGCACGATAGAAAAATATAATGTGCCGGGTTTAAGTCTGATGGAAAATGCCGGGCGAAGTGTGGTGGAGATCTTAGAGAAAATCTGGGCGGAAATTCAAGAGAAAGAAATAGAATTTACTCCAGACTTACGACATTGGAGTGGTGGCCTTTTGAACAGGACAAAGGTGATGGTTCTCTGTGGTAAGGGAAATAATGGTGGTGATGGTTTCGTCGTCGCTCGCTATCTGGTAAATAAAAGAGCAGTGCCTGCCATCTTCCTTTTAGGAAAAAGGAGGGAAATAAAAGGCGATGCCCGCACAAATCTGGAAAACATAACCAAAATGGGTATTCCCTTGATTGAAATTCACAACCAGAGATTACTTCCAAAATTCCAAGAAAGTCTCAAAGAAAGTGAGATTGTAATTGATGCTATTTTTGGCACAGGTTTTAAGGGTGAAATTACAGGTTACCTCGCCCGAATTATAGAAATGGTAAATGCCAGCGAGAAATTGGTGATTGCCGTTGATTTGCCAAGTGGCTTGGATGCTGATACTGGAGATGTCCAGAGTGCCACTATCAGAGCAGATGTTACCGTGACCATGGGACTACTCAAAAGGGGATTGCTCTTGTATCCAGGCCGAATGCACGCTGGCAGAACTTTCGTGGCTGAGATTGGTATGCCAGAGATGGGCGTTGAAGAAGAGAAGATTAAACTATCATTGTTACAAGATATAGATGTGGCTCAATTACTTCCACACCGCTTTCCCGATACTCATAAAAATGCCTGCGGCATAGTGTTGGTAGTGGCAGGCTCCGTAGGAATGACCGGTGCTGCTGTCTTGACCAGTGAAGCAGTTCTTAAGGCTGGAGCTGGTCTCTGTTATTTGGGTCTTCCAGAAAGTTTGAACGATGCAATGGAATCAAGATTGACTGAAGTGATTACAAAACCATTGCCACAAACAAGAGATAGAACACTGAATCTATTGGCTGAGTCTGAGATAGAGCGCTTGATGAAGAAATGTGATGTTTTAACCATCGGTCCAGGCCTTTCCCAGCACAGCGAGACTGCGGAATTAGTGAGAAGAGTGGTGAAAAAAATATCCGGGCCAATGGTCATTGATGCTGATGGATTGAATGCCTTGGCAGGTAAGCCAGAAATTTTCAAAAAGATTACTATGCCGACAGTAATTACTCCTCATCCAGGAGAGTTGTCGAGGCTTCTAAACACCTCTGTGGAAGAAATTAAAAGAGACCGAATCGGCAAAGCAGAAGAGGCAGCCCAGAATTTGGGCGTAGTCGTTGTTCTCAAAGGTGCTCCGACAGTTATTGCTGAACCTTCTGGTTTATCTTGGATTAATCCGACCGGCAACGCTGGAATGGCTACCGCCGGTGTAGGCGATGTCTTGACCGGAGTTATCGCAGGAATGATGGCTCAAGGATTATCACCTTTAGAGGCGGCTCAAGTAGGAGTCTATTTGCACGGTCTAGCCGGAGATATTGCCAGTGAAGAAAAGACCGAATACAGTATGATGGCCAGAGATGTTCTGGAAAATATCCCGAAGGCAATAGAGATGATAACTTCATTGTGACGCAGGATCGTTCCGACATAGTCGGGACTCGCAGGATCGCCACGCTCGTAAGATCGCTCGCTCGCAGGATCGCTATGCTCGTAGTATCGCTTTGCTCGCAGGATCACTGCGTTCGTCTTAGACTTAAACGTAAACTTTGGCAAAAATCGCTTTTGTCCGTATTTTGATTGTTTGCCGGAGCTTCTTCATCTGCCGTTTAGAAAGTAGAACAAAGTTGTTAAAGTTATAACTCTCCAGAACTTAACCCCTTTTGTTCCCTTCTCTTTGTAAGAGAAGGGGAGGGGCTTGTTTTAACAGTCTTTTAAGAGGGGATGAGTTCAACCCTAACCCAAATTTGCCAAAGTTTTGTTAAACTTTAGTTTAGTACTAATACTAATTGAAAAAGAATATTACAAACTATTCGCTTCTGATAGATCGCTCATTAGGAAGCCGTTCAATCGCAAACGATACTGCGAGTGAAACGATCCTACGAGCGAAGCGATACTACGAGCATAGCGATACACCGAGTGAAACGATACTGCGTCTTCAGAGGAGGATTAGACTATGCCAATCTACGAATATGAATGCCTTGACTGCGGGCGGAAGACAAGTCTTCTCGTTCTGAGTATTAGCAAAGTCTTCTCGCCAAAGTGCTCTCACTGCGGAGGAAACAAGTTAGAAAGACTCTTTTCTCGTTTTGCCGCAGTCAGGGCTAAAGAAAGCCGGCTGGAAAGTTTGGCTGACCCGAGCAAATTTGGCGATTTGGATGAGCGTGACCCAAAATCTGTTGCTCGCTGGGCTAGACGGATGAGCCGAGAAATGGGTGAAGAAATGGGCGGAGATTTTGACGCCGCTCTAGAAGAGGAAATGGAAGAGCATACAAGAGAAGAAACAAGTGAAGGAGTTGAGGAGTGAGGAGTTAAAAAGTTGAACTCCTAAGGGGACAAAAGATGAAATATTTTATAATAACTCTTTTGATTGTCCTGTCCGATTTTGCTAGTGGGAGTGAAGGTTTTCCTTTAATTTCCACCGGGGAGATAAAATTTTATTTAGACGGCGCTCAGTTCCGAGGAGAAAATGAAAAGACCCAGCAGGAAATTTATTATAAGATTCCTTTTGACCAGTTTAACTTTGTTCCAGAAGGAGAAAACCTGAAGACAATCTACCGAACTACTGTAACTCTCACTGATAGTCTAGGCAAATCATTGCTTAATCAGAATTGGCAATCCACCTCTTACCTAAAATCTCTGGAAGACGCCCAACAGCGAGATCTCTCTATTATTGACCAAATAGAAATGCCACTTTTTCTGGGTTCGTATAAATTTTCTCTGAAAATTGAAGATGTAAATTCCAACAAGAGTGGCATAGTCACCCAAGATTTGAAAGTGTCATCTTATCTGCAAGCAGACACACTGTTTTTGAGTGACATTGAATTAGCCTCGCAAGTTCAAGAAGACACTACCGCCGGGAAATTCGTGAAGAATGGTCTGAGAATTTTACCCAATCCGCCACATCTATTTGGCAAGAGATTTGGAATACTCTACTGTTATCTTGAAATCTATAATTTAAAATTAGGAGAAGGAACATCTCCAGGAACTTACGAAGTTAAATACTCTATTGTCAATGATTCAAATGAAGTAGCACGAAGTTTGCCAGCGACAACGAAGAGTAAACCGGGCAAGAATGTAGTAGAAGTGGGAGGAATCAATATTTTAGGACTATCAAGTGGTAAATATAGAGTTCGGGTAGAAGTCTTTGATAATCAGAGTGAACAAAAAGCTACTAAGGAAATCAGTTTTGAAGTAGTTCGTTTTACCACAGCAACTTCCACCAAGCGAGAATCTGAAGAACAACTGAAACAACTTTATGAAAAAAAGGGGGGAGAATATTACGAACAGATCGAACTTTTGGCTACTGCTAAGGAGATGGATACTTTTAGCAAATTAGAACCACAGGGGAAAAAAGAATTTTTATATCAATTCTGGAGAAAAAGGGACCTAAAACCGGAAACACCAGAGAATGAATTTTTGATTGAATATGTAGAGCGTTTTCGCTATGTAGAACTCCATTTTTCCACCAAAAAACAGAAGGGTTCAGAAACTGATAGGGGAAGGATTTATATAAAATATGGTGCACCGGATGAAATTGACAGACATCCAGCTGACCCATCCTACAAGTCTTTTGAAATCTGGCGTTATTCAGGAGGGGGCGGACGAGAATTTGCTTTTGCGGATGTGGGAGGTTTTGGTAAATATCAATTAGTCTATTCAAGTGTGAGAGAAGAACTCACCGACCCCAATTGGAGCAGATGGGTTGACCCGCAATGTATTCAAACGGGAAACAGGTAATGCAAGTTCAAATATCAAAAATCAAAATGCCCGCCTGCCATAGAACAAAATCACGACTTTGTTAAAATTTTGTCTAAAATTGGCACAATTTATCCTGAACGGAGTGAAGGAAAATCAACACTGACAA
>JBFLXN010000074.1:0-11931 GCA_040755715.1 Candidatus Edwardsiibacteriota bacterium
TTTCTTATGCAACTGTTTTGCCATAATCCAAACCCTCCTTTTTGGGTTAGATTATAGCAGTTTAAGAGTTCACTTTTGAACTTTAAATTCGCTAAAAAGAGTTCACTTTTGAATTTTAAATGACAAAAATTAAAAAAATCCTTGACAAATCTTTTGAAAAGTTGTATAATTATAATAGAAATGGTTTCTGGGTTTAATGTTAAAATAGGAGGCAAGAATATGAAAAAAATAATGTGTGTTCTGGGATTTATCTTTTTGGTAGTAGAGACGCAAGCACAAGTGGTAATCAATGAAGTCTGTTATGATACGCCTTATACGGAGTCAAGAACAGAGTGGATTGAATTATACAATAAAAGTGGTGCAGACATTACCTTAATAGGATGGTACATCAAGGACGATACGAGCACAGATACGATTCCTTCTGGTACCACTATTTCTGTAGGTGGATTTTTGGTGCTTGCCGCAGACAGAGATAGCTTTTTACTCTATTATCCTACGGTTCCACCTGCTGTAGTAGTTGATATGCCCAGCAATACCCTGGGGAATGGTCTGACAAACACTGCCGATATGCTACAGATTTTTAATGGAAGTGGCACCAAGATTGACCAAATGAACTGGGGCACACCGAACCCTGCTTGGACAAACTACGATGCCACTCTTTGGAATCCGGCTTGTCCTGATGTAATAGAAGGGCATTCTTTAGCCCGTTCTCCAAATGGGGCTGATACCGATTCGCCCTCAGATTTCGCAGATGCGTCTTCTCCTACGCCAGGGTCCAGCAATACGCTCACTGGAATTGAAGAGCCTACCCTTTCTCCGAGTACCTGGGGTAGAATCAAAGCCCTCTATGCCGTTCCTCCTTATAAAAGAATACCAATACAAAACTAACAAGCTCAAGTCATCCAGCACCTAGGCCTAGGTGCTGGATAAAATAGAGAATTTCTGGCTTGTTCTCATTTAATCTCTATATCCCCGTGACTTTCAAATAACTTGCTTTGGAAGTAGCAGCGGTAAATCCCTGGCGGAACCTGATTTCCTTCCTCATCTCTAATATCCCAGATTTGAAGATAATATCCGGGAGCTAATTTCCCCACCATCATCTTTCGCACTATTTTGCCCTGTTCGTTAACAATAAACATACAAACCTTAGCACTCGCCGGCAGTTGACATTCAATGCGAACCTGGCCTGTAGCTGGATTGGGATAAGCTGGCCCTATTTTAAAAATTGTGGGGATAGGATAGATAGGATAGGAAGAGGGAAATTGCTGTTTGTCCTGAGAATTCTGGCTGCTCTCATTCCCACTTCGCCAGTCATCAGGGTCAGCAGAAATAATATCTCCCTCTTCATTTGTTTTGGTTATTCCCCAAAAGACTTGAGGTTCCCTTAAGAAGCGTTTGCTGCAACCGACAAGAAGCAATAGGGTTGTTATCAAAACTAAAACTATCAGTTTGTTCTTCATCAGTGATTCACTCTTCGCCTTTCCCTTCCCGCTTGCTATACCAGACTGCACCAATTACCACTAAAATAGCAAAACCTACAGAAAACCCAAGCGGCACGGTCATTACCTCGTGTCTGACAATCAGAGGTGCAATCAGAAGCGAAACTAAGTTGATGACTTTAATCATTGGATTCAAGGCTGGTCCTGCTGTGTCTTTCAAAGGGTCGCCTACAGTATCTCCGACGACCGACGCCTTGTGTGGTTCTGAACCCTTTCCACCATAGAGCCCATCTTCAATAGATTTCTTGGCATTATCCCAGGCACCACCAGCATTAGCCATAAAGACGGCCAAGAGTTGACCGGTGAGAATAATCCCACCGAGAAAACCACCCAAAGCTTCTGCTTTCAATACAAAACCAACAATTATTGGAGTCAAAACCGCCAATAATCCCAAACCCAATAATTCCTTCTGGGCGGCGGCGGTGCAAATAGAAACTACCCGACTATAATCAGGATCGGCCTTGCCCTCCCATAAGCCCTTGATTTCCGCAAATTGGCGCCTCACTTCATAGACAATCAAATAGGCGGCTCGGCCAACTGAACGGATAGCCAGTGAACTGAACAAGAAGGGAATTGCCCCCCCAATCAATAGGCCGATGAAGACAACTGGTTTGGCCACATCAATATATCCCAATTTCAAATCTATAGTAAAGGCCCCAAAGAGACTAACTGCGGCAATAACCGCTGAACCAATAGCAATTCCCTTGGTAATCGCTTTTGTAGTATTACCTACAGCATCCAAATCAGCCATAATCTGTCTTGCCTTTGGCTCCATATGGGTCATCTCACCAATACCATTGGCATTGTCAGAGACGGGTCCAAAGGCATCCATAGAAATATTATTACCAGTTAAGGTCAACTGGCCAATGCCACAGAGGGCAACGCCATAGAGAACATACTGAACTGGCTCACCGTGAAAGATGATGGCGGAAGTAATAATTGCCGCCGCAATCACAAAGATTGCCCAGACTGTGCTTTCGTAGCCAACGGCTAATCCCTGCAAAAGTGAAGTGGCCGCCCCAGTCTGAGTTGATTTAGCAATCTCTTTTACCGGTCGGCGAAAAGTAGAAGTAAAATAATCGGTCAAATAATTGAACGAAACTGCCATGCCAACTCCGGCTAAAGTTGCCCAGAAGACCCGTAAATCCCCAAAATAAAATTTCGCAAAGATATAAAAAATGACAATAGAAATCATTGCTGAAAGCCCGTAGCCCCGGTGAATGGATTTCATAGCATCTTCACCCGTGCGCATTGTTCTCACCGCATAAGTTCCAATAATGGAACTAAAGACACCAGAGGCACGGACTAAAAGCGGAAAGAGAATCCAGCGCAATTCAAAAGTCGGCAAAAGAGCGGCAATGGAAAGGCCCAAAATCATGGCCGAAACAATGGTCACTTCATAAGATTCAAATATATCAGCGGCCATACCGGCGCAATCCCCAACATTATCGCCAACTAAATCAGCTACTACGGCCGCATTTCTCGGGTCATCTTCGGGAATGCCTTTTTCAATCTTGCCCACTAAGTCAGCCCCCACATCAGCGGCTTTGGTGTAAATCCCCCCCCCGACTCGCATAAACAGAGCAATCAGACAGCCGCCAAACCCAAAGCCCAAAAGGACTTCCGGAGCTTCTTTACCAAAAACCATAAAAATAATGGTGCCGCCTAAAAGTCCCAAGCCATCAGTCAGCATTCCGGTGATTGTCCCCGTCCGATAGGCAATCTTTAAAGCATCATTAAAACTCTTCCTTGAGGCAGAGGCAACCCTCACATTCCCTTGAACGGCCATATTCATTCCGATATAGCCGACAAGCCCTGAGAAAATAGAACCCATCAGAAAGGCACAGGCACGACCGACAGCAATGAACTTAGTCAGAGTGGTAGTGAGATAAAGCCCGATAGCTAAAATCACAATGAGAAAGATAATAGTCTTAAACTGGCGATTGAGGTAGGCATTGGCTCCGATGCGGATTGCTTTGGAGACTCTTTGCATTTCCTGTGTGCCCTGGTCAGCTCTTAAGATTTGAACGGTTAAGAAGACCGCATAGGCCAAGCCCAAGATAGCTGTGGCTAAGACGCCCCAGATGGCGTAAAATTCAAATGGTGATGCTCCGTGCATTTAAGAAACCTCCTTTTTTAAAATGGAAAATGGAAGATGGAAGATAGAAAAACTGAGAAAATCTTCATATGTATTTCATTTTCTATCTTCCATTTTCTATTCTCACCTTGGCAATGTCCTCTTTGGTCTCTTGTTGAAGTCGGGTTTGAGCGGTGGGTTTTTCTTCATCTCTTTCAGAACTTCTTCAATTGCCCGGTCTAATTGGGTATCTTTCCTCTTTGCATACTCTTGAGGTGTAATGTCCACCTCTATGTCTGGCTCAGTGCCATAGTTTTCAACACCCCAACCAACATCTTTGAACCAAAACGAGAATTCAGGTTGGGTCGTCAATGTTCCATCCGCCAACCAGTGGCGCGGCCATATACCAATCACTCCGCCCCAGGTGCGTCGACCAAGAAGTTTGCCGAGTTTCATCAGTTTAAACGAATGACTGAAAATATCTCCATCAGAACCCGCATGTTCATTAGTAAGAGCAACGATTGCCCCCCCCACGGATTCCTGAGGATAAGGTATATGTCCCATCCATCTGGTCAAATCATAACCGATTCTTTTCCGTGCTATTTTTTCTAACAAAAGTTGTGAAACATGCCCGCCACCGTTAACACGCACATCTACAATTAGCCCTTCATAGCCAAGTTCAGCCAGAAAATATCTATGGAACTCTGCATAGCCTTCAGCAGACATATCAGGTATATGTATATATCCCACTCGTCCTTCAGTAACTTTGTGCACATATTTTCTGTTCTGTTCAACCCAATGACGATACCTGAGTGGTGTCTCGTCCTTCAAAGTCTTCACACAAACAGTGCGGGGAGAACTACCGTCAGGTTCTGCTACTGTAAGTTGCACTTCTTGCTCACCCTGATTTACTAATAGTTTATGGGGAGGACAGTCCTTACCTAACCTTTGACCACCTATGCCAAGAAGTAACATACCTTCCTTTATATTCACGCCGGCTCGTTTTAATGGCGGTGGATTCTTTTCATCCCAGACATCACCATTAAGAATGCGAGTAAAACGATAAGCACGATGTTTAGAGTCATAAGTCAAGTCTGCCCCTAAAAAGCCAATTTTATATTCGGGTGCTGGTCTATAATCACCACCCAGCTCGTAGGCATGGGAAGTGCCAAGTTCTCCTTGCATCTCCCAGAGCAGGTCTGAAAATTCACTGCGGGAGGCAACGCGCATCACCAGGGGATAATACCTCTCAAAGACCTTTTTCCAATTTACCCCAGACATATCCTCTACCCAGAAATAATCTCTCTGCAAATGCCATGCTTCTTTAAACATTTGTCGCCATTCAGCTATTGGCTCAATAGATATCTTCATCCGTGATAAATCTATCCAGCCGGTCTTTCTACTCGGTTTCTCCTCTTTTGGCAGTTCTTCTTTTGGTTCCTTCTTTGTGGATATAACCCGGAGACGATTGCCTACCCTATAAATCAATGCAGAGCCGTCACCGGATAACTTGAAACTGGTTATTTTGTCCACAAATACTTGTTCCTCAAGTTTTTTCAGGTCAAAAATTTTTATACAAGCTTTTGCCGGCGGTTCCTTTTCAAACCAGGGTATACCACGGGCACCCTCAACTGGATAAACCGTATAGAATACCTTATCCTTTGCCGCGGCAATATCCCCATAGATTCCTTCCTCTACCGGAAATGGAACGATTCGTTCGGCAATGCCATCAAAATCAATATTGACCTTTTTTAATTTCTCCTCCCTCTCCCCTGATTCCTCTCCCTGTGGGAGCGAGGAGGGTTCCTCAAATCCGTGTGGTTTGGGCACAAATGGTGATGGTAAATCCTTTCGTAAAGCGATAAAATACGGACGCATACCCTTAGGAAAATTCAAGTCAAAATGCATATTGTCATAAACCGGATTGAACACCCGACAAGAGAGAAAATAGAGATATTTCCCAGTTGGGTCAAATACAGGTGAGAAATCCCGAAGCACTGGTTCGGTGACTTGATATATTTTCCTGTTCTTTGTGTTATAAATCTTGATTACCAACACTTGATGGTTAATGGCAAACGAATAGACAATCCAGTCCCCGTCCGGCGACCAATCAAAACCAGCAATCGGAAGATATTTGTTCTGTTCAATCTTTTTTAATTTACCTGTTGCCAGATTTACCCAGATAATTTCAAGTCTATGATTAGTTAAAGCTATCTCATCCTTTTTAGGTGATACCTTCATCTCATAGACTCTGCCAATATCTAAGCCGATGAACTTTTCCGGCGGAGTGGTGCCATCAATGTCGTGTATTTCCAGATGTTCCTTCTCTCCTTCATCACTTATTAAAACCACACGCTTCCCATCATTTAGAAAGCGGGTTAAACGATAGCGAATCCCGTTAGGAACACCTTGTTGGATAACCGGGCCTTCCCAATTGCCCATAGTTAAGGACTTACCCCGAATAACCAGAGCAGATAAACTGCCGTCTTTAGATAATGTATAATCCTCTGCGTATTTACCCGGTTCCACAAATTTCCTACTACGCTGTATGCGAGGGCTGGAGTATTCAATTTCAACTTTGGTATTCTCTTTCATTTTTGGGTCAAATCTGTAAATATCTGCGCCACTGTGATAAACGATACGGTTGCCGTCGGTAGTGGCATTTCTTGCATAGAACTCTTTATGATTAGTATGCTGTTCTAAGCCTTTGCCACTCGGCAGGCATGAATAAATATTCCCAATACCTTTGTGGTCAGAGATAAAGTATATTCTATCACCGAGCCACATCGGATTGGCGAGGTTACCCTTGAGTTCAATAAGTCTATGAAATTCACCGGTTCCACCTTCATCTATCCAGATTTCACCGGCCGTACCACCGCGATATCGCTTCCATCGGGCAAGGTCTCCAGTATTTCTGCCAATTACAACTCCCTTTTTGCCAAAACTTATATTGCGTGCAGGACCTAAAGGAAGTATTTTGGGTCCGTTACCTTCCATATCTACTACATACAGCCAGAAAATGCGTTTAAATGGTTGACCAAAATTACTGGCGAACACAATGCTTTTGTTACGCCAGCCCACCACCATACTGTCACTGCCAACATAGGTTAATCTTTTGGCTGGTCCACCTGAGGCAGACATCAGATAGACTTCTGAGTGACCTTCTTCACGGCCGATAAAGGCGAGCCATTTGCCATCTGGAGAGAAAAAAGGATGCGAAACTTCACTAAGATTTGCGGTCAGCCGATGGGCTACGCCACCACTTGAGTTAACTAACCAGAGGTCATCTTCGGCGACAAAGACTATCTTGTCTGCGTGTATCGTAGGATACCGATAGTAACCTTTAATCTGTAGACTCATATATTTATCCTCCAAGATATTTAGCCACAGATTGACCCAGAAATATGGAAACTAATAGAAATTTATTGAAATTGATAGAAACTTGTAGTAAAGAACAATAAATTTCCACAAGTTTCCAAAAATTTCTATGAATTTCTATTTACTCTGTGTTATTCTGTGTAATTCTGTGGCTTTATTCAATTTCCGAAGCGGGAAGGAAATTTGATTTTTTTTGCATCTTTCTCATATTATAACCTAATTACTAAGATTTTTTCAATATTTTTTTATTCAATCCTCTTTTGAAAACGCAAGGAACTAAAGATGAAAAAGAAAAGACCAAATAATAGAAGAATAAATATCTCTTTGTAAAGTTCAAAAAAACCTGCTCCTTTTAATAAGATATTCCTCACAATAATTAAAAAATAAGTGAAAGGGTTAATATATGCAACCCATCTTAAAATGTGAGGGATGCTGGCAATAGGAAAGAAAAGACCGGAAAGCAAAAAAATCGGCATTATCACCGGGAAGACAGTCAACATCACCTGGGCTTGGGTCTTAGAAACGGTGGTGGCCAGAAGTCCAATCCCGAGCGTCGTGAAAAGGAATATAATAGTAGTAAAGAAGAGTAGTAATAGACTACCCCTCTTCTCTCTTTTTGCGGACCTGTAACTCCATATATGCCAGAAAAAAAATCAATGTTTTCGGAAACCGTTAAATCCTGATACATTATAGAGCCAGCCCTCGCCAATATATCTTATCCCCCAGCCGCATAACGGTGAATTGCGAACAATAGTGCAGGATAATACCTCAGAAACAGAAATGGTCTTTTGAATCACTCCAATGCCAAATATAAGACGAATGGAAGTCCCATCTACCGTGACGGTGAGTGAAAAGAAAAGGGTTTCAATCAAAAAAAACAAAACGTCTTTGTTCCCTTTAAACTTTTTTGCATTTTTTAGCCTTTTTCTTTTCCGCATTTTGGACATTTTTTTAGTTTTTCATTGAACATCTGTCCGCATTTTTTGCAGAAAACAAATTTAATTTTACAAGTTTGGCAAAAGGGCGGTTCAAAACAAGTCATTTTTAACTCATTTTCGCAGAATGGACATTTGCATTTGGCAGATTTTTTCGTCTTCATCTTGCCCCCTTCTGTTTCTGAAGGTAATCTTCAATCGCCTTGTGTAATGCATCTGCACCTAAATTTGAGCAGTGCATTTTGTTTGGCGGAAGCCCACCGAGTTCTTGAGCCACCAGTTGGTTTGTGATTTTTAATGCGTCTTCTATTGTCTTTCCTTTTGCCATTTCAGAAACTATGGAAGAAACAGCGATGGCCGCTCCGCAACCAAATGTCTTGAATTTTACATCTTCAAGTTTGTTATCTTTTACTTTGAGGTAAAAACTCATCACATCCCCGCACACAGGATTACCCATTTCTCCAATTCCATCTGGGTCTTCTATTTCTCCAACATTCCTTGGATTCTTGAAATGCTCCATCACTTTTTCTGAATAAAATGGCATATACTCCTCCTCGTATTTATGTCGTCTCTCAACTTTTTAATATCTGTTTTATATCTTCTTCTGGCTCACTTATTAGTTTTAAGTTATATTGTTCTTTCAAGACTTTCAGCATATCCTCATTCACCCAGGCTGGAATTATAGGACCTAGGTATATACTTTTGATTCCGAGTGCCAGCAGGCTCCAAAGAATAGCCACAGACTTTTGCTCCATCCAACTCAACACTAAAGTGAGGGGAAGTTCGTTGATTCCTACGCCAAAAATCTCAGCCAGGGCAGCGGCTATCTCAATGGCCACGATAGCATCATTGCACTGTCCAAGGTCAATCAACCGGGGGACACCTTCAATGTGGCCAAGATTCAAATCATTAAACCTGAACTTACCGCAGGCAAGTGTAAGAACAATAGTGTGTTTTGGCAATTTCTCCACAAAGTCCCAGTAATACTGCCCTTTTTTAAACGGTGAATCACAGCCTCCTATAAGAAAGAAATGGCGGAGCAAACCTTTAGACACTAATTGTTTAATCTTGTCTTTTAAGGACAAAACTAAAGACTTAGAAAACCCGGTGGTTAATACAGCCTCTCCCGCTTCCTTATTTAGTTCTGGTAGAGATTTTGCTTTCTCTATTACCGGTGTATAGTCATAGCCGGCGATGTGTGGCACACCAGGCACCCGCACCGGTCCGGTGGTAAACATTCTATCTCTATAATCTTCTCTGGGAATCATTACACAATTTGAAGTTATTAGAATAGCCGCAGGATACTTTGAGAATAACTGCTTCTGGTCATGCCAGGCTTTCCCTAAATTCCCGACCAGATGGTTGTATTTCTTTAGTTCAGGGTAGCCGTGAGCAAGGAGAAGTTCTGAATGAGTATAGACATTTATTCCGTTTCCTTCAGTCCTTATAATTTACACCTTTGAATTTATCCAGTTCCCTTCCAGATTTAAAGCCAAAATTTCCAATAAATTTCATCGGCGTTTCTTTTAATAAAATTGAAACGGTAAAAACCTTACTTTCCTGAATATATTGGTGGGTTAAATTCTGTTTATTTATGCTCACCGCTATTGTGGGAGGCTCTGCAGTTATTTGAAATACAGTATTGGCGATTTGTCCATTGAGTTTCTCCCCTGTTTTTGAACTAACTACATAAAATCCGTAACTAATTTTGTAAAGGGTTTTGGGATTCATCAAGATAACCCTCACTTCGTTCCTGACCGTCGGTCTCGCCCGTAGGTCTACGACCGAGGGCTTTGCATCTCGGAGCAACGGACAGGTCGGTTTGATTACGGCGATAAAATCACTAACCGCTATCCGTCAACCGCTTACCGCTAAACAATATGCGCATAGCGGAAAGCGGATAGCGAAAAGCGATGTTTTTGTATCGCTGTCATCGTTTTTTTATCGCTGAAATCAGTATCCTGACCGTTGGCTCTGCATCCTAGCTCAACGGACAGGTCGGATTGAAATTCCTAGAGGGTGAAATAATGCTTGGAGCCACAGAGAAGACTCAACTGTGCTCTCTGTGGTCTTTGTGGTTAAATCAACATCCTAAATAGAATAAAAATTAGCGATGCCCTTGCACAAGATAAGCCTCCCCCGATTTTCATCGGGGTCGGCAAGTAGCGAGAATTGGGTTTACGGGGTTTTCTCGGTTTATTGAGTTTATCGGGTTATTAAAACCCAATGAACCCAAAAAACTCAACAAACTCAATTAACCTAATACTTTCTACTCGCTACTATTTTATTCAAGTTTCTTCCGGCAATCTGATAGGCATAAGAAGGTAGAGCAATTCTTCACCTTCCTTTTGGACTGAAGGGGTAATAATTCCAGCAGAAAGAGAAGTATTGAGTGAGAAGAGAACCTCATCTGATTCAATATTTCGCAAAATGTCCAAAAGATAAGTGGCATTATACCCAACAGCCATTTCATCTCCAGCATAATCGCAAGACAGAACTTCCTTAGCCTCACCCACATCAGGGGTAGAACTAGAGAGTTGCACTAAATTAGAAGATAAATCCAAGCGAATCTGATGGCTGAAAGTTTCAGACAACACCGAGACTCGCCGAACTGCACTAATCAGTGCCTCACGATTAACTAAAAGTCTTTTAGAAGATTCCTTAGGAATTGCCTCTTCGTAGGAAGGGTAAGGACCTTCAACTAAACGAGAATAAATCTGTGTCTCCCCTAAGTTAAAGAGAACAAATCTCTCATCAAAATTTATTTCCATCTCTTCTACTGTTTCACTTATTACTCGAATTAGTTGATTTAACCCTTTAGCCGAAATAATTAATTGCCCCTTCTGCTCCGTCTTGGGTAATGGTTCGGCTTTGCTCACCATAAAATGAATCTTCACTCGTCCCAAACGGTGTCCGTCAGTAGTTACAATCTCCATTTCTTCACCTTTTCCTCCGGGACAAGTTATTAGCCTCCAGAAACTACCACAGAGAGCGGGTCTACTTGTATCTGTAGAAACAGCAAAGATTGTTCGGCGAATAGCACTCTGAATTAGTGGTGAACTAACTTTTATTTTTAAGCCTTTTTCAACCTTAGGTAATTCAGGAAATTCCTCTTTAGCAATACCTACTATCTTAAATTCACCTTTTTCATAGCGTAAGGTTACTTTTTGCTCTTCTACCGCCACTTCTACTGGAACATCAGGTAATTCTCTCACAATGCCAAAAAATTGCTTAGCGGGCACGGTAATTGAACCTGTTACTGAAACTTCTGCCTTTGTCTTGCTTGTAATCGCCACATCTAAATCGGTTGTAGTAAGAAATAATTCTTTATTAGATTTTGCCTCTAAAAGAATATTAGAAAGAATAGGAAAGGTAGTCTTACTAGGAACTACCCCTATTACTGTTTGAAGAGCATTCACCAGGTTTTCCTGACTGATAGTAAATTTCATTTTTTGCTCCTTTGTTTAATTCTGTAATGAGACCATGGAAAAAGTTATAGATGGTTTTCTACCGCACTAAAATCATCTTCCTCTTTCGCTATTCGCTATTCGCTATTCGCTTTAAAGAAAGAGCTACCTCACCAAAATCATCTTCTTCGTCGCCGTGAAATCACCTGCAGGTTTGCAGCGGTCCCGATTTTATCGGGACGGGTTTTATAATCTTGATAAATCGCACCCAGAAGGGTGCTCCCACACAGCGTCGGATTAAATACCGTGCGACCCCGCTGGAAATTGCATTTCCTACGGGGCAAGTAAATCGCACCATTACTTTTATTTTATAAATGTTAATTTTTGTGTTTGTGATTTGTTGTTGACTTGTAAATGCAGCAAATAGACGCCTGACGGGCACGATAATCGCGGGCAGAAGCCCGCTCCCACCTGTCCTACTAATTTACACGACTTTGTTAAAATTTTTTCTAAAATTGGCACGATTTATCCTGAACGGAGTGAAGGAAAATCAACACTGACAAGCGTTTAAGCCTTCTGGGCTTGTTCTTCTCTTGTCCCCCGACAAGTCGGGGGAAGAAAGACAGCCCAAGCCC
>JBFLXN010000075.1:0-11877 GCA_040755715.1 Candidatus Edwardsiibacteriota bacterium
TGTCTCCTTTTTTGTGATGCTACATATTCTACCATAAAGAGGTAGGGGGAGGCAAGCCAATATGAGATAATTAATTTGAAATACAGTGGGTTGAGACAAAACAAGACAAATATTTTTGACATTACCATGCAAAGAGTGAGGAGAAATCTATGTGGACAAATAAAGTGTATTTTTTGGTGATTCTCTTAGAAATAATATCGGGCTGTTCTTCCCCAAAAGACAAGAACTCTGAGAAACTATTAGTTCCAAAAGGAGAAGATACCGTAAGCATGGTTCTTATACCTGCGGGTGAATTTATTATGGGCACTAATGAACAGCAATGGGTATATCCAAATGAAAGTTCACCTTCAGGAATAAGCGGTTTTTATTACTCTAGTAGTAATCCTCTACACAAAGTTTATTTGGACTCTTTTCTTATTGATAAGTATGAAGTTACTAACGCCCGCTATAAAAAATTTTGTGATGTCACAGGAAAACCATATCCACTAAATCCTTATTGGGATGAAAACTATTTTTTAGGTAAACCTAATTATCCAGTTATTAATATAGGTTGGAAGGAGGCAAATGATTATGCTGTTTGGGTGGGGAAAAGACTACCTACGGAGGCAGAATGGGAAAAAGCTGCGAGGGGGATTGATGGAAGACAATGGGTCTGGGGCAACAAGCCTACAACAGAGATTGGGTCCAAAAAATTTATCAAGTGGTTTAAAAATAAATGTAATTTTTCTGATGGCAAGGAAGATGGTTCAATGGATGGCTACAAATACACTGCCCCTCTAGGATGTTTTCCTTTTGATAAGAGTCCTTACGGAGTGATGGATATGGCAGGAAATGTATTAGAATGGTGCTCTGATTTTTATGATGAAAACTACTATAAGACAGGTCCTGATAGCAATCCCAAAAATATTCAACCTAACTGGTGCTATGTAACACGGGGAGGTGCTTGGAATCATCCGATTGCCTATGCTCGCTGTTACACCCGGGAGGGGCATTCTTCTGTCAAGCGATATTACTACATTGGATTCCGATGCGCCAAGTCAATTACCAAATAGGTAATGTATAATATTGTGTGGAATTTCAGATTGACAAAGCAATAAAAAAAACTATCCTCCTTATAAAAAAAACTCAATAAAGAGGAACCAAATAGATTTTATTGACATAAGTATTCTAATTCTGGTATATTATACGAGGAGGTGGCTATGAGTTCTATCCGACAGAATTTTACAATCTACAATCTACAATCTAAAATCTACAATTTTTACAGGGGTTTTACCCTTATTGAAATGATGGTTGTAGTCGTGGTTATCGGTATTCTCGCAGCAATTTCTATTCCTAACTATATGAAGATGAGGATGCAAGCACTGGAGGCTTCCACGGTGAGTAATATGCACATCGCCCAGCTAGTAGTGGAAGATTTTTGTACAATGGCTGAGGGTATGTATCCAGCAGGAGGAGTTGGCCCCCCAAAAGGAGCTTTGGATAGGACAGTAGGAGAAGTCTTATTGGCTTTGGGTTATACCGCTGACGCTACCATAAATTCTAAGTCAATCTGCGCTGGTAAAAGAATATGTCCACCCGATTGGCCTGATAGCTCACTCCTATGTCCGCATCCTGACTACAAGAATCCATTTGACAGAACTAAGAATACAATTTTTGAACTACCGGGGGGGCCACCAGCAGTACCTCCTTCAGGGTGTGTCTATTATACAGTATTGAGTCCAGACGGAAGTAATACTTACTGTCCAGGTTATATTATTACTGGATACGGAGCTAAAGGTCCCCTACCGAATGAGATGAGGGGGGGACGGTAGTAAGAGAAAGAAGCAAGAAATTAAAAGAGGAAGTGGAGAAGGAGAGAAACAATAAAGAAGGAGGTTGGCATGCAATTTAGGAGAAAGAATTATCTGACAAAAAAACGCTATCAATTTAGAATGCTTGGACTTATTGCCGCTATTGTCTTCTTTGCCACGGCTGTCTCCATTCTTGCAACCCACTATTTTATGTGGCAGTCAATAGTAAAAATCGTTTTTGAAACAGGGAAATATCCTCCAGTGTGGGAATTGATGAGGGCTACCAATAGACCACTTTATATAGTCATTCCCATTGTTTTTGTTTTCTTGGCTATTCTTGTTATTTTTATTTCCCATCGCATCGCCGGTCCCATATACCGGCTAAAACAATCTATGGAAAAAGTGGGGGAAGGAGATTTTTCTGTCAGACTTAAATTCCGCAAAACAGACGAAATTCAAGATGTAGCGGATAGCTTCAATAAGATGGTGGAAAGACTGGAAGAAAAGGAGAAGGGAGAAGGGAGAGGGGAGAAGAAGAGGTAAAAAAAATTATTTTGTTAATATCAAATATTCTCTGTGTTCTCTGTGGTTAGAAACAATGAATGTAATCAAGACCGAGGCTTTGAGTAAAGAATATAAGACTCATTTCTGGTCCAAAAGAGCAACTGTGCTAAATAATCTCAACCTTGAAGTAGAAGAGGGTGAGATTTTTGGTTTTTTGGGACCAAATGGCGCTGGTAAGACAACTACTATTAAAATACTTCTAAATATTATCTATCCCACCAGTGGAAAGGCCTGGCTCTTTGAAAAGGATGTAAAGGAAGCAGAAATAAAAAAAGAAGTGGGATTTATGCCAGAGAATCCGTATTTTTATGAATACCTCACTGCCGAAGAATTCCTGGACTTTTATGGAAGGCTTTTTGGCTTTTCAAAGAAGGAAAGACAGAAAAAAATAGAAGAACTCTTAGAATTAGTTGAACTGAAGGATGTGAGGGATTTGCCACTGCGCAAGTTTTCCAGAGGGATGCTTCAGAGAATAGGTATTGCCCAAGCTCTGATGAATAATCCAAAATTAGTTATTCTTGATGAGCCACTGTCTGGACTTGACCCCTTAGGAAGAAAAGACATAAAAGATTTAATCTTAAAATTAAAGAAAGAAGGAAAGACGATATTTTTCAGTTCCCATATTTTGCCCGATGCAGAAATGCTCTGTGATAGAGTGGGTATAATTGTAAAAGGGAAACTTCTAAGTGTAGGAAGATTAGATGAACTTCTGAGTGCTAAGGTAAAATCAATAGAACTCACGGTTGCTGGACTAAAAGAAGAAGAAATAGAGAAAATATCACCTTTCGCCAGTTTATTAGTTAAGAGTGGTGAAAAGACCCTTTTTAATTTTGACAATGAAGAAAAACTGCAAAACGCAATACAAGTTGTGAAAAGTACAGAGGCTCAAATTATTTCCTTAGCTCAGCAAAAAGAATCTCTGGAAGACTATTTCTCCCGCCGGATTAAGGAAGAAGAGAATGTTCAGAATTAAAGCAATTGCCCTGAATACTTTCAAAGAAGCAGTTCGGGATAGAGTCCTTTATGGTCTTTTAATCTTTGGACTACTTTTAATTGTCGGTTCCAAAATTCTCACCCCCTTAACTCTGGGTGAACAGTCAAAGATAATCAGAGACATAGGCTTGGCAGGGATTTCTATTTTTGGTTTTTTAGTTATTGTAGTAGTTGGTACTACCCTTGTCTATAAAGAGTTAGATAAACGCACTATCTATACCATAATTTCAAAACCAATCCATCGCTGGGAATTCATTGCGGGGAAATACCTTGGCTTGCTTTTGACTTTATTAGTTATTGTGCTCATTATGACTCTTTTCTTTTATGGTGTAGTCTTCTGGGTTGACCGTGCACCTGAACTAACATTGTTAGAAGCGATTCTTTTAATTTACTTTGAACTAATGGTTATGACCGCAGTGGCGCTTCTATTTTCGGCGATGTCTTCGCCGGCTTTAAGTGCTATACTCACATTTGTTATCTATTTTGTTGGACATCTCAGTGCCGACCTTAAAGTCTTTGCCGAGAAGATTCCAAGCGAGTTAATAAAAATACTCTGTTACCTCTTTTATTATATTTTGCCCAATTTAGAAAATTTTAACATAAAAAGCAAGATAGTTCATCAAATTCCAGTGTCCTTTGAATATATTCTCTCTGCCATTGCTTATGGAATAATCTATGCAGTTGCCGTCCTACTTTTGACAAGTATAATATTTCAGAAAAAGAGTTTTAAATAACATCTTGCACAGATAGTCACAGATTAAGAGAGACAGATGAGCACAGATAGAGAGGGTCTGTATAAAGAGCTGACATATAGAATAATCGGTGCTCTATACGAGGTGCATAATGAACTTGGCTCTGTCCATAAGGAAGACATTTATCATAAGGCAGTTGCCTCGGAGTTAAAACTAAGGGGTTTGGATTATGTTGAAGAACCACAACTACCTGTAGAATATAAAGGAAAGAAGATTGGAGTATATAAACCAGATTTTCTTATATAGAAAATAAAGTGATTTTAGAAATTAAAGTAGCACCTATGATTACCAGGTCAATGTTTGACCAAATATTTCATTATATTAAAGGAACAAAATACAAATTGGTTCTTTTAGTCAATTTTGGGACATTAAGACTTACGATTAAAAGGAGAATCTATACCTAACATCTGTGCTCATCTGTGAAAAAATTTGTGCCCATCTGTGGCATTATCTGCGCTCATTTGTGTTTAATATAAGACTATGCGTATTAGTCAGCCATTAATTCTCATATTGATTTTCCTTTTGTTGTCTGGCGGAATCTATTCTTTACAGATAAAGATGGAGGATATGAAAGGAAAACATTACCGGATAGAGGAATTGATGTATTTCCCTTCGGGTAAGTTTTTGAAAGAAATTGCTATTGGATATGATTGTATCTTCGCAGATTTTATCTGGCTTCGGGCTATCCAATATTTTGGTGAACATCGGATGACTGATTTAAAATTTCAATACTTAGGACATATACTTGATGTCCTCACCACACTTGACCCTCAATTTGTACACGCCTATACTCTGGGTTCTCTACTCCTTACCCATTGTGCGAAAGAATCTGATAGGACATTAACATTACTGGATAAAGGAATGAAAGAAAATCCTGACAAGTGGGAGATTCCTTATACAAAGGGATTTATTTATTATATTTTTTTAAGAAAATTTGATTTTGCTGTCAAATATTTTCTTGAAGCATCAAAGGTTCCAAAGGCTCCTGAAATGTGCGAAAGATTTGCCGCCTTTGTCTATGCTAAGATGGGAGAGAGAGAACTATCTATTAGACTCTGGAAAGAACTATATGAAAGAACTAAAAATGAAATGGAGAAAGAAACAGCACTCCGCTATATCAAAAGATTGGTGATGGAGGGACATCTTGAGGATTTGCAAGCAGCCGTAGGGAAATATAAGAAAACTTTTGGAGAGTATCCCCATAGTTTGCGAGATTTAATAACTGCAAATATTATTGATTCCATACCTGAAGAACCTCACAATGGACACTATTATTTTAGTTATCTTGAAAAAAAAGTAAAAAGCACGGGGAGACCTACTGTTCCATTACACCATGAAAAATAAAAGCATAATTTCTCTATTTATTTTCTTTTTTTTAGTTTTGTTTTTTCTTCTATTCTCTTTTGCTTCGGGGATAGAGGTTCTTTTCTATTTCTTAGGACTTGCTCTATTTGTCCTTCCCGGATTCCTAATGGGGCATTTTATCTTACGATGGCGAACCATTACCATAACTACTTTGGTACTTAACCTTTCTTTGGGTTTGGTATTCAGTACCCTCACGGATGCTTTTTCAGGGCTTATATTTGGTTTCAATCTTCTCTCCGGATTAATTTCATTATTGGTTTTGAATATGGGAATATTGTTCTTGGGTGAATTTTGTATTTCTTCAGAAAAAGAAGAATTTGAACAGGAGGCACCACTTGTTAAAGACTTACCCTTTCTGCTTCCTATTATGGTTTTGGTTCTGATAGTAATTTTTGTTCCTCTCAATAATGTCGGTAAGAAAACAGTAGATGGAGAAGTCATATTTCCTTGTTTTTTTAATCTAGATTTATTCAAGAATATGGTTCATACAGCGGCTATTTCTTCGGGTGAGCTTCCTCCGGCTAATTTTTATTTTAATGGTGAATCTCTGCATTATTATTGGTTCTATTTTGTCTTTCCAGCATTTGTTTATCAACTGTCTTTCTTTTCTGCGTCTATAAAAGATATACTTATTTTGCACGGAATTTTTGTTGATTTACTTTTTGTTTTAGTTTTGTTCAGCCTTTTGAGTCTCTTCATTAAGAAAAAGTCAATAGTCTTCTTCTTACTTTTAATTGCTCTGTTCTTTTCCGGATTTGAAGGAGCCAGGGTGATTTTTTTGGTATCAAAGGGAGTGCCTCTGGATGTGGTCTCAAATGTTGAAGGACTGAGATTCCCCAATCTTTACATTCCTGAAATCTATCCTCATATTGAAGGATTCTATAGGTATTTTCTCTATATCCAAGTTGCTCTTTTGGGTTTATGTCTTTTCCTGAGCACAATCATATTGCATAAACTCCTTAAAGAAAAAGGAGAAAAGGTTATCATTCCTTGGTGCATTTTTGCTATATTGTTATGCAGTATTCCTGGCTTTTCACTGGTTATGGGAATTTTAGCAGTTGTGTGGTTTCTCTTATACATAATTTGGGAACATATAAGGCTTCAGTGGGTCTGGCTTCTTCCTCTCTTCTTTCTCCCTTTTTTCTATCTTATGTATTCCCATATAGAAATCTTTTTTCCTTCTGTAAGATTATTAACAATCTCACAGCTGAAGATATTTTTATCTCTCTTTATACATTTTATTTGGGAATTTGGTCCTGTTTTTATCTGTGGTATTTTAGGTCTATTTATCATATTTCAAAAGAGCAATTTTAGGAATTATCTTAGTCTCTTTATTTTGGGCCTAATCTCATTAGGGATTTTGTGTGTTCTGTCAGAAAAAGAAATGCTCTTAGGAACTCTTCCATCTTGGGAAGGAAATATCATATTTCATATATCAGTTTTGACATCACTCGTTGCCAGAATCTTTTTAGTCTTTTCTACCGGGATACTTTTACAGCATATTCTTTGCAAATGGCACAAGGCCTGGTTGTCCATTTTGGTGGGCATCTTGATTTTTATTCCTGCTTTTCCAACGGTATTGGTAGATATCTATTTCCATAGCAAAGTTAAAAAGGAAAACACTACTTATGTTTCTCATTCAACCTTTTCTGCTTGCGAATGGATTAAGAAGAATACTCCTAAAAATGCTGTCTTTCAGTCAGCCACTGAGTATCCCGGTGCTACAAATTATGCTATATTGACTACCTATTCTCCTATTACCACATTTGGAGAAAGGAAGCTATCTTGTGGCCACTGGGGCTATGTTCATGTTTATGTAAAGGATAAAAGTGAAATCAATCGGCGATATGAGATGGTAGAAGAACTTTTTACCTCAAAAGATATAGAAAGAACTAAGGCAATTAGTTACGCTCTTTCATTAAACTATATCTATACAGGCGAGAGAGAACATAGAATATATGGGAAAATTTTGGAAAAGTTCAAAGGTGTGTTTCCTATTGTGTATGATAAAGATAGTATTTTTATATATAAAGTAGAAAATGAATCTTATAACCGGAAATTCGTAGAATTAAACTTGGCTGAAGTGGCTAACACAGACTACCATTTGAATGTATTTCTCAGTGGACAGAAAGAGGGAAGAAGTTCATTTCCTGGTTTGCGTAAAGGGATTATCCTGTGGCACTGTATACCGTTTCGCATTCCTTCTGATTTTTTTCATAGTGGTAAAATGTCAGTAGTAAATTTATCACTACCTACTTCAGTTCTTACACTCAATCTGCCTGAAAAGAATGTGTCTGGTATTTACCTAGCATTTGGTATTACAGGTTTTCCAGAACGAGATACCCCTTTTCTAAGAGTAGAAACAATATACGATAAGGAGAAATCATCTCTTGTAGAATTTATCTGTTCTCCAAAAGGTATATCTTCAAAAGATAAAATTGTTTCTTCAGATACCCTGTATAAACTCGGTGAAGTCTTCTGGGAAAGTGATGCCTTCGGTTTTGTGCAAAAGATTAGGGGAATAAGAATTCCTCTGCAAAAAAGAGAGTCTATGGCAAAGAGAGTAAAGATTTCGCGCCTTTCATTAGGAGAAAAAGATTTCAGCTTTGGCTTCAGCATCTTGGCTATAACCTTGGGAAAGGAAGAAAACTAAAATGGCGGTTGAAGTTTCTGTAGTGATGCCCTGCCTCAACGAAGAGGAGACAATCGGGATTTGCATAGATAAAACACGCCAAGCCTTTGAAAAACATAATATTGATGGAGAAGCGGTAGTAGCTGACAACGGTTCTACAGATAATTCTGTAAAGATTGCAATATCTAAGGGAGCAAAGGTAGTTTATCAACCCGAAAGAGGCTATGGAAGTGCCTATCAAAAGGGGATTGAAGAGGCAAATGGTAAATATATAATTATTGGTGATTCTGATGATACCTATGATTTTTCTGAACTGGGTCGCTTTGTTGAACTTCTTCGCCGAGGGTATGAACTGGTAATGGGGACAAGGCTGAAAGGGAAAATTCTTCCTGGTGCTATGCCGTGGAGCCATCGCTATATTGGAAATCCCATCTTAACAGGGATACTGAATCTCTTCTTCCATACTGGTGTTTCTGATGCTTATTGTGGAATGAGAGGATTCACAAAAGAAGCGTATAAGAGAATGCAGATAAGAACAACCGGGATGGAATTCGCTTTAGAGATGGTAATAAGGGCGTCAAAAATCAGATTAAAAATTACAGAAATCCCCATTACTTACTATCCTCGGAAAGGAAAATCTAAATTGCGTTCCTTTTCCGATGCCTGGCGAACCATTCGTTTTATGCTCCTTTACTGTCCCTTTTACCTCTTTCTTCTTCCAGGATTTTCTCTTTTTTCTTTCGGAATGCTATTGCTTTTTTTGCTTCTTCCCGGTCCATTCTTTCTATTTGGTCATGGATTTGATGTCCATATGATGGTATTTGGTACATTATGTGCGATTTTAGGATTTCAGATAATCACTTTAGGTCTCTATGCCAAGACCTATGCAGTGACCTCTGGATTAGATGAGTCTAATAGAACATTAGAAACTTTCTGGCGTTATTTTAATTTAGAAAAAGGACTTCTTTTAGGCTTCACCGTATTCTTTGCAGGTTTCGCCATGAACTTTTACATTCTTTCAAAATGGATTGCGGGCGGTTTTGGTGAACTCAGGGCAGTGAGACCGATTGTTTTTGCTTCAACTCTTATGGTTATTGGAGCACAGGTTTTCTTTTCCTCATTTTTCCTCAGCATTTTAGGGGTAAAAAAGAAAAGTTGAGTAAAATATTATGACAAAGATACTGATAATTAACGAACCATTTGTCAAAGATTTTTGTCGCACCCAGCGTTGGGCGGCACGAACTCGGGGAAGAGTATTGCGTGCACCTGATTGGTTAGCTTATACTACTGCTGTCTTAGAACGGGAAGGAGAAGATGTGAAACTCTATGATTTTCCAGCAATGGGTTGGGATAAAAAAAAATTGTGCCAACTTATTCAAAGAGAAAAACCAAAATTTGTTGTTCTTGATTCTACTACTCCATCTATCTATTCTGATATTGACTGTGCTCGTATTATTAAAGAAGAATCAGAGGCAAAAGTGATTATGGTTGGACCTCACGCCTCAGCTCTGCCTGAAGAGACCTTACAGATGGCTAAGGAGAATGTTGATATAATTGCTATTGGAGAATATGACTATACTATTAGAGATATTGTGCAGAATATAAAAAATCTTGAAAGGGTCAAGGGCATTTGTTTCTGGGGGGACGGAAAGATTAAGAAAACAGAGTTTCGTCCCTTTATTGAGAACTTAGACGAACTCCCCTTTCCAGCTTGGCACCATCTCAATTTGATGAAATATTTTGATGGAGGCAAACTCTATCCTTATATTGATATTATCTCTGGTCGGGGCTGTCCTAATCGCTGTATTTTTTGTCTCTGGCCTCAAGTAATGCATGGAACTCGTTATAGACTTCGGTCTCCCAAGAATGTAGTGGATGAAATAGAATACGATATGAGATTGTGTCCCGAAGTATTGAAAGGTGAGTTTTTCTTTGAAGACGATACATTTACCGTGAATAAAGAGAGGGCAATTCTAATTTGTGAAGAAATTCTAAAACGAAATTTAAAGATTACTTTTTCCGTGAATGCTAGAGTGGATTCAGCTGATGATGAACTATTCCGTATGATGAAGAAAGCCGGCTGTCGTGAACTTTTGGTTGGCTTTGAATCTGGAGACCAGGATATGCTTAACAGAATGAATAAACACACCACTATTGAACAGGCTATAGAGTTTATGCGTCTTGCTCATAAAAATAAAATTGATGTTCATGGATGTTTTGTTATGGGATTACCAGGAGAAACGAAAGAGACCATGAAAAAGACCATAGATTTTGCCCTTAAACTAAGACTTCATACAGTGCAATTTTCTGGGGCGGTCCCTTTTCCTGGAACAGACTACTATAAATTATGCCAAAAAGAACATTGGATAAAAGCTGAATCTTGGGCAGACTGGCTTAAACAAGGGGAACAAACAGGAATAGTAGAATATTCCCATCTAAGTAATGAGGAAATGAATAAATTTATTGATTTAGGTTTAAAGAAATTTTACTTTAGACCTGGATATACAGTAAATTTTTTATTAGAAACTAAGAGCAATTCCGATTTGTACCGCAAGTTGAGAGGGGCAAAAAATTTCATCTCTTATTTATTTGAAAGGGATAGTAATCAATGAATCCTCTTATTTCCATAATAGTTCCTGTGCGCAATGGGGAAAAAACCATAGGAAAGTGTTTAGACTCACTGATTAATCTTAATTATTCAAACTTTGAAATTATCGTCATAGATGATGGTTCGGTTGATAAGACTCCAGAAATTCTTAAGAAATATAATAATATTAGAATTTTAACCACGCCGGGTGTTGGTCCATCTAAAGCACGCAACATTGCTGTCCAAAAATCAAAAGGAGAGTTCTTAGCTTTTACTGATGCCGATTGTCTGGTAGACACTAATTGGCTTAATGAATTGTTGAAGGGTTTTACAAATGAAAAAGTAGCTGGAGTGGGGGGAGACCAACAAAGCCCAGAAGACGATACGGAATTTGGAAAGGAGGTCCAAAACTTTTTTAGAACGATAGGATTTGTTACCGGATATATTAAGAGCGGAAAGAAAACAAGAGAAACAAATCACAATCCTTCCTGCAATGTGATGTATCGCCGGGACATTTTTGAGAAATTAAAGGGATTTGAAGAGAGATTGTGGCCTGGTGAGGATGTGGAACTGGACTATCGGATTGCAAAAGCAAACTATAGGTTGATGCATAATCCTAAAGCAGTAGTTTATCATTATCGTCCAGATACAATAGCAAAACTTAGAAGAATGATGCAAAATTACGGATGGTCACAGGGAGTCATAACAAGGAAGTGTGGACTTTTTCGCGTTATCCAATTAGAATTCCCTGTGTTGATTCTTATTTTGGCGTTTGGTATATGGCTGACTTATCAGAACAATTTCTACGGAATTTCTTTCTTTGTATTCTTGTCTCTTGTTCCTTTGTTCTTTTTCTCTGCAAGAGGACAAAAGCCGTTTTTGTTTTACAAGTTTTTTCTACTAACTATGCTCAGTTGGAACTATGGATTTCTGAGAGGAATAATTAGAGGATCTTAACTCCACTGTCAAAGGTCAATTGTAAAAAGGAATGATATGTGCTTTGTTAACTAAATATTACTTGCATTTTGTGACAAAAAGTGCTATAATGGTTACCGGAGGTGACGGTCACCATGCATCCCATTTTTGTCAGAAAATTGTCCAAGAAAGAAAAAATAGAATTGAAGGAATTACTTCGCTCTATCAATACTCGGGTGTATAAACGCGCCAGAGTAATTTGGCTTTCTGGTACCCAAC
>JBFLXN010000076.1:0-11751 GCA_040755715.1 Candidatus Edwardsiibacteriota bacterium
CGCATAAATATTTGACAATCAGGGTGTCAAGAAAAAAAGACCTAAGGTCGAAATATGAGTAGCCCCGACATTTATGTCGGGGAAAACTAAAACCCTCACCCCCTTCTGTCCCCCTCTCCCCGACTTTCGGGGAGAGGGGGACAGAAGGGGGGAGTGGGTCTCTTTCAACCCCGACCTAAAGGTCGGGGCTATTAAAAAACAACTTATTTCCTAAAAATAAAGGGCTCATCCTGTCAAAAATTAATGTCACACAGCACTAGAAGAGAAGAAGAAAACGCCGGGCGATACCTGGGTGGTGGTCAAGACCCCCAAGGCTTCACTCGGCCTTATGGTTTGCTGGGATTCTTGGTTTCCAGAAAGCTGTCGAATCCTTGCTTTGAAAGGCGCTGAGATTATCTTCTGTCCGACTTGGGTAGAAGACTGGGGTGGTAAAAGAGGAGTACCCACAGAAAGAAAGGCATTATCCATCGTGAGAGCCACCGAGAATCAGTTATTCTTTGTTGATGTGGTGGCTTGTGGATATACGGAAGTAATACCAAACCAAAGAATGCGTTTAGCAGGACACAGTCGGCTCATGAGTCCTGGACCGGGAGGAAGAATTCTAACAGAAGCTGGCTATGAGCCTAAACTATTAGTGGCGGACCTTCATTTGAAAGAGATTTACGAAAAAAGAGCACAATTTAAAATCTTTGAAACAAGACAGCCCTATACCTATGAAGAAATAACAAAATCCAGAGTGAGCAGAAAGCAGTAGGCAGTAAGTAGAATAAGTCTGTCTTCTATCTATCCTATGTCTTACCTTTATCTCCTTGATGGCTCAGCTCTGTTCTATAGAGCCTATTTTGCCTTTATCCGCCGCCCTTTAATCAATTCTAAAGGGAAAAATACTAGCGCCATCTTTGGCTTCACTCAGACCCTCTTAAAAATCCTCAAAGAAAAAAAGCCTGAATATTTCGGCATTGTTTTTGATACTGGAAAACCGACCTTCCGTCATAAATATTTTGCTGACTATAAAGCCCAACGACCCAAAATGCCCGAAGAAATGCGCCATCAACTGCCACCGATTAAAGAAATCATTTCTGCCCTATCTTTGAAACTTTTAGAAGTTGAAGGTTTTGAAGCTGACGATGTGATTGCCACTCTGGCAAAAAAGGCAGAAAAACAAAATATTAAAACAGTAATCATTAGTGGTGATAAAGATTTTTTGCAATTGGTCAACGAGAATATTCATCTATTGAAGCCAAAAATTGCCGGCGGAGAAGAAACTCTCTATGACCCCCAAAAAGTAGAAACAGAAATGGGGGTGAAACCATACACCATACCCGAAGTTCTGGCACTCTGTGGCGACTCTATTGATAATGTGCCCGGCGTGCCTGGCATTGGTGAAAAGACAGCCCTTAAACTAATCAAAGAATACAAAAATCTTGAAAGCCTCTGGGAGAACCTGAATGAAGTCCCGAAATTCAAAGAAAAACTTCTGGCACTTCGTGAACAAGTCTTACTTGCCCGAGAATTGCTGAAATTACATACCGATGTGCCGCTGAGTTTTGATTTAGATGAATTAAAGGTTTTTCATTTTGACAAAACAAAGTTAATAGGAATTTTTAAAGAACTGGAATTTAACCGCCTCCTGAACGAACTCACCGATGAGGGTGTTAAACAAGAAGAGCCAGTCTATCAGAAGATAGATACAACAGAGAAAGATGATTCTTCAAATTCACGATGAATTGATATCTCACCCCTGCTTTGCTGAGGTTGTCTTCCCGCTTCCTTTAGACCAAACCTTCACCTATTCCATACCAGTGGCACTGGTTCCACAGGCAAAAGTCGGCTGTAGAGTGGTCGCTCCACTTGGACCAAGAAAGAAAACCGGCTATCTGGTGGCATTCTCTCCCGCCACACCTCCTGACGGAGAAGAAAAGAAACCTTCTTTCTCCAAAATCAAACCATTATTAGAAGTTCCGGATATAGTGCCGATCCTGAGTGAAGAGATGTTGAAACTCACCCGCTGGATTGCTGACTACTATCTTTGCTCCTGGGGAGAAGCCATCAAAGCCGCACTTCCGGCCGGAATTGAAAGAAGAAGCCAAAAATTCTTCCGACTGATTGAACCTTACCCTGAATCAATTATCAAATCTCAAATCTCCCCGGCCTCGCTCTGCAAAGCGGGACGGGCAAATCTCAAATCTCAAAATCTTCAGTTACTCACAGAGATAATCAAAACTCTCAGAAAAGAGACAATGATAAGTCGGGGGAGGTTAAAAAAGTTTTTCCCGAATAGAGAATTAGAACCTCTCTTAGACACTCTGGTCAAAAAAGGCATCCTGGAAATTACGGAAAAATCTGCCCCTCCCAGAGCTTCCTTCAAATTAGAAAAATATGCAAAAATATCAAAGACAGAAAATGAAATTGTTCTCCCAACATCCCCCTTCGTTTTAAACCAGGCTCAACAAAAGGCATTGAAAGAAATCACCAGTTTTCTAGAGAGTGGCTTATTCAAGGCATTTCTTCTCTATGGAGTCACTGGTAGTGGTAAGACAGAGGTTTATTTGCAGGCGATTGATAGATGTCTAAAACAAGGCAAGCAGGCGATTGTTTTGATTCCAGAAATTTCGCTCACGCCCCAGACGGTTAACCGATTCAAAGAGCGGTTTTCCAATTTCGCTATTTTGCACAGCAGACTCTCTTTAGGCGAACGCTACGATTCTTGGCAAAGAATCAAAAATCAAGAGTGTCAAATTGTCATTGGCGCAAGAAGCGCTGTCTTTGCCCCATTTGAAAATTTAGGATTGATTATTGTTGATGAAGAGCAAGAATGGTCATATAAACAATCAGAGGAAAAGCCTCGCTATCAGGCAAGAGATGTAGCGGTAATGCGGGCTAAAAACAATAATGCGGTGGTAATCTTAGGTAGCGCCACTCCTTCATTGGAATCTTATTACAATGCCCAGCAGGGAAAATACACACTTTTGAGATTGCCTGAAAGAGTGGAAAGTCGTCCTTTACCACAGATTAATATTACAGACATGCGCCAAAGAAAGGGAGAAATTCTCTTTCCTCTATTAGAAGAAAAAATCAAAGAAAGACTCCAAAAAAAAGAGCAAGTGCTCCTCTTTCTAAATCGGAGAGGTTTTTCTACTTTTATTCAGTGCGGGGACTGTGGTCTCATCGCCAGATGTCCAAACTGTTATGTCACGATGACCTATCACCTTCCTGATACCACTTTAAGGTGCCACTATTGCGGCAAGAGATTTTCCGCTTGGGCAAATTGCCCCAAATGTCACGGCTACAAACTCTTATACAGAGGGGTAGGAACGCAAAAAGTTGAGGAGGAAATAAAAAAGAAATTTCCAGAAGCCAATATTCTGCGGATGGATTTTGATACCACCAGAAGAAGAGATGCTCACCGTCAAATTTTGAGTAAATTTATCTGTGGTGAAGCCGAGATTCTTTTAGGAACACAGATGATTACCAAAGGATTAGATATTCCCAATGTTTCTTTAGTCGGCGTCATTTCGGCTGATACGAGTTTAAATCTACCGGATTTTCGTGCTGGTGAGCGCACCTTTCAATTACTTACTCAAGTAGCTGGCAGAGCGGGGCGGGGCGAAACACCCGGCGAGGTCGTCATTCAGACCTATGTTCCTGAAAACTCCGCTATCCTTGCGGCCAAAGAGCAGGATTTTTTGCATTTTTTCTCTGAGGAAATTAAAGAGAGAAAAGAGATGAATTATCCGCCCTTTGTTCATCTGGCTTCTATCTTGATGAAATCAAAATCCCAAAAAACTTGTGAGGAGACAGCGCATTCGCTTTGCCGAACCATTAAAGAGACCCTTACTAACCCCTCCCTTTATCCCTCCCCTTCACCGCAAATGCGGGATCCCGCTCTGGCGGGACAAGGGGAGAGAAAGGGTGGGGTTGAGATTTTAGGACCTGCCCCGGCTCCTTTGTCTAAATTAAAGGGTCTATATCGCTGGCAGGTCCTAATAAAAGGGGAGCAAAATCTTTCTAAAATAATTAAATTTGCTTTTCAAAAAATTAAAAAGACAAGACTGCCGCACAATGTCCATCTGACTGTAGATATTGACCCTTATGAGATGATGTAAAAAACCTTGCATTTGTAAGAGAAATCTGGTATAATTTTTATAATAGTGCTCAAAGTTCTGAAGTTTTTGTCTTTTCCTTATAGTACTTCAGCTCCATCTTGCGGTCTAGGAATTTCAAAAATTAAATATCAAAAATCAAAATGACATATCAAAATCCAAAATTTTAAAGAGATGGGGCGAGAAGAGAAAGAATTAAATTTTTAATTTTTGGTTTGTCCCGCCATAGCGGGATCCCGCATTTGTGGTGATAGTTTTGATTTTTGCATTTTGATATTTGCATTTATGCCGAGCGTAAGGGAGGCTTATCTTGAGGAGGGCTAATGAAAATTTCAGTGTTTGGAGCAGGTTATGTAGGTTTAGTCAGTGGAACTTGTTTTGCTGATTTAGGTCATCAAGTGATTTGTGTGGATAATGACACTCAAAAAATTGAAATCTTAAAAAGAGGTGAGATGCCCATCTATGAACCTGGACTAAAGGAGATGATTGCCCAAAATGTAAAAGCAGGACGACTTCTATTTACCGAAAGTATTGAAGAGGGTGTAAAAAGTTCTACCATCATTTTTATTGCGGTAGGCACACCGCCAAAAGAGAATGGAGAGGCAGACCTGACCGCCGTGGAAAATGTCGCTACCAAGATTGCCGAAACAATGGAAGACTACAAACTTATTGTGGAAAAGAGCACTGTTCCTGTCCAGACCGGTATATGGCTCAAACGCACTGTTGCCAGAAACAACCGTAAGGGCATTGAATTTGATGTCGCCTCCAATCCGGAATTCTTGAGAGAAGGAACAGCCATCTCTGATTTCTTACATCCTGACCGAGTGGTCATTGGTGTAGAAAGCGAGAAAGCGAGAAAGATGCTGGAAGAGCTATATAAACCTTTGAACGCACCTATTTTGGTTACTGATATTGAAAGTGCTGAAATCATTAAACATGCTTCCAATTCTTTTTTGGCTACCAAAATTTCCTTCATAAATGCAATTGCAGATATATGCGAAAGGACAGGAGCAGATATAATCAAAGTGGCGGAGGGAATAGGTTTAGACAAACGAATTGGTCGGAGTTTTTTAGATGCCGGCATCGGCTTTGGTGGCTTCTGTTTTCCCAAGGACTTGCAAGCCTTTATTCGCATCTCAGAAAAATTGGGCTACGATTTTCAACTCTTAAAAGAAGTTGAGAAGATTAACGAAGAACAAAAAAAATTCTTTGTCAAAAAGATAAAAGACCTCCTCTGGAATCTGTCAGGAAAAACAATTGGTATCTTGGGATTAGCCTTCAAACCTAACACCGATGATATGCGTTTTGCCCCGTCAATTGATATTATCAAAGATTTGCAAAATGAAGGGGCTAAAATAAAGACTTACGACCCCTGTGCTATGGAGAAGGCAAAGAAGATTTTTACTGATGTGCAATTTTGTCCTGACGCCTATGAAGTGGCCAAAGAAACTGATGCCTTAGGTATTCTCACTGAATGGGATGAATTCAAAGGATTAGACCTTTTACGCCTGAAATCTCTGATGAAACAGCCAATCATTGTTGACGGAAGAAATATCTTTGAACCCGAAAAAATGAAAGAATTAGGATTTATCTATAAAGGAGTAGGACGGTGAAAATGAAGGAAGAAGTCACTTTGGACAAGGTAAAAGGAATTCTTCTCTCAAGGAAAGATTATCTAAAGGAAGTGGAAGCAGTGGGGATTTTTGGTTCTCTGGCTAGAGGAAATTTTGGCGAACGAAGCGATATAGATATCTTTGTCATCTTGAGAGGATGGAAGAACGGAGATGACCCCCAGACCGAATGGTATAGGAGGCTCTCCAAGCTCTTTTCTCATTATCGCAGAGATGTTACTGTCCTAGTTTATAGTATCATGGGCTTGAAGAAGGTGGCAACCTGGCATACACTTCGCCTCGCCTCAGAAGGGATTTTGGCTTATGACCGTGGAAGAGTAAAGAAAATCTTTGAGGCCATAGTAGCAGAGGCAAAGAGAGTAGGATTAGTGGAAAGACAAATTGGCACAAGAAAGGTCTGGATGATGAATCGTCCTTTGGAAAGAGGAGAGATAATAAAGATTGAGGTTACTGATGACAAACTCTAGGGAATACGAAAGATGGCTCAAAGATGCTGAAGCTTGCCTGAATGCAATGAAGAGAGACAGAAATGCTGGCGATTTTAGAGCTACGATAGAGTTTGCTCAACATGTAGTTGAGCTTTGTGCTAAAGCAGTTATTGCCTGTTTTGCTGAGCCGGATTGGACTCACAATCCAGAAGAACAAATCTTGAGGATACTAAAAGAAAATGGAGAAAAAATAGAGAAGACTTTTGGGAATGTGATGCTTCAGAGATTAAAAACTTTAGCCGCAGATGTTAAAGAAATTGCCCCATGGCATGGTCGCGCCGTCTATGGTCAGGAGATTAAACCACAAGTCTGGATTTCTGCAGTTGACGCTTGCACCAAAGAAAAGGCAGAATGGGCATCTGCTCTGGCAGAGAGAAGTTTTAAGACCGTAAAAAATTTTACTCAAAAATGGTTTGATAAAAAGTGTTAAAAGTATGAGAATCCTCATAACTGGCGGTGCCGGTTTTCTCGGCTCACACCTCTGTGATTATCTAATAAAAAAAGGACATCAGGTTACTGCCTTAGATAACTTAATCACTGGGACGGTTGACAATATCTCCCATCTGGCAGGTAATAAAAATTTCAAATTTATAAGATATGATGTCACGGAATATCTTTTTATTGATAGCCCAATAGATTATGTTCTCCATTTTGCTTCTCCGGCGAGTCCAGTGGATTATCTAAGATATCCCATTCAGACCCTAAAAGTCGGAGCCTTAGGCACTCATAAAACTTTAGGATTAGCCAAAGCAAAAAAGGCAAAATTTTTGTTAGCCTCTACTTCTGAAGTTTATGGAGACCCCTTAGAGCATCCGCAAAAAGAAAGTTATTGGGGAAATGTTAATTGTGTAGGACCGAGAGGAGTTTATGATGAGGCAAAAAGATTTGCTGAAGCCTTAACTATGGCTTATCATCGCTATCATAAGTTAGATACAAGAATTGCCAGAATCTTCAATACCTACGGTCCTAGGATGAGATTAAATGATGGAAGGGTAATTCCAAATTTTATTCATCAGATACTAAATAAAAAACCTTTAACCATTTATGGAGATGGAAGACAGACTAGAAGTTTCTGTTATGTCTCTGAGATGATTGAGGGGATTTATAGATTGATGTCTTCTAATATTCACGAGCCTATTAATCTGGGAAATCCAAAGGAATTTTCCATTCTCCAATTAGCAGAGACTCTCCAGAAATTAACAAAGAGAAAGAGTAAAATAACATATAAGCCACTTCCCGTAGACGACCCAAAACTAAGAAGACCCGACATAAGTAAGGCAAAGAAATATTTAAATTGGAATCCGAAGGTAAATCTAAGGGAAGGTTTGAACAAGACCATGGAGTGGTTTAAGGAATAGGAAATTATCATATGAAGAAGATTTGGCTAAAAAAAACAGACTCGTTTGATGAGGCGGAAGGATTTGATAATAATTATTATTTGAAGATGAATAGCTCAAAGAGGCTACAGATAATGCAATTTCTGCGAGAGGAATATTTCAAAATTAGAAAGGAAATAAAAGATGAGAGTAGAAAAGGATTACGAAGAACTGTTAGGGTTATTAAATAAGAATAGGGTAAAATATTGCATTATCGGTTCATACGCAGTCGCCTTTTATGCTAAGCCAAGATATACAAAGGATATGGATATACTGGTAGAGCCAAACATTGAAAATGGGAAAAGAATTGTTAAAGCACTTAATGAATTTGGATTTGAAAGTTTAAATTTGAACGAAAAAGATTTTAGTCAGGAAGGTAGGATTATCCAGTTAGGATATGAGCCGGTGAGGGTAGATATTATAACTTCAATTGAAGGTTGCAACTTTAAGCAAATATGGGAAAATAAAGAGATGGGAAATTATGGAAAACAAAAGGTTTTCTTTATAGGTATAAATGAATTAATAAAAAACAAACAAGCATCAAATCGTCACCAAGATAAAGCAGATTTAGATATTTTATTAATGGCCAGAAATAGAAAAAATTTTTGTCTAATATGAGTAGCCACGACATTTATGTCGGGGAAAACTAAAACCTCACCCCCTTCCTGTCCCCCTCTCTGTCTGGGAGAGAGGGAAACAGAAGATACTTTTTTCTGATGACTTCAAAAATGAAAAGAGTCTTCGCCGATGGAGCATATTGAGAGGCGATTGGATGATTAAAAATGGCTTATGTCATCTAAGGAGTTCGTCACCCGGTCTTGAGGAACTGATAGAAATTATCGGCAGTGAATTTTGGCAAAATTACACTGTTGAATTTCGGGTGCGAGATGTCAACTCCGAACTTGCCACCTGTCGTCATGCGGGGGTGGCTTTTGGATTGCATAAAAGTCAATCGGCACGATTAGTATATTTTCGCTATCAGACGGGTGAGGTAGTGCTAGCTTCCGCCGATGCTAGCGGCCGTTACATTGGTCAGATTCTGGCACATCGCGTTCTTCGGCCTGACGATACCGAATGGCACAAAATAGAAGTACGGGTAGTAGGCAATGCCTTAGAGATTTACAGCGATGGGCAATTCGTCTTTGACTATAAAGATACACAGGATTTGATGGGGACAGTAGGCCTTTGGGCCTATGATTCGTATTGTCAATTTGACAATGTGAAGATAGTGAAGGAATATGGAGAGGGAGGTCAGGAACAGTGAAGCTTTCCGTCATTATGCCTGTCTATAATGAAGTCAAAACCATTAGGGAAATCGTCAACCGCGTGAAAGCAGTACCTCTGGAAAAGGAACTAATCATTGTGGACGATTGTTCTACAGATGGCACTCAAGATATATTAAAGCAATTTACTGAGAGCAACATAAAAGTTCTCTTTCATTCTAGGAATAAAGGTAAAGGTGCTGCTATTCGCACCGGTATAAAAGAAGCAACAGGGGAAATTATCATTATCCAAGATGCTGATTTAGAATACAACCCAGAGGAATATCCAAAACTGATTGAACCTATTGTTAGGGGAAAGGCCGATGTTGTCTATGGCTCAAGATTTTTAGGAGTGCATAGGGTCTTTATGTTCTGGCATTACTTGGGAAACAAATTTTTGACGACACTGACTAATTTCCTCTACAACACGATGCTTTCAGATATGGAGACCGGGCACAAGGTTTTTCGGGCAGAAATTTTGAAGAAGATAAAGATTAGGTCTAATCGTTTTAACTTTGAACCCGAAATAACGGCAAAGGTCTTTAAGCAGAAACGATTGAGAATTTACGAGATGCCTATCATTTATGATGGAAGGGACTATGAAGAGGGAAAGAAGATAACTTGGCGAGACGCCATTCCAGCTATTTTGGCACTAATCAAATATAGATTCGTAGATTAAAATGAAAAAAAGAGACAAGTCACCTACAAGTGTCAGAAATAAGGAGCTCAAAATAGACTTATTCTTAGAAAAACGAAAGAGTTTTATTTTGATTTTTGTTTTGGCGATTTTCATTCTTCTCGCTCTTTTACTCTTTGACCCAAAACCTTTTATAGGTGGTGACAACGCTACTTATGTTCTCCTCGGAAGAGCCTTATTGAGTGGTAAGGGATATACAGATATTTGGAGCCCGGGGATACCACCTCATACACAATATCCTTTCGGTTATCCATTGTTACTGTGTTTGGGCCTCGTCTTTTTCCCGCACGGTTATTTGCCTCTGAAATTTATTTCTCTTCTTTGTGGCTTGGGGAGCGTATATCTTTTTTATCAGCTCCTCAAAAAGAGAATCCGCCTGTCTGTTCTTTTCACAATTTTGCTTTTGTTAGTTTTAAATCCTGATATATTAGAATTCTCACATTGGGTTCTTTCTGAAATTCCCTTTCTCTTTTTTTCTCTATTAGCCGTATTTTTCTTTGATAAGGCTTGTTCACAAAATAATCAAAAGTTAAACCTGTATTTTTTCTTGGGAACACTGATTATGATGTTTACTTATTATATCCGGACTATTGGTCTGGCTTTTGTTATCGGTTGTTTGGCGTATTTTTTTTACAAAAGAGAATACAAAAGGGCTGGCGTTTTACTGTTAATTTTTATAGCTCTGGCAATTTCCTGGTCAATTCGCAATTATTGTATTGGCACTCACGGAGGTTATCTTGATCAATTCTTGATGCGAGATCCCTATAACCCAGCATTAGGACGGTTGACCTTGGGACAACTTACCACTCGCTTGTTTACGAATTTTCAAATTTACACATTTAATGTTATCCCTCAGATTGTTTTGCCAACTATTGGCATCTGGGGACTCTCAAACGGCGGAGTTATTTTAGGATTGTTAGTTTTAGCAATTATGGTAATTGGTTTCATCACGGGAATCAAGCAAAGATTTGTTCTTCCTGGTTTTTATACTATCTTCTATTTAGGTATTGCTTTACTCTGGCCGGAAACTTGGAGCGACCGTCGCTTCTTGATTCCCATGATCCCCTTTTTGTTATTCTATGTCGTTATGGGTGTGATTAAAATCCTGCGATCTTTTCTACATGACCGCTCTGTTTTCCTAACCTTACCACTATTGGGACTATTGGTCTTTGCAGGACTTCAAGTCAATATCTCCCAAGTACCCATCAGTGTAGGTAATCTCTTTGCTTATGTTCAAGGTGACAAATCAGCGGGCTACCCATCAAATTGGCGCAATTTTTTTGAAGCGGCCGATTGGGTCAGGAACAATAGTAGCCCGGAGGCTGTCGTCGTTTCCCGTAAACCCACACTTTTCTATCTTCGTTCTGAGCACAAATCCTTCTGCTATCCATTTTCCGCAAATCAAGATTCCGTTCTTAAAGCGGTGGACAAAGCCGATTATGTCATGGTAGACCAAGTTAGTGGCACAACTGCAAGATATTTGATTCCAGCCATTCAAAACCTTGTGCCTCAAAAATTTGAAATCGTCTATGTCACCCCACCACCACAGACTTATATTTTAAAGGTGAAAAAATGAATAAAAAAGATGTGATATTCTTTTTAGTAGCGACCTTGTTAATTGTGTATAATGTTCGTCTTGGTGCATTGGAACTTCCTAACGATCAGTATATTTGGGCGATTTCTGATTACTTTAACTCAAAAAGTTACGAAGCAAATTCCCGCTTCTATGACCGAGTGGATTTGACTGTTCCAGAACGCCTGGAAGATGCCATAGAAAATATCGGGATTCCCTACCTTCGCCTTCTCCGAAATGAGATATTCGCCAGACATGGCTACCAATTTAAAGACCCCTTGCTGGCAAAAATATTCAAGGAGACGAATTGGTATCAAGAACGAGAGGAATTCAATTTCAATGACCTCAATGCTTTTGAAGGAGCGAATGTCAAATATATTGAGTTGATGGAATCTTCACTTCTCATTCAGGCTGAATGACAATTCAAACAGGTACAAAAACCACCAAGAAGATATTCAGGAGGACACAATAGGGCTTCAGTATCAATATTGTCTCCGTTTTAGCCCCTGTTAGGACTGGACTAAAGAAAAGTTGTGGTATAATTAATGGAAAGGAGGTCCAGTCATGTATCAAAGTAAATGCTCACCAGAGAAGAAATTTGAGTTAGTGCTCCGGGCACTG
>JBFLXN010000077.1:0-11690 GCA_040755715.1 Candidatus Edwardsiibacteriota bacterium
GCTTGGGTCAGACAACGTAATCGTCAGAAAGCAACCGTTTCCTGGCAGTTTACAAAGAACATTGCTCGTAAGAAACTTAACAGGTTCTATTACAATATCAAAAATTAGTGTCACAGACCACTAGTTTTTCCTGAAAAAACCTCTGAAACCACAGATTACACAGAATAACACAGAAAAATAGAAATTCATAGAAATTTTGGGAAACCTGTGGAAATTTATTGCTTTTTACTACAAGTTTCTATCAATTTCAATAAATTTCTATTAGTTTCCATATTTCTGTGGTAATCTGTGGCTAATGCATTTTTCACCAATAACTATTCTATTTCACCAATACCAGAATCAAAATAGCAATGACGAAACCGAGTATAATCATAGTTTCTGGCAAAGCTTCCAATACAATCATTATTCCACTGGTTTCAGGCTTTTCAGCAATAGCTCCAGCAGCGGCTGAGCCAATCCTTGCCTGGGCAATTGCTGTAGCCAAGGCAGAAAGTCCCACAGCTAAAGCTGCTCCAATCGCCTTTGCCCAAGGGAGAGCACTTTCGCCTTCTTTTGGAGCAGGCACCGCTCCAGTTTCCTCTTCATGAGTCTGAGCAAATAGTAGAGGAGTAAAAAAGACTATCAGTAGAAAGACGGCTAAAAGAAGTAAGATTGGTTTTCTCAATTTATTCACCTCCTTGTACTATAAATTGCACTGATAATTTCGACGATGTCGGGAATAACAGAATTTGTTAGTTATAGTTGGTCTATTTTTCTAAGTGGTTTATAAGGTTTTCCTGTCTGCTCATAAAATCTAAATTTGGTAAAGAATTCTACATAGTGAAGACGAGCTGGTTGGACCACCGGGCTGATAATCCCTAAGAGAAAAAAGAGGAGATGACAGATGCTTGCTACTAATATTCCTCCTATCAAGGCAATAACATTTCCCCCCCCTGCAATTTGGTTGCCCAAAAGGTTGGCTACATAAGCTAAATACACGGCAGATAGTCCAATAGCAAAAAGACGAGCATAAGATAGAATATTTCCTACAGCAGAAAAAATTTCAATCGGACCGATGACGCCTTCAATAATTCCTAAGCCAATGAGTCCTATCACAAATAAACTACTGCCAACAATTTTTATCGCCGCCGGAAGGAGATTAGCTAAAGAAAATACAGCAGAAAACAGACCAATTAAACTAAAAATAAAGCAGAGGTAACTAACAATATGCTTTTTTTCTTGATGTTGCCAAGCGTTAATTAATCCAATAATAAATCCAAGAAAAACATGAACTATCCCGAATCCCAAAGCTACTGCCAAAGTCAGCAATATTTTAGCATCAGTGGTCATTCTATTAAGTAAAAGTGGATGAATAATTTGCAAGTGTTCGCCGAGGTCACCTAAGAACTCACCAAAAATAATTCCAAAAAAGATTGTCCAGAGGGCGCATAAAAGGCAAATTCCGGAGACTGGCTTATTACTTTCTTTACTCTTGAATAACCAGCCAATGAATGTGCCAATCAAAGAAAGTTTTGCTTTGCCTAATACTGGTAAAGAAAACAAGATAAGCATCAAGCCGTAGCCGATATCTCCAATAATGAAGCCGAAAAACATAGGGAAGAAAAGGGCAAAATATGGGGTGGGGTCTATTGTGCCATATTTCGGTGGCTGGAAAATCTGCAAAAATAATTCAAATGGCTTCCATAATTTTTTATTTTCTAAAAGCACTGGAATTCTTTTGGCTTCGTGTTCATCAAATGGAAGTTCTTCAATCACAATTTCTTCACCAAATTTTTCCTTGAGAGCAAGTTTTAAATCTGACAATTTCTTGGTGGGCGCCCAGCCACAAACCAGAGAAGACAATTTTGTTTCGGAAAGTTCTGAAAGTGCTTTTAATCTTGCAAGCTGGTTGAGGAAAAAATTTCTAACATTTTTTAAGTAGCCTCTATAATTTTGGGCTAATGCTTTGATTTCTTCATTTGAGTTTTTGATTTCTTCTGGCAATTCATTTTTTCTCTTTTGTAAGATTCTGACCGCTTCTTCTATTGGCAAATTCGCTACCTTAGCCGGAAGAGGCAGTTCATTCACTCCAGCTCTGGTGAAGAAATTTCGCACCTTTTCCGCATCTCGTCGATGGAAAGTAGCCAATACTCCTAACTTTTCCTCATCTACTTGACGAGTAACAAATTCAATTCTCCCCTCAGTCAATTTATGCAATTCACTTTTTAATAGCTCAAAAGTAATCGGTGTTTTCTTTTTAATTATGAAGCCGAAGGTAGCCAGATTCTTTGAACTTTCTATCTGTGCCACTAAGGGGGCTAAAACTCGTACCGCTCCTTCATAAGCCAGAATTAGCTCTAATTCTTCTTCTTTTTCAATTCGCTCTTTAGTTAATCTTCGTAAGGGAATTTCTACTACATCAATTTCTTTTGAAATTTCCTCCAAAGACTTTTCTTGCAATTCAGATTCTTTGCTCTCTATTTTGGGCGGAAGAACTGAAGGCAAGAGTTCAAGCAGTCCATCTATTCTTCCCAGTAATTTCTCAATGGCAGTCAGAAGAGTTGACTCTTCTGAGGTGGGTTTTACCTCAGCAAGTTTCTTACCCTTTTCTTGTAATTTATCCAAATGTAAAAGTCCCAACCTTTGGATTTCGGTCAAAAGTTCTTTTAGCCTTTTTTTGGGACCAAAAATGGCTACCCGACTCATTTCTGCAATCATCGCTACACCTATTTCAGTTTACCCGGTTTGTTAAGTTTACTCAGTTTATTGAGTTTAACCCAATAAACCAAATAAACCTTAAGAGATCGGTGGTAACACGCTTTTTAGAATATGTATTATTGCCTCTTGTTTTTTTCCTTCAAAATTCTTTTTTATTTTCTTTTGTTCTTCTTCTGCTTTTCTAAGAGTTTCCTCTTCAATTGTTTTCTCCTCTTGCATTTCTTTTTCTCGATAGATTTTATCTAATTGTCTTACTTCGTTTTCTGTCTCTTGTAACATCCTTCGTGCTTCTTGTTCAGCCTCTTTGATTATTTGGTTTGCTTGAGCACTGGTCTGCTCTAACATTTTTCCCAGTTCGGCTTCTTTCTGGGTAATTAAGTCAAGCACAGATTTATTTGAAGTCATAGTATCTTTCAAAGCCCCCCTTCTCCCCTTCAATAAAGGGGGGGGAAATTTAGAGAAGATTATTTTTTGTTATTTGTCTCCCGGCTTGTCGAGATGAGTGCTTCATTAAAGAAACTATTATGCTTTAGACATAAAGGCTTTTAGAGAATTCTTCAATTACTTTTTTCATTTGGAGGCGAGCCATACCAAGATTTCCTACACTCGGTTGAAGTCCCACCCCGATGTAATAATCCCTTCCGACTGTCTTAAGAATCATCATTATTTTTTCAGTAATAAAAATAATTTCTTGAACATCTCCAACATTAAGATTGTTAGCGGCTCGATTAGCCGTAGTAAGCATTGTAGCAAATTCAGCATCAGCCACCGTGGGGTCCAGGGTAGGGTCAATATTATAGATGGCGATGCCAATTCCATCAGTACCGGTTAAGGAAGCTGAAAGTGCTCCTGGGATATTTTCTACCATTTCCTTTAAGCGGTGTTCATAGACATCACTTGTTCCATCAGGCATAATTCACTCTCCTCCCAAAAAACGGCTAAAGAATCCTTTTTTCGCTCCAAGTATTTGAAGTTTTTCTTTAGCCTGACGATTCTGAGGGTCCCATTTCAAGGCTTCTTGAAATTGAATTTTGGCTTTGTCCAATGCTTTAGCCTTTTCATAAATCAGACCCAGTGTTAAGTAATGCTGTGGGTTAAACATTTCCAGTTTAATAGCCTGCTCACAGTATGTTTCTGCCTCTTTGTATTTACCAATCATTCCCAAGGCCAGTCCTAATCTATTGTAAAACATAGCCTTCTGAGGATTAAATTTTATGGCCGCTCTAAAATATTCAATTGCTCTTCTATATTCAGCCCGCTTAAGTGCTTCTATTCCGTGGCCATAACTGGTTTCAGCTTGATTCATCTGTAAGGTTTTTTCGGGTGCCAACGTTCCAGTTTTATCACGAAGGATGCAGTCGTATTCACTTCGTTTCTTCCTATCAATCAATGTATGATAGGCTTCGTTTATTTCGTCAAATTGAACATTGGTCAGTTGCTTCTGTCCTTCAGTCTGGTAGTCGGGGTGATATTTTTTGGCTAACTGGCGATAGGCGGTTTTAATTTCTTGTTCAGTGGCAAATCGGTCAACGCCTAAAATGGCATAATAATCTTTTATTGACATAATTCCTTCGTTAAATATCAAAAATACAAATCAAAATTCAAAACTTTCAAAACTTTTTGGAGTGCGATGATATGTAGTTTTGATTTTTGCATCTTTATTTTTGATTTTTAATTTTTGATATTTGATTTTTTATGGTGCCGGGAGTGGGATTTGAACCCACACAGGTTGCCCCATACGCCCCTCAAACGTACGTGTCTTCCAATTCCACCATCCCGGCAAGATAAGCCTCACTTCGTTCGGGCAAATCCCAAATCCAAAGCACAAAACCTGTTCCTGACAGGTTCAGGAATACGGGCTCTGATTTACAATTTGCAGTAAGAATTATATCAAAATTCACTTTGTTTTGTCAACTTCAAAATTTGTCTCAGCAAAATAGACATGAAATTCTTCAAGGCTTAAGGAATGGTCATCCTGAATTTCTATCTTCAATCGCCAATCTTTACAAAGTTGATTGACAAACTCTGAATTTTCTTCTCTTAAATAATTCCCTAAACTCGGATGAACTCTAATCTCCAATTCCTTTCCTTTCAATTGTGCACCAAATTTCCCGAACCAGCGTTCTATTTGCATGGTCATAGTTAATTTTGAGAGAACTCGCCCTGTTCCCTGACAAAAAGGACAATCTTCGGAAAAGGCATGCCATAAGCTGGGGCGAACCCTCTTTCGGGTCATTTCTACAATTCCTAATGGACTTATTTCTAAAACTTTCGGTCTGGCGCGGTCGTCTTTCAACATATTTTTCAATTCAGTCATTACCTTATTTTTGTTTTCCTCTTTTTCCATATCAATAAAATCAATGACGATAATTCCACCAATATCTCGCAATCGCAACTGTCTGGCAATTTCTCGACAAGCCGTCAAATTTGTTTTTAATACTGTTTCTTCAGGGTTTCTTTTCCCGGTATAGCGTCCAGTGTTAACATCAATAGCTACCAAAGCTTCTGTCTGGTCAATAGTAATATACCCACCTTTTTTCAACCAAACCTTACGTCCCAATGCTTTTTCAATTTGTTCTTCAATCTCGTAGGCTTCAAAAAGCGGTATTTCTTCCTGATATAGAAGCACCCGTGAACGCATTTCTGGAAAGATTGTTTTCAAATAATCAAGAATCTCTTTATAAGTTTTTTTAGAGTCAACGATAATGCTTTCCACCTTTTCATTTAAAATGTCACGCAACATTCCTATCGTTATTTCTACCTCACGATAGATTAGAGCTGGAGCAAAAGTTTTTTTAGCTTTCTTTCTGATTTGCCGCCAGTGCTGTAAGAGAATTTTTAGGTCATTACGGAAGTCTTTTTTTTCTTTGCCCTCAGCAGCAGTCCGAATGATAGCCCCAAAGCCACAAGGCATCATTTCTGAAACAGTTTTACGCAACCGACGACGTTCAGATTGATCTTCAATCTTGCGTGAAATACCGATTCTATTTTCTTGTGGAATCAAGACTAAATAGCGACCGGCTAAAGAGAGATAAGCGGTCACTCGAGGACCTTTATCTCCAATTGATTCCTTAGAAATCTGGACTAAAATTTCCTGTCCCTCTTTGAGCATATCTTCAATTGATTCGGCACGAAATTTGGGACGGCCCGACGACTCCGATGAGGAAGAGACAGAGTGTCGGATTCTGTCTGAGCTAAAAGTTTCTTGTCCTAATTCGGTCGTATCTTCAAAATCTTTAGGGTCATAGGTAGTATCATCAAAATGAAGAAAGGCGCTTTTTTCCTGACCAATATCAATAAAAGCAGCTTGAAGACCTGGCTTAATTGTTTCTACTCTTCCTTTATAAATATCTCCGACGATACGCTTTTGTTGAGCACGTTCTACCCAAAGTTCCACTAAACGCATATCTTCTAAGATAGCAATCCTGGTTTCATTTTCCGTGGAGTTAATGAGAATTTGAGTGGACATAATTATAAATCAAATATCAAATATAAAAATGATAAACCGAAATCAGAAGTTTTCGTTTAATTGCTCTCTTTCAAATTTTAAATTTTGATATGTCATTTTGATATTTGATTTTTAATATTTGATTTATTTTTAAGGTGGATTCGGCGTAAACCTTCCAAAGTCAAGAAACGATCTACTTTTTCAATCGTCTCTGAATCATTCGCTACTAAATAAGCTAAGCCACCAGTGGCAATAACCCTTGTCTCTTCACCTAATTCCTGCCAGATGCGTTTGACGATTCCATCAATTTGTCCGATTGTTCCTAAAATAATTCCAGTTCTAAGACTTTCTTCAGTATTAGTGCCGATGATTTTGGTTGGCGGTGACAGTTCTATCTGATAGAGTTTTGCCGCTCTTCTGAAAAGTTCTTGAGAGGCAGTTAGCAAACCCGGTGCAATCACTCCGCCAAGGTATTCAGCATTTTTTGAAATTACATCAAAAGTAGTGGCCGTGCCCAAATCTACAATAATCAAGGGGCCACCATATATTTCAAATCCGGCTACGGCATTGGCAATTCGGTCAGCACCAACTTGAGTAGGATTGTCATACATTATTTTTAAGCCGGTCTTAAGATGAGCTCCTACGATTAGAGGTTTCTTCTGTAAATATTGGAAAACCATTCGCTCAAAGACTGAAGTTAAGCGAGGCACTACCGAAGATAAAACCACATCTTTGATCTTTCGCCAATTGATTTTTGCTTCAGCCAATAAATGTTTGACCAATAAGCCACATTCATCAATGCTCAGGTTTTCAGGAGTAGTAATGCGGAAATGATGAACGAGTTTTTCACGGGAGTATATTCCCAAAACAATATTGGTATTACCGAGATCAATTACCAGTAGCATTTTTAAGCAAAAAATTTATGAAACCGCGTCCATCTGCAGTTTCAGTATGATTTGAACTTAATTCCCTAACTGTTTTAACCGAAGGCTAAAATCTAAAGCCGGAGCAGAATGGGTCAACATTCCGATGGAAATATAGTCAACTCCGGTTTCGGCAATGGCTCGGATATTCTCCAAATTGATTTTGCCGGAAGCTTCAAGAAATGGTTTCTTTATTCCCTCTAAGGTGACATTTTGAACCATCTTCACGGCTTCTTTAATCATCTCTACACTCATATTGTCTAACATAAGGCAGTCCACTCCTGCTTGTAGTGCCTCTTGAACTTCCGAAAGATTTTTAGTTTCTATTTCAATAAAAAGTTGTCCTGTATCTGCAGATTTGATTTTTTTTACCGTTTCAGAAATTCCGCCGGCAATTTCAATATGGTTGCTCTTAATTAAAATCATATCATCTAATCCAAAGCGGTGGTTTTCTCCACCGCCAGTTCTGACGGCCGCTTTTTCTAAAAGACGCAATCCCGGCGTCGTCTTGCGGGTATCTAAAATTTTTGCCTTTGTTCCTTCAATTATAGTTACAAATTTGGCGGTGAAAGTGGCGATACCGGAAAGCCTTTGTAAAAAATTCAAGGCTACTCGTTCCCCTTTGAGAATACTTAGAGCTTTACCTTGAATAGACAAAACAACATCTCCATAACCTATTTTTGTTCCATCAGAAGACTGAGGTTGAAGAATGAGCGTTTTGTCAATTGTCTGAAAAGTAGCTATAGCCACCTGGAGTCCAGCTAAGATTCCCTCTTCTTTGGCCATAATAATGCCTAAAGCTCTGGCTTTAGAGGAGACAGTCAAATTACTGGTAATGTCACCTTTACCAATGTCTTCTCGCAAAGCTCGTCTTATAAGTGGTCTGATTTTCTCTATTTCAAGAGACATAACAATATGTTATCATAGTTTCCGGAGCAAAGTCAAGGGAAAAAGGAAAGGGCGCTTCTTTTACTTCAAACAAAAATCACGAAAAGCAGAGATGGAAAACGGATAATCTTCAGAACAATAATTACAGGGATAAAATCAATTAACTACCTTCAGGAAATAATAAGGTCAACGAACAAAAGAGGCACACAATGGCAAGAGTAAGACCAAACATAAAAAAGCCGGGCCTTTCTTTCAGAAGACCCGGCTATTACCACCTTGTCAAAATTAGTTTGTTTTACAATTCAGTTTTTTAATTTCTTAATTTTTGGTTTCCCCCAAAGGTTAGAACTTCACCAACTTAATATTCACCATATCCACCAGGTGGCATTGGCGGCGGGGCCTTTTCCTCTTTTGGTTTTTCACTGATGATAGCTTCGGTAGTAAGAAGAAGTGAAGCCACGGAAGAAGCATTCTGTAAGGCAATGCGGGCTACTTTGGTTGGGTCGATTACTCCGGCTTCCACCATATCTTCAATCCGGTCAGTCTCTACATTGTAACCGACATTTGTTTTTTCTTTCTTTAATTGTTCTACCACCACCGCTCCTTCTAATCCAGCATTATCTACAATTTGTCTCACCGGTTCTTCTAAAGCCCGTCTAACAATCTGAACTCCAATTTTTTGGTCCCCGGAAAGGTCCAATTTTTCAAGGGCTAAAATGGCTCTGAGATAGGCCACCCCTCCTCCGGGAATAATTCCTTCCTCTACAGCGGCTCGGGTAGCATGGAGGGCATCCTCTACTCTGGCTTTCTTTTCTTTCATAGCTGTCTCTGTCGCTGCACCAACATTAATGACAGCCACTCCGCCAGCCAATTTCGCCAATCGTTCCTGCAGTTTTTCTTTGTCATAGTCGGATTTCGTCTCCTCAATCTGGGTCTTAATTTGTTTAATCCGGTCCTTAATATCTTTCTCCTTACCAGCACCCTCAACAATAGTAGTATTATCTTTGTCAATTGTAATTCTCTTCGCTTTCCCCAAGTCTCCAATCACTGTATTCTCCAATTTGAAGCCTAATTCTTCAGAAATCACTTTACCTCCGGTAAGAATACCAATGTCTTCTAACATTGCCTTTCGTCTGTCACCAAAACCCGGGGCTTTTACGGCACAGACCTGAAGTGTGCCGCGTAGCTTATTTACTACTAAGGTAGCCAGAGCTTCTCCTTCTATATCTTCAGCAGTCAAAAGAAGCGGTTTCCCAACCTGGGCAATCTTTTCCAAAATTGGCAGAAGGTCTTTCATAGAACTAATCTTTTTGTCATGAATCAGCACATAGGCATCTTCTAAGACCGCTTCCATTCTTTCAGCATTGGTAACAAAATATGGAGAAATGTATCCACGGTCAAATTGCATACCCTCTACTGTTTCCAAAGTCGTCTCCATTCCTTTTGCTTCTTCTACGGTGATGACCCCATCCTTGCCTACTTTTTCCATAGCTTCAGCAATTAAATCTCCAATTGTTCTATCGCAATTAGCCGAAATAGTGGCAATATTAGAGATTTCCTGTCTGCCTTTTGTTGGTTTGGAAACCTTCTTTAATTCTTCAACGACTACTTCTACTGCTTTATCAATCCCCCGTCTCAAGTCCATCGGATTAGCACCAGCAGTCACATTCTTCAACCCTTCTCTATAAATAGCTTGAGCCAGAATAGTAGCGGTAGTTGTTCCATCACCAGCAATATCTGAGGTTTTAGAAGCTACTTCTTTGACCATTTGGGCTCCCATATTTTCGTAAGGCTCTTCAAGTTCAATTTCCTTAGCTACGGTAACACCGTCTTTAGTCACAGTGGGAGAACCAAATTTTTTGTCCAAGACAACATTTCGACCTTTTGGACCTAGGGTAACTTTAACGGCGTCAGCCAATTTATCTATCCCATGTTTCAGGGCTTCTCTCGCCTTGACATCATATTCAATTTGCTTGGCAGCCATTTTTTTTCTCCTCCTTTAATAATTAATAATTGTAACCACGAATTGAACGAATTACACGAATTATTATTCCGTTTTCAGCCTGAGGCTGATTCGTCTCCCGCCGACCTGTCCGTTGAGTCAAGATGCGAAGCCAACGGTCAGGAAGGCGAGGCTCGCCTCTGGCAGCTGGCGGAAATTCGAGTAATTCGTGGTTGCATTTGCAATTAGGTTTTTTCAATAATAGATAGAATGTCATCGGCATGCATAATCAGATAGTCCTCATCATCTATCTTGACTTCTGTGCCGGAATATTTTCCGTAGAGAACTCGGTCTCCTGCCTTTACTTCCATAGCAATTCGTGTTCCATTGTCGGCAATTTTACCCGGCCCAACAGCAATCACCTCTCCTTCTTGCGGTTTCTCTTTGGCGGTGTCGGGAATGATAATTCCCCCTTTTTTCTTTTCTTCGGGCTCCAACGGCTTTACTACTACCCGGTCACCTAAAGGTTTAATCTTCATAAACCTCCCTCCTTATAGTTGATAATTGATGGTTAATAGTTGATGGTTGATAGTTTTTTTTGCTATAGACAACTATAGACTATAAACTATCAATTATAAACCCTCTGCCATTTTCCGTAATTTCAACATATAATTATAACAAATTTTTTCTAAAAATGCAAGAGGTAAATAAAGATTTTCACAAAAATTTGAACTTTTTGCTTAAAAATGAACCACTTATACTATTATATAACATAATGAAAAACAACGAGTTAAATAAAAAAGTTAAATAAAATGATTCATTCTGCGGTTTATACTCTAGGCATTATGTTTTTTTGCCTTTAGCAAGGATTTAGCACATAGCGTTTAGCATTTCTTCTCTTCCGCGTGGTGTTTGATTACACGAGCTTCACTCATAAAGATGGCTTCTTCAGCAATATTGGTTGATAAATCAGCAATTCTTTCTAAGTTTCGCGCTACCAGAATTAGCTCCATCGCCCGAGAGATTGTTTTTGGGTTTTCAATCATAAATGTTAGCAGTTCGCGAAACACTTGGTCTCTAAGATTATCAACCTCGTCATCTTGTTCACAGACCTGCTTTGCCTCTATTGCATCTCTCTTGACAAAACTTTCTATACTTTCGTGAAGCATCTTCATCGCCGCTTCTGCCATACGAGGAATGTCTATGAGAGGTTTAAGAAGAGGTTCCTGCATCAGAGACAGAGCGCACTCGGCTATATTTACGGCGTGGTCTCCCATTCTTTCCAAATCATTATTAATCTTAATGGCACTGACAATAAATCGCAAATCCGAACCCACTGGTTGCCGGAGGGCCAAAAGAGTAACACAGCGCTCTTCTATTTCTATCTCATATTGATTGACCTTTTCATCTTCGGGAATGAGTTCTTTAGCTAATGACGCATTTCGTTCTTTTAATGCTTGCACTGATTTATGTGTCATTGCCTCTACAATACTAGCCATATCAATCAGGGCTTTTTTCAATTCTTTCAATTCCTGGTCAAAATGCCGCTCTTCCATTTTTTCTCCTTTCAAAGTTCATCAGTGTGGGTTCTGTAGTTTAAACCACAAGATTTCCGTCTGAAACTGCAGTAATACGATGATATGGTGATATGGGAAATCTTTTATACATAGTTACTGGTGAAAAATTATTTATTCCAACAAAAAATAGTGATTTCCAGTCTGATTATTTCTTGAGTATCCTCGGAAATTATGATATAATTTAAATGTCAAAAAATTTCCGAGGAGGTTAAAGA
>JBFLXN010000078.1:0-11689 GCA_040755715.1 Candidatus Edwardsiibacteriota bacterium
TGGAATTTATCGTTCTCGCAAAGGAAAAAGAAAATAAGAATAGAAAATGTCAAAGAGCAAAAACTTTGGCTTCCCTTATCAGGAACCAGTTATATTGAAGTCTTGATTCTTCACCAGTAACTATATACTTTCACTCCACTTCCTGTAGCTTTCTGTTACTCAGCAGCATTTTTCTTCTCTGCTCTAATCAAATTAGGGGGGATTCGTGTATTGTGGGTAGAATTCCTGTGCCCTAGCATAGTTATCATCTTGATAAGTTACTGTGTGAGAATAGTTCTTTTGCAGGTCATTGCTCAGTGTATGCGGGAAAGAGAGTATATAGCGGATGCCAAAGCATGCGAAAGCGGAGTATCACCTGAGATTATGTCAGCTACCTTAAAGAAGGTTAATTCCATCTTAGTTCCCAAAAGGAGACTTTTTGAACAGCTTCTTTTTGTCAATGCCAAGGGAAACCACATTACAGATTTTCAAAACAAAGTCAATGGTTTTGTTGGATTTTTGAAAGGGCAAGCTTCATGGCATCCTCACATAATGGATAGAATTCATGCACTGAAAGGAGCTAAATATTTCCTAGGAAAGAAAAAAATAGAACCAATGCCACTCAAGGACGTAGCAATTACGACTTTCTTGTGCACAGCATTTGCGTTAATTGTCGGGATATGGATTAATGTGCCTCATAGAGACTTGGAAGGAAATCCCTCGGTTCTATTTCTATTGTTGACACTGATGTTCATACCAATTATGATTAGCATGTTGAGTTGCATGCCTCTGCGCTTCTGGGATGCGAGAACATTAGAAATTGCATTCATTCCTGGCACGCCTGGCTCGGAATCTGAAGCCAGAGCTCTACTTCTGCTCCTTTCGTTGTTCTACAACAAACACTGGTTTAAAATACACAGGAATAATCTTGTGAGTATTGCCATTGTGTGGGTTTTAGTGCAGCCACAACTGCTTGTTCCTTTTCCATTTTTTCTTTTCCTTGTTTCCCTTATCGGCTGCACCGGTTGTTGTGTCATATACATCATAAATTGTATAAATTCAAAATACAGAGCAGAAAAAGGCATAACACCAATAATCAGGTGATAGAGACCTCAAAAAACTTTAGAAAATATTGTTGATTTTTATGACGATATCCCATATACTGATATTGTGATTATTTTCTTTATTGCGATAGAAGTTTCGCTTATTCTCTTATTGTTTTTCCTCTTTGGAAGGAAAGACTATTTTTCAATTGCCATTATAGAGAACTCTTTTAGGGTCCGTCTTATATTTATTGTCCTTATATTTCTGCCATTACTATTCTTATTTGCTCTTTACACAGGAAAGGTTGGAGGAGTTCCATTTTACATCACTATTATTAATCTTCTTAGAAATGCTCAAGAAGAAAAAAGATTAGTCAAGGTACTTACACATGTTTTCCTTTTAATTGGTTTAGTGATTATGCCATTAGTGACTGTGTCCCATCTATGTTTTGGTTATCGGCAATTTTTGCGCTTGCTCAGAAAACAAAAAGACTATGCTAGTGACAAAAATATTCTACTATTGAGGGATGTCCTCAAGAAAGTGACGAAGACCACAGGAATGAATGCGGAGCCAACATTCTTTCTTGTAGGGAAAAGCATCGGAGATAGTATTCCTGGGTTTGCAGGTTGTGGTATCGTGGGAAAAGGAAAGAATAATTTCGCTTTATTGGTATCTGAAGATTTTGCCGACCTTTTTAGAAGGGATGTATTATCGGAAACAGAAATAGAGGCGGTATTCTTGCATGAGTTGAGCCATGTGCTCCATAAAGACCATTTTATGCCGCTATGGGCGAGAAGCTTTGTGCCTTCACCAGCTTTTACAATTGCCACAGCAAGTTGTTTCTTGTCATTGTTTTTTGGTTTTCTAAGAATAGGATTATCTTGGACTAATATAATTGTGCTGACAGTTTTGCTCTTTGGCATATATCTCTTCAGAGCAATTATTATGCAGGTAACCGCTCATGCAATACGTGAAAGAGAATACTTAGCTGATACACGTGCAGCCCACTTTTACAATCATAGCGCTGAATTGATTGAAGCAATCAAAAAGATATATCTCTTTCTGTTGCCCACAAAAGGGATATCTAAAGTTTCTCAATTTATGGAGAGCTTTAAAACATATGATGAAGATGAATACATTGAAGTTGCACATAATTTTAAGGAAGCCTTTCTGGGCGTGAAACAAAGGTTTGTTGATTTCTTCTTAGTGAGAGTGCATTGGTATTCTACAGCCTTTGAAAGAATTCGTGCTATAAGAGAAAAAAGAAATGTGCTCATAGAAATAGGATATTTCCTCTCCCCTTTTTCTATAATTGGTCTATCTTTTCTCGCAGTTTTGTGCGCATTCTTCATCAGTGCATCAGGCTCTTTTCTTGGTATGAAACCCAGTTTACGCCAAGAATTGAGTTTGTTTCTTTCTTACGCAATTGCGATTGTGCTAATATTCTTAAGTTGTCTGCCCTTAAGACTCACACAGACAGAAACTCTTAGAAAGGCGCTCCTTCCTGCCTCTTGGAAATGGTTTCCTTTACATTTCTTCATAAGTAAGTTTTGGAGGCTTATGCATTTGAACAATCTTTTTATTTTTTCAGCTGGCATATTATGCTTAGCAATCAATGGGGTCTATATTGATTTTCTGGAGGGACTCAGGCTGCTCTTTGTCTACACTATGGTCTCAGTCTTATTTGTGATTTTAATCTCTGTAAGAAAACTTGAGAAAGGAGGAAACAAAAAATGAACCATTTATCTTCGGAAGAAGTCTTGGCATACTTGGATGGCGACAAATCCACAGTCAATCTCAAAAAGGCATCTAAACACTTGGATAAGTGTGACAAATGCACTACAAAACTGAGCGATTTTGCTTCCATAGGCATTCTTTTAGAGTTAACGATAGCAGGAATGAAAGAGCAGAGAGAAAAGGAAATACTAGGAAAGTGCCCAGATGCAGACACGATGTTTGGCTTGATTGAAGACCGCCTTTCTATTGACGAGAGAAGGAAAATAGAGGCCCATCTAAAAGAGTGCAAGTACTGCCAGGAAGAATTGGAAGTTATCCGTGCCATAGAAAAAATACCCGAAGTAAAAGCCCCTGAAATCGAGGACCCACAAAGATTTCTGCCAAAGATCCTTCGTTATTTTGAACTTTATTTTGTTGCTTCTGAAAGAGAAAAAGTGATTACAAAAGAAAAGGAGTTCAGAATTCCTGGACTTGAAACAGTTCGCAAAATGCTTTTCCCAAAACAACCAGTCTTAGTTCCTTTAGGTTTTGCAGAGCTAACTAGGAGAGACCGAAGGTTTTATATTGAATTGGATGACGCAGAACTCATGGAAGCCTGTAAGAAAGGGGATAATATGGCTTGGACGGAATTGGAGGGGAGATTCAGAAATTATGCCTTTACAATCATAAAAGGGTTTGGTTTAGAGGAAGATTGGGAAGACGTATGGCAGGAGTGTTTCCTGGCTTTAGCAGGTTTAATCCAAAAGTATGAAGAAAGAGGCAGAGGAAGGTCTTTTATAAGAAGCATTATAGTCAACAAATGCAGAGCAGAGAGAAGAAAGAAGCGAAAAGAAAAAATTTTCACACCTCTGGACGATCAAATTGAACAGCAGGCAGTAGACTCTGACCCACTAAAGCGAATCATTGAAGAGGAAGAAGCTGAGCATTTGATAGAGAACATTAAGAAAATGCCAGAGGAGTTCCGCACAGTCACAATGGCTTTGATCGACGGTTCAGATGATGGGGAAATTGCACAGTCCTTGAATATTCCGATAGGAACGGTTCGGTCAAGAAAATTCAGGACTAGGCTCAGATTGATTGAGATGAAATCAAACGATTTGGAATTTATGAACAAAATCAAAGGACTAAAATGGGTCAAACGAAAGCTTTATAAACTCTTTACTCTAGAGTAAATAAAAGAAAAATGGGAAAAAAATGTTTATATCTAATTAAGGCGTGTAAGTACGTCTTAGGACAGCTTAGCAAAAGGGAAGGGGAGTATTATGATAAACATATTCCAAATTGCGACTTCTGTTCTGCTTTGGTGAAAAATATAAAGGACGGCTTTGCAAAAAAAACAAAAGATATATTCGGTGCTGACACACTAGAAGAGCTTGTAGCAAAAGCTGCAAAAAGTTATAGACAACTCCGAGAATTTGACCGAGAGCTCCGGGCAAAAGGATGTCCAGCTACAGATGAATGTCTTCGTTACGTAGACGGCAAGCTTTATAGCAAGAAAAGACTGTACATAGAGGAACACATAAAGAGCTGTAAAGATTGCAGAGAAGGACTTGAAATACTTAAAGGACTAAAAGAACGCGGTGAATTAGATTAGATATAGTAGTACTTAAACATTTAGAAAATTAGAGTCCCCCACCAAAATGGGGGATTCTTTTTTATACAGGAATATTTTTCTTTTTTCTGCAATTAGTTTAGTGGGAAATAATAGGAGAGGACATGGACTTACTTATCTGGATTAAAGACACATTCATTGCCTTTACACACGACTTAAATCCTCATATCTCTTTGTTTATTATCAGGATAAGCTTTCTATTGTTGTTATCTTATATCCTGTTGTGGGCCTCTTGGCTCTTTATACCTTTAAGGTCGGTATTTATACAGGTCTCTATGTTACTTATCGGAATAGTCATAACCTTAAACTTACCCCTAGGCTGGCTCCGAAACAATCAGGGATTCTTTGCCTTCTTGTTTTTATTCTCAATCATTTGTTTAATCTTTTTGCCAAAGGGAATTCCTTTCTTGCTCACACCGAGATACGGGACTCAGGTTAAACTGAGGACAATTCTATACTCGTTAATCGTTCTTCTTTTTCTTGTTCAGATAATAGTTGGATAGGGGGTCAAAGATGGAAAATATTGATGACTTCTTTAAACCTATAAGTAGAGAGACAATATTCAAAAAGCCTAAATCAGTCAAAGACCAGGGTTTTACCAGTAAGAAGACAACAATGAAAGAGACAGATGAAGGTATAGAAAGATTTGTAGAAGAGAGTCTTATTGTCTCTGCCTGTGGAGAAGTAATAAGGGAGAATGAGATTGGCGGCCGATGTGATGTCTGTGGCAACTACACCTGTCGAGAGCATACATTCCACTGCTATGCCTGTAAGAAAACTCTGTGCTTGCGCCATGTTCATTTCCTCAAGGAAGGGGATAAAGAATATCCATACTGTTTAGAGTGTTACAAGATAGCGATAGATAACTATGATACTTGGAAAGATTTCAAGAAACTAAAACAATAATTGTGCAGGAGAAAAAAATGCTTCATACTTTAGATTCAGACCCCTGTTTACAGGCATTCCTTCATATAATGAATCTTGCCAGAGAGACAGGTTCAGAAAGAGAACCTTTTGTCCTTCAGGCATTAAAAGTAATAAGAGCATTTCCACAAAACCGTGAACTTGTCCAGAGTTATGCGAAGAGTGTAGAAAGAAGACTTATGCCAAAGTTGCTGAAAGAGCAGTTTCACAGTGAGGTCCCTGATTCAAATGTCTTCAGCGGAAGCATCCATCTTGGCTATGTGGCAGAAAATAATGTTCCCGTAAGACTCACTCTGAATCAACTCAATCAGAATATCTTCACCTGTGGAAGGCTGGGATCTGGTAAGACTAATCTTAATTTTAACATAATTCCTCAAGTTGTTGGGCAAGGCATAAGATGTGAGATATGTGACTTCAAACAGGAATACAGAGACCTGCTAACTCTTCCCGAATGCAGACCTATGGTTATCCTTAATCCAGACAACAATAAGTTCAACCCTCTGAAACCAATAGGCAACCCCAAAGGTTACATCCAATTCTTCTGGGATGCATTTCAGCAAGACTTCAACTTGAGACCAGAGACAAAACAGATGCTTATTAACTATACTGATGAATTGTATAAGCTATACGATGTCTATAGCAGCGGAAGATACAGTCCCACTATGTTTGATTTATATGACTTTCTCAACGAGAAGACAGAAAAGTCAAGTCAAAAGATATACAGATGTTTAGAGGTTATCTCATCCATCATCAACAGAATCGGTGATATGATAAACTGCAGTTCTGGATACAGTCTTGACAATTTCAAAGTGGTATCCTATGAGATGGACAATCTCAGCGAGGATTTAAGGTCCTGGCTTCTGAAATTGAGACAGAAAAATCTCTTTGAACAAGGGCTCAAGAATAGAGAAAGAAACATATTAAGAAACATCCACATCTTTGACGAAGCCAAAATGGTCTTCGGAAAAAGCAGGATAGGGGACTCCACAAACTACATCAAAGATGTGGTCACTCAACAGAGGGCATTGGGTATAGGCCTGATTATTTCAGACCAGAATCCCTCTGAACTGGCTGACTTCATCAGAAACAATATTTATACCCAGATATGCTTTCATCTTGTTCATCCGAAAGAAATAAGAAGTGCCGCCATTTCTCTAGGTGGTAATGAGTCTACCCAGATAAGGATTGCCAGACTGGCAATTCCTTATGCCTTAGTCTCTCTGGGACATTATCCATATCCATTTCTCATGAGAATCCCCCGATGCAAAGTAAAAGAGCATATTATCAATGACGAGCTTGAACGAATGATGCATCCAATAATCTCTCAGCTCTCTTTTATTCCAAGACACAGTCCTGATAAGCCTATAGTAAAAATAGAGCCGAGAACAGAGACAATAAAAGAGCCAGTGAAGCCAGCACCAATCCAAAAGACACAGGTCAAGAACCTCTTTGAACATTGGATGGAATTCTTAAACTACGTCAAAGGAAATCCCGAGAATAATATCTCTAGCATATATGATTCCCTGGGTCTATCAAGAAGGAAAGGAAATAAGATTAAGGACCAGTTAAAAGAGAACAGTCTAGTTGAGGAGATAACAATTCATACCGGAGAGAGAAAGAGACCACAAATGAGGTTAAAGCTCACCCAGAAAGGAGAAGAATATGTTAATAGGTAAAGGTGGGAGCGAACACAGAATGGCCCAGAGATTCATAAGAGATTACTATATAAGACAGGGTAAACTAGCCGTAATAGAAGCCTATATTGGCAACAAGAACATAGACGTGGTGGTTCAAGATATGAAAACCAAAAAGACCACATCTATTGAATATCAAAAGACACCAAAACATGTCATTAAAAATGTTCTTCTCGACTTAGCCTTCTCTGATGAAATAATTATTGTTTCATCCAATTTGAAAGTGCTGCAACAAATAAAGAGAAAGATAGATAAATCTATTAAAAGTGACGAACACAAACAAAAGGTGAAATTTCAGCTACTTAAGGAATTTATTCCACAAAAAAATAATATAATAATAGGAAATAACACGGAATAAAATGTGGAACAAAATTAGTGGAATAAAATCACACAAAGAAAGGAGGAAAAGAAGCAATGCAGAGAAAAACCATCTCCCTTGTGGTGGCAGGCAGTGGAGAGATAAGGGACATAGCCATCTCGCCAGATACGACTGTAAGGGCTGTTCTTGCTGAGAATGGCCTGCATGGCTATGCCCTTTCAAAAGGCAACGAGCAAAGTTTTGACCTCAATGAAAACTTCTATAATCTTGTGAATGACGGTGACGAGGTCTACGCTTCCCCGGAGGATGTTTCTGTTGGCAAATCCACTGCCTCCCCCTCCGGGGGGAATTCTTTCCTCTTCTTCCGACAAACAGCAGACATACAGGAGACAGTGTCTCACTTAAGGTACATTGAAACAAAGAAGGTGGAAATCATAAGAACGAAAAGATATGAAAAAGCCTTATTTCTCAATAAACGGTCAGGTCTGCCCTACTGGATGAGGTCAGGATGGATTCAGACGAAAGAAGGATACAAAGGATGGTACAGAACAAAATTTGGCAGATGGAAGGGTTTGATTCAAAGAGATTATGGAGACTCTTACTCCTTTTATATATTTGACCCGCCGTCTGAACTGAAAGAGAGTCCACATTGGGCATGTTTCTCACACAAGGGAAATGGCAAATACCATGTACACTTTCAACAAAAGCCAGACAGTATAGGGGATGGGATAATCACAATAGAGAAACTCATAACCGAGGCATTTACTATAAACAACAATAGAGAATCTAAAGGAGGTCTGAGGGCATGGCTAAGAAAATTGGAAATCTGGTGCTGAAACTTCAGTGGCAGAGAAGAAAGAAAATTATAGAAAGGCAAATGGACGCACTCATCTCAAAGCTGAAGGAGAAAGCTCTCTCACACAGCGTAGAAGAATCCAGAAATCTTTTCAGCGCTATACTCGATCTGAGTGAGCTTCATAGAATTGCAGTCGAGCTTAGTTCTCAGAAAGACAAAAAGGAACTTATCTACATAATCCCTTCGCTCTTTCTAATAGACTGCCACAATTATCTGAAGCAACAAGAAGAAGAATCACTTCACTTTGTTACAGGGGTTGAGATTGACAATGTTGTCGTTCTTGATCGTATCGTCAAGATTGACCTTGAAAAACAGTCCGTTGTCTATGCAAGAGCAGATTCAATTTCAGTTAGAAAGGTCCTGGTAGAGCTGACAAGATACGACTATAAGCTCTTTGCTTACTTTCATATCCATCCTGGCCTGGGAAAAGAAGCGACGCATCCTTCAGACATTGATATGAGACTCGATAAACTACTTCGGCAAGGAAATTACAAGACCATAGGTGCAATTTTTAGCAGAGACGGTTTTGTACGATTCTTTTCAAACGGCAAGAAATTTGAAATACAAATCTATGGGAAAGGAGTGAGAGAAATAGATGCTAAAACTTTTGAACTCACTGAAGCGGTCAAAATACCGCAGATTTAATGCAAAAGGTATGAAGATGAGCAAAGAAGACAGAGGAATTTTGACTGTAAGACAAGAAGCAGTGCCGGGATTTGACCAAAAGGTTATAGAGGGACTCACTATTCTACAGATAGGAGCAGGCGGACTTGGGGGAGAAATCTGTCAGGGTCTTGTCAGAAAAGGCATAAGGCAATTGAAAATTTTTGACGCAGATACTGTGGAACCGTCGAATCTCACGAGACAAAGGTTCTTCAAGGAGGACCTTTATAAAAACAAAGCACTTTGTCTTGCCAAAAACCTTATGAAAGAGACAACAAGGGAAACAGATATAATTACATATTCTTTTATGTTTCAAAAAGCAATAGAGGAACGGATAGATACAGAATGCGATATCGTTATCTGCGCACCTGACAATGACCAGACAAGATTATTCACAGCAAAATACTTTCTCAGAAAAACGCCAGTGATATTCACTGGGCTGGACAGAAATGCGAATACAGGCTATGTCTTCATTCAGAAACCAGAAAAGGCATGTTTTGGCTGTGCAATACCAAATGCAATCAATAACAAACGAGAATCCTGTCCAAACACACCAGCTGTCATCGACCTGGTCAAAATTATGTCCGGTCTTGTCCTTTTTGCTATTGACTCGACGGTTATGAACAGAAAAAGGAACTGGAACTACAGACAAATTTTCCTATGTGGCTATGTTCCTGAAGTCATTAGAAGAGTAGAAAGAAGAAAAGAATGTCCAATATGTAGTACTCTGAGCTAAGATGAAATCCTAACTCTGAAAGAATTCAGAGACATGACTTAACAAGTCTTAAACCCGGCAATGAGAAACTTATCAGAAAAAATCATAATTGAAACAGAGCCATCTTTTCATAGCAAAGACAAGAGAATTGCATCACTCTCTCGCTCAAGGAGAATAATTTTATCCTTCAGTCAACTTAGTGAAGCTGAACTTGAGACAAAAACGCAGGTCATCAAGCAGATAATAGCAAGAACAATATCAAGGATGGAAAAAAATCGCTTAGAAGAAAATTTTGTTGACAACCCCAAAATCTCTTGCGATTAAGTGAGGAAAACGATGGACCGCTTTCTGAACATACAACAACTGTCAGAGATTTTAAGTGTGAAGCCCATGACAATCTATGGTTGGATTCACGATGGCATAATTCCATACTTGAAACTTGGGAGACTTGTCCGCTTCAGTGAAAGAGAAATCCAAGAATGGCTCAATAAGAAGAGGAGAGAAGGAAGAGTCAAGAAAGTAGTAGAAATGGAGTTAAACTAATTCCTGCCCTTGACAGATTTTTTTGTTGACTTCTTTATCACAAGTTTAGTATAATTACAAAGGAGAAAAAATGCGAATCTATAAAAGAGGAAAGATTTGGTATATTGACTATACCTATAAAGGCAAGCGTATCCGTAAGAGAATAGGGCAGTCAAAGAGTGTTGCCGAATTGACTTTAAAAGATATTGAAGTAAAGATTGCTAAAGGCAAGCATTTAGGAATTCATGAAAGTCAGAAGATTCTGTTTGAAGATTTCGCAAAACAATATCTTGAGTATGCAAAGACAAATAAGTCAGCAAACACATATCGCCTTAATATTACAAATCTTCGTGCTCTGATTCCTTTCTTCAAGGAAAAATATCTTTCTGAGATAGTTTCCCAGGAAATTGAAAGATATAAGACAGAAAGACTGAAGAATGTCACGCCTGCCAGTGTCAATCGCGACCTCGCTTGCCTTCGTCATTTATTCAACAAAGCCATAGAATGGGGATATGTCAGCACAAGTCCAATGAAAGGGGTAAAACAGCTAAAGGAACCACCCGGAAGATTGAGATTCTTAAGCAAAGAAGAAATACAACGATTGTTTGCTGAACTTCCGTATGGTTCAAAAACCATTGTGCTCTTTGCTTTATATACAGGTTTAAGAAAATCTGAAATCCTCAATCTCAGATGGAGTGAAGTTGACTTCAAAAACAGAATGATAATTGTAGAGAAGACAAAAACAAATGAGCGCAGGATAATTCCAATGAATCAGGCAGTCTATAAGCAATTGCAGGAGATTTCTATTAGAAGAAATGGAGATTTAGTATTTTCAGACGAGTATAGGAAAAATTTGCGCAAGAATTTTGAGACAGCGTTGAAGAAAGTAAGTATTGAGGATTTCCGTTTTCACGACCTGAGACATACCTTTGCAAGTTATCTTGTGATGAACGGAGCAAGTCTCAAGGTTGCTCAACAACTTCTTGGACACAAGGATATAAAAATGACGATGAGATATTCGCATCTTTCACAAGACCATCTACAAGACGCAGTAAATAGATTAGACTTTGTATCATCAGATGGCACAAATCTGGCACAATCGGACAGAGCGACGAAACTATCTTCTCGTAAGATATTGAAATTTTAATGAGCGCCATTAGCTCAGTTTGGTAGAGCAGCTGACTCTTAATCAGCGGGCCGCAGGTTCGAGTCCTGCATGGCGCACTTATTAAGGAGAACATTTAATACTTTTCCGCCAGCCTGCCCGTTTGCCCTGCTTCTTGCCTGCCCCTGTGCTTCGCATCCTGAGACAACGGCCGGGGAGACAATGGCCAGGGAGGCAGATCCTTCGGAACATTTTTGAACCACAGAGAGCACCAAGACACAAAGTCATTCAAAAGGGTTATTCAATCGCTTATCCGAAAGATCCGCCTCCGGTGGAAAAGTTCTATAATGGTTCCGTGGTAAGGTTTTTTTCTTGACAAACTTTCACAACACTTATTATAGTTACTGGTGAAAAATTATTTATTCCAACAAAAAATAGTGATTTCCAGTCTGATTATTTCTTGAGTATCCTCGGAAATTATGATATAATTTAAATGTCAAAAAATTTCCGAGGAGGTTA